>DATNNN010000129.1:0-2735 GCA_035601815.1 Xanthobacteraceae bacterium | reverse complement strand
GCGCCGGGAGGCTTTCCGTTCGTGGTCGGCAGCGAGGGCGCGGGCGTCGTGGTTGCCGTCGGGGCCGGCGTCACCGAGTTCAAGTCCGGCGACCGCGTCGCCTACCAGGCGGGCCTCGGCTCCTACGCCGCCGAGCGGATCATCGCCGCGGAGCGTTTGATCAAGCTGCCCGACAAGGTCGACGACAAGACCGCGGCGGCCATGATGCTCAAGGGCATGACTGCGGCCTATCTCTTGAAGCGCACCTTCGCGGTGAAAGCCGGCCATACCGTGCTGATCCAGGCCGCCGCCGGCGGCACCGGGTCGATTCTCTGCCAATGGGCGCGGCACCTCGGCGCCACCGTCATCGGCACCGTCGGCTCCAAGGAAAAGGCCGAGCTCGCCAAGGCGCACGGCTGCCACCACGTGATCAACTACTCGACCGAGAACTTCGTCGAGCGCGTGGGCGAGATCACCAAGGGCAGCAAATGCGAAGTGGTCTACGACGGCGTCGGCAAGGCGACGTTCCCCGGGTCGCTCGACTGCCTGAAGCCGTTCGGCATGTTCGTGAGCTTCGGCAACGCTTCCGGCCCGCTCGACGCGTTCAATCTCGGCATTCTGGCGCAGAAGGGATCGCTTTTTGCCACGCGGCCGACGCTCAACACCCACACCGCCAAGCGCGAGAGCCTGCTCTCGTTGGCGAACGACCTGTTCGACGTGGTCAAGAGCGGCGCGGTCAAGATCGAGGTCAACCAGACCTATCCCCTGAAGGACGCCGCGAAGGCCCATCGCGATCTCGAGGCTCGCAAGACCACGGGTTCCACGGTGCTCATCCCCTGAACGATTGAACCGGGCGAAAGAACGCCTACCTAGGCGGAAGCGGAAACCCTCGATGCAGCCCTGGCGCACCATCCTTGACCTGATCGAGCGCGACGGCGCTGCCGCCCTCGTCACCGTGGTCGAGCTCGAGGGCTCCGGGCCGCGCGAAGCCGGCGCCCGCATGGTGGTGGCGCGTGATGGCTCAATCGCCGGCACCATCGGCGGCGGCACGCTTGAGTTCGAGGCGATTGACTTCGCCTGCGGCCGGATGACGAACGCCGCCGCTGAATGGCGCACCGTGTTGCTTGGGCCCGCCCTCGGACAGTGCTGCGGCGGCCGGGTGCAACTCCTGCAGGAATCGTTCGACGGCAGCGACCGCGACTGGATCGCGCCGCTCGCCGCCGCGAAGACCGAGCTCAATCTCCGCGCCGAGCGTGGGCCCGACGGCCGCTATCGCCGCCGGCTCGCCCGACACGCGCTTCCCACCGGCGAGACCGTGCGCCGCGACGAATCGGCGCTGCTCGAGCGCTTCGGCCCGGATTTGACGCCGCTCATCTTGTTCGGCGCCGGCCACGTGGGGCGCGCGCTCGTGGCGGCATTGGAACCGCTGCCCTTCAGCGTGCGCTGGATCGACGAGCGGCCCGACGCATTTCCGCCTGTGGCGCCCCACAACGCCGACATCATGGTATCGGCGCTGCCCGAAGCTGAGCTCCACGACGCACCCGAAAACGCGCTCGTCGTCGTCATGACCCACAGCCACGGTCTCGATCTCGCCCTGGTCGCCGCCGCGTTGAAGGACCCCCGTTTTCCGTATGTGGGCCTCATCGGCAGCGGCTCCAAGCGCGCCCAATTCGTCCGGCGCCTCGTGAGCGAGTTCGGCATCCCCAAGGCCGAAATCGCGCGGCTGGTGTGCCCAATCGGCGTGCAGGGGATCACCGGCAAGGAGCCGGCGGTGATCGCCGCCGCTGTCGCGGCCGAGCTGTTGCAGCAGCGTGCCAGGCTCGCGCGAGCGCCGGAGACTGCGCCCACCGAGGCCGTCCACGGCTGAAGCCTCCCGCTTTGGCGGGGAGGTGCTAAACATCCCACATGGACGTCTTCGTCGCCGACTGGCTGAAACCGCAGCCATGATCAAGCTCGATGCCGACGCGCTCGGGCGCCGCGCCGAGGCCATGCATAAGGAACTCGCCCGCATCTCGGCGGAGCCCGATCGGCTGGTGCGGCTCTTCCTCACGCCCGAGCATCGCCGCGCCGCCGATCTGGTGGCGCGCTGGATGGGCGAGGCGGGGCTGCAAGTTTCCGAGGACGCCATCGGCAACGTGCGCGGCCGCATGGGCGAGGGGCCGCGTCTCCTGCTCGGCTCGCATCTCGACAGCGTCATCGACGCGGGCATCTACGACGGTCCGCTCGGCGTGATCGCGCCCATTCTCGCCATTGACGCCTTCAAGCGCGCCGGCGTGTCCCCTCCGAGCGGCATCGAGGTGATCGCGGTGGGCGACGAAGAGGCTTCGCGTTTCCCGACCACGCTTTCCACCTCGGCGGCGCTGGTGGGAGCGTTTGAGCAAACGACGCTGGCACTCCAGGACGCCGCCGGCGTGACCTATGCCGAGGCGCTTCGCGCCTACGGCAAGGATCCCGCCAAGATCGCCACCGCAGCGATCCCGCCCGGCGCGGCGGCGGTCTATCTCGAGGTCCACATCGAGCAGGGACCGGTGCTGGAATCGAAGAACCAGGCGCTCGGCGTGGTCACCGCCATCGTCGGCCAGACGCGCCTTGCCGTGACGCTCACCGGCATCGCCGGCCACGCCGGCACGGTGCCCATGAAGCTCCGCCACGACGCGCTTGCCGGGGCCGCCGAGATCGTCCTCATGGTCGAGCGCATGGCTTTCACGACCGATGGCATGGTGGCGACCGTGGGCAGCCTCACGGTCTATCCCGGC
>DATNNN010000128.1:0-2618 GCA_035601815.1 Xanthobacteraceae bacterium | reverse complement strand
GTGGGGAAACGAGCTGTCGGGCGGCGAGCAGCAGATGCTGACGATCGGCCGCGCGCTCATGACCAATCCCGAGATTATCCTGCTCGACGAGGCGACCGAGGGGTTGGCGCCGAAATTGCGCGACGAGATCTGGGCGACGCTGAAGGAGATCGCCGCCGCCGGCATTGCCGCCGTGGTGGTGGACAAGAACCTCGCCGACCTATTGGAGTTCTGCGACCGCCACGTGGTCATGGCCAAGGGCGAGATCGTGTTCGACGGATCGGGCGCGGCGCTCGCGGCGGATCAGGCGCTGATACACCGGCATTTGGGGGTGTAAATGTACGTTATTGCTTGATCTTGTTTCCGGATTCAGCTGTCAAGCAAACGTACTCCTACTCCTAAGGACGCCGATGTCATATTCTGCCGTGGGCGATTGCCTCCGATAGCAAGTGCTTCAGTCCGAATCTGTGGAACGGCAACACAAATAACAAATAGATTTCGCGCCTGCGGCGCTCCATCCCCCTTCTTATCCGAAGGAGCCGGCCACACCTCGGGGCGAAAAAAATCGCTCGCGAGAACGATCAGCCACGTCATGGCCGGGCTTGTCCCGGCCATCCACGAAAGAGGCTCGGCAAGGAAGACGTGGATGCCCGGGTCAAGCCCGGGCATGACGACGGAGAGAAAGAGCGCGGCGCAACAGATTCAACTCATGCGCCGACCTTCACGCAATCTTCCGCACCCCCTTCGCCGGCGCCGCGAGTTCGGCGAGCTCCCGCGCCGCGCGCTCCGCCGTCTTGCCGGTGGTGTCGAGTTCGGCGTCCGCCTTGGCGTAGAGCGGCTCGCGGCTCTTCAGGATCGAGACGAGATCGTCCATGGCCCGCGCGTTATCGGCCATGGGACGCAAATCGCCCTGGTCCACCACTCGCTGCATGTGCTCCTGGGGTTCGGCGCGCACCCACACGGTGAACGCGGCGCTCAACAAGAGCTCGAAGGTGCCGGGCTCGGTCACGAGCCCGCCGCCGGTGGCGAGCACGAAGCGCGGCTGCGCCGCGAGCACCGCCTCCAGCGCCGCGCGCTCATGGCTGCGGAAGGTCTTCTGGCCGAACAGCTCGAAGATCTGCCCGAGCTTCATGCCGGCGAGGCGCTCGATCTCCTGGTCGAGCTCGATGAACGGCACTTCCATCCGCTTCGCCGCGAGCCGTCCGATGGTGGACTTGCCGCCGCCGCGCAGCCCAATGAGTGCAATGCGGCTCCGCCGGTCGCGCGTGGCGCCGCCGAAGCGGGCGAGCAGAAGCTCGCGCGCCTCGCCGATCTCCGTGAGCGACAGGCGCTCGAGCGTCTGGTCGAGCAACCGCGCCTCGACCGGCCGCTCCGGCCGCTCGTCGACGAGCTCGGCCACCGGCACGCCGATGGCCTTCGCGATCCGCCGGAGCAGCACGATCGAGCAGTTACCCTCGCCGGATTCGAGCTGCGCCAGATAGCGCTCCGACACATTGGAATGCTTGGCCAGCGCCTTGCGCGACATGCCGCGGCGGTTGCGCAGCGTGCGCACGCGCTCGCCGAGGCGGCTAAGATAGCTCGCCTGGCCCGCGCCGTTTTCGCTTTTGCGCCGGTTGGTCATGACCGGCAATATATTGCATAGTTGTCGGAGAGGAAACGAACAAGCGATGAGCGAGTTCGCTGAGCGCCGGCGCTACAACGCCGCGACCGATTTCATCGACGCCAACGCCGCGCGCCACGGCGGCACCGTGGCCTTCGACGACGGCGCGCGCCGGCGCACCTATGCCGATTTGCAGGCGGCGACCTTGCGCTTCGCCCACGGGCTCGCGGCGCTCGGCTTCCGGCCGGAGGCGCGCATCGCGCTTCTGATGCTCGACACCGTGGATTTCCCGGTGGCGTTCTGGGGCGCGATCCGCGCCGGCGTGGTGCCGATCCCGCTGAACACGCTGCTCACCGGCGAGCAGTACGCCTACATCCTCGGCGACTCGCGCGCCGAGGCGCTGTTCGTGTCGCAACCCCTCGTGCCCGCGATTCTGCCGGTCCTCGAGCGGCTGCCGCAGCTGCGCACCATCGTGCTCGTGGACGCCAAGGCCGAGCACAAGGCCGCCTTCAAGCGCGAAGCGCTCACGTTCGAGGAGGTTCTCTCCCGCGGCAAAATCGAGCCCGTCATCGCCGACACGAACTCCGACGAAGTCGCCTTCTGGCTCTATTCGTCGGGCTCCACCGGCGAGCCGAAGGGTGTCAAGCACGTGCATTCGAGCCTGATGGCGACCGCGAAGCTCTTCGGCCAGGACGTGCTCGGCGTGCGGGCTGATGACGTTGGCTTTTCGGCAGCAAAGCTCTTCTTCGCCTACGGCCTCGGCAACGCCATGACGTTCCCCATGTCGGTGGGCGGCTCGACCGCGCTCCTCGCCGGGCGCCCGACGCCGGACGCGGTGTTCGAGACGATGCGCCGGGCGCGGCCCACCATCTTCTACGGCGTGCCGACGCTCTACGCGGCGATGCTCGCCCACAAGGACATCGGCAAGGGCGCCGGCTCCGACCGGCTGCGCCTCTGCGTATCCGCCGGCGAGGCGCTGCCCAAGCACGTGGGCGAGAAGTGGCGCGAGGTGGTCGGCGTCGACATCATCGATGGCATC
>DATNNN010000127.1:0-2396 GCA_035601815.1 Xanthobacteraceae bacterium | reverse complement strand
GCTCGTCGCGTTCGTCGCGCTTTTCGCTGCGTTCGCCCTGGTCGCCACCGACGCCGAAGCGCGCTCGCGCGTCTCCATCGGCAGCCGCGGTACGCGTACCTATTCGGCGCCGGCGCCTACCGCCACGGCGCCCGGCACCGCCCGCCCCATCGAACGCAGCATGACCCAGCCCGGCGCCACCGCCGCCCAGCCGGCTCCGGCCCCCGCGACTTCCGGCGGCTTCTTCGGCCGGCCCGGGCTCCTCGGCGGGCTCGCCGCGGGCTTCCTCGGTGCGGGCCTCATCGGCCTTCTCATGGGCCACGGTTTCCTGGGTGGCCTCGGCGGCCTTGCCTCGATCATCGGGCTACTTTTGCAGGTGGCGCTCGTGGTCATCGTCGCGCGCTTGCTCTGGGCCTGGTGGCAGCGGCGCAACCAGCCGGCGTTCGCCGGCGGACCTTCCTTGCGCGACGCGGCGCCGAACGGCTCGGGCGTTCCTGTGTTGCCGGCGGGCGGCGGAGCGGCGCGGCCGTCCTCTGACGGCGACGAAATCGGGCTCGCGTCGGGCGACTTCGACGCCTTCGAGCGTCTGCTCGGCGAGATTCAGACCGCCTATGGCGCGGAGGACCTTGCGGCGCTTCGTGCGCGCGTGACGCCGGAGATGCTCTCTTATTTCTCCGAGGAGCTTTCCGAGAACGCGAGCCGCGGCGTGGTCAACCAGCTTTCTGACATCAAGCTCCTGCAGGGCGACCTGTCGGAGGCGTGGCGCGAGGACGACGTCGAGTACGCCACCGTCGCCATGCGCTACTCGCTCGTCGATCGCACGATCGAGCGCGCGAGCGGCCGCCTGGTGGACGGCGACGCCAATCCGCAGGAGGCGACCGAGCTCTGGACTTTCATGCGCGTGCGCGGCGGCGGCTGGCTCCTGAGCGCGATCCAGCAGGTCTAGCGGTCGCGGACAGCCACAGCTGCCTGCGGTCGGCCGCCAACCCTGGGCTCGTCGCATGGGCTTTCTCCTCGATGGTCGGAACGTGGACTATGTAGAGGCCGGGGCAGGGCCCAGCCTCGTGCTCGTCCCGGGGTCCTTCAGCAACACGGCGGCCTGGCGCCCGATCACGGACCTCTTGAAAGATCGCTTCCACGTCGTCCCAACGAGCCTGCTCGGCTGCGGAGGCACGGACGAGCGGCGCAGCGCCGACGACACCTCGATCGATCACGAAGCGGAGATGGTCGAGGCAGTGATCGCCCGCACCGGCGGCGCGGTGCATCTGATCGGCCATTCCTTCGGCGGCGCGGTGGTGCTCGCGGTTGCTTTGCGCGGCCGCGCGCGGCTCAAAAGCCTGACGCTGTTCGACGGCAATGCGTGCGATCTCCTGCGTCAGAACGGCGACCGCGACCTTTACGCGGCGGTGCGAGCGATGAGCGCCGCCTATATCGCGGCCTATCACGCCGGCGAACCGGATGCCGCGCGCCGGGTGATCGATTTTTGGACCGGCGACGGCAGCTTCGACGGCCTGCCGCCCAAGGTGCGCGCCTACGCGGTGAAGACGACTCCGGCGAACATCTTGGATTGGCCCGCGATGTACGGCTTCAACCGCCCGATCGCCGACTACGCCGCTTTCGACCTGCCGGTGCTGGTGGTGCGTGGCGCGAACAGCCACGCCGCGACGCGTCGGGTCGCCGAAATCTTGGCAAGGATTCTTCCGCGCGCCCGTCTCGTCGACGTCGCGAACGCGAGCCACCTTATGATCGGCACGCATCCGCGCGAGATCGCCGCGCTGATCGCCGAGCACGTCGCGGCGGCTGAGACCTGAAGGTTACTTGTCCGGCTTCCCGTAGCCGCCCGCGGTGGGCGACTGGATGATGATCGCTTCGCCGGCGTCGATCATGGTCGCGTCGCAGCCGGCAAGCTTCTCGATGCGCCCGTCTTTCCGCCGCACCGCGTTCTCGCCGACCTGGCCCGCTTCGCCCCCGGCAAGGCCGAAAGGCCGCACGCGCCGGTGGCCCGAGAGAATGGTGCACTCCATCTTTTCGAGGAACCGGATGGTGCGACGAATGCCGTCGCCCGCCTTCCATTTTCCCTTGCCGCCGGAGTCCTTGCGAATGTGGAAGTCCTCGAGCACCACCGGATAGCGAAACTCCAGCACCTCCGGGTCGGTGAGCCGCGTGTTGGTCATGTGCGTATGCACCGCGTCGGTGCCGTCGAAGCCGGGCCCGGCGGGCGAGCCCGAGCAGATCGTCTCGTAATACTGGTATTTGTCGTTGCCGAAGTTCAGGTTGTTCATGGTCCCCTGTGCTGCGGCGAGCGCGCCGAGCGCGCCGAACAGGCAGTCGGTCACCGCCTGCGAGGTCTCCACGTTGCCGGCGACCACGGCCGCCGGATATTCCGGCGACAGCATGGACTTCTGCGGAATGACGAT
>DATNNN010000126.1:0-21169 GCA_035601815.1 Xanthobacteraceae bacterium | reverse complement strand
CCGCACCGGCGGCGCAAGCGGCGCCGATCAGCGCCCCGGTCTTCATGGCCGCCAAGCGCTCGATCGCGGCGCCATCGAGAGCGAGCGCCGCGCCGCCGGCGAAGCGGCCCTCCGCTTCGAGGTCGAGCATCTGCCCGCCGGCCATGCCGCCGATACCTGCCGCGCGCGCCAAGAGCGCGACCAGCTCGGCGCGGACGGCCGGATCGGGGTCGGCGGCCTCGCCGGAGAGAATATCGAAGGCCAGCGTCAAGAGCGCGTCGCCGGCGAGGATCGCCGTCGCCTCGTCGAACGCGCGATGCACGCTCGGCCGGCCGCGGCGGAGGTCGTCGTCGTCCATGGCCGGGAGATCGTCGTGGGCGAGCGAGTAGCAATGCACGCACTCGAAGGCGGTTGCCGCCGCGCGCGCGCGCGCCTCGGGCACGCCGAACAGCGCCGCGCTCTCGACGACGAGAAAGGGCCGCAGCCGCTTGCCGCCGCCGAGTGCAGCGTGACGCATGGCGGCGACGAGGCGCTGAGGCCGCGCTAGCTCGCCCGCCCGCGGTTGATCGGCCAAAAGCGCCGCCAGCGCGGTCTCCGTCACTTCGGCGATCTCGGCACGGCGGCGCTCGAACATGGTTCGCGGGATGCCCGAGCGTTGGCCGAGCGTCAAGCCGGGTCGCAACCGGCCTTGCGTGGCCGGCAAGAACAAAGCAAACAACGGAGCCATGATCCGGCGTTTCCTCAAGGTGGCGGCGATCGCGCTCATCGTCATCGTGGCGATCCCGGTGGTGCTGGTGCCGCTCTATGCCGTGCGGCCGCCGATCACCACGCTCATGGTGTGGCGGTGGATCACCGGCGAGCGCGTGGTGCGCTACTGGCGGCCGCTTGAGGCGATCTCGCCGGCGCTCGTGCGCGCCGTGGTGGTGGCGGAGGACGGCCGCTTCTGCAGTCACGCCGGCGTGGACTGGATCGAGATCAACGAGGCGCTCGACGAAGCCGAGGAGATTTCCGACATGCGCGGCACCTCGACCATCGCCATGCAGACGGCGAAGAACCTGTTCCTGTGGCCGGGCCGGCAGGTGGTGCGCAAGGCGATCGAAGTGCCGCTCGCCTATTACATTGGCGCGATATGGCCGAAGCGGCGGCTGATCGAGGTCTATCTCAACATCGTGGAATGGGGGCCGGGCGGCGAGTTCGGGGCCGAGGCCGCGGCGGTGCGCGCCTTCCGCAAGAACGCCCGCGAGCTCAACGCCGAAGAGGCGGCACTCCTCGCCGCGACGCTGCCGAATCCAAGGACGCGCGATGCCGCGATGCCCGGCCCGGGCCTGCGCCGCCTTGCTGCGCGTCTCAAGGCGCGGGTGGAGACGGGCGGGGCGGCGACGGTGGCCTGCATCGGGCGCAGCCGGTAAATCGCCGACTGGCCAGGGTAGCCGGTATCCTCTATAAGCGCCGGGCTTCGGCTAGCGAAGGAGTAGCGACAATGGCCGTCCCCAAAAGAAAAACATCGCCCTCGCGGCGCGGCATGCGCCGCTCGGCCGACGCGCTCAAGCAGCCGACCTATGTCGAGGACAAGGATTCCGGCGAGCTGCGCCGTCCGCATCATCTGGACCGCAAGACCGGCATGTACGGTGGCCGCCAGATCCTGAAGCCCAAGGCGGAGGCCTGAGGGCTACGCGGGCGCCCTATGCTCGGGAGCTTCCCGCTCTTTCTCATCTCGTTCGCGATCTACAACATGATCGCGTTCATCACGCCGGTGGCGTGGGACTACAAGCTCGCGGCGGTGCCTCTCTATTCGGGCGCCGAATGGGCGATCACGCTCGGCGACGGGCTGATCGCGCTGTCGCTCGTCTTTCTCCTGTTCGAGATGATCAAGGCGGCCGGCGCCTCGTCGCGCAGCGTTTTCGACCACCTGCTGTCGACGCTCATCTTCATGGCGGCGGGGGCCGAGTTCCTGCTAGTGCCGGCGGCGGCAAACTCCGTGTTTGCGACCCTCCTTGTCATCTCGTTCGTCGACGTGGTCGGCGGCTGGGCGGTGACCATGCGCGCGGCGCGGCGCGACGTCCCCTTCGATCCCGGTTCGGGCGCGGGATAAGCGCCATTTTTGCGCATCTGCGCGAGGTCACGGGAAGTTAAGGGGCTTTGCGTATAGCTCGGCCGCATCCGCGCGCCCGGCGCGGCAGAGGTCCCCTTTGGTCGACGCCCGGCCCGCGCAACAGCCCGAAAGCCTTGGCGCGGGGGTGACCGCGGACATTCTCGCGCGCGTGGGCGAGGCGGCCTATGCCTGGGATCTCGCCACCGACGCGCTCGTGTGGAGCGCCAACGCGCCGGCCGTGTTCGGGGTCGACTCCTTCACCAGCATCTCAAGCGGCCGCGCGTTGGCGGCGCTGCTCGACCCGGCCAGTCCGGCCAATCCCTATGACGCCGTCGTCGGCGGCAGCGCCCGCGACAACGGCACGGGTTCGGCCTACGAGCTCTGCTACTGCCTCAAGCCGATGGGCGCGGCAGCGCCGTGCTGGATCGAGGACACCGGCCGCTGGTTCGCCGGTCTCGACGGCAGGCCGGCGCGCGCCGTCGGCGTCGTGCGCGTCGTCACCGGGCGCCACCAGCGCGAGGAGCGCCTCGCCGAACTTTCCGCCACCGATCCGCTCACCGGCGAGATGAACCGCGCCCGGCTCACTGCGCTGATCGCCGACGCATTGGAGCAGGCAGGGCGCTACCGTTCCACGCTCGGCTTCCTGCTCATCGCCATCGACGATCTTGGCCACGTCAACCGCTCGTACGGCTTCGACGTCGCCGACCAGGCCATCGCCGGCGTCGCCAAACGCCTGCGCGCGCGCCTGCGCGGCACCGACGCGCTCGCCCACTTCTCCGACGGCAAGTTCGGCCTGCTCCTGCACGATTGCAGCGTCGAGGATCTGGCAACCGCGGCGCAGCGCTTCATTAGTGCCGCGCGTGAGGCGCCGCTCGACACCGCGGCCGGCCCGATCATGATCTCGGTGACGGCCGGTGGCGTGGTGGCGCCGCGCCACGCCCGCACCCCGGGCGAGGCGATGGGGCGGGCGCTCGAGGCGCTCGATCTCGCGCGTGCCGCCGGGCGCGGGGCGTTCCGTGCTTTCCAGCCGAGCCTTGAGGGCGAGGCGCGGCGGCGCGAGAACCTGCGGCTCACCGACGTCATCGTCGCGGCGCTGAACGACCGGCGCATCGATCTTGCGTTCCAGCCGGTGGTGCGCGCCGATACGCGGGGGGTGGAGTTCCACGAGGCGCTGATGCGGCTGCGCGAGCCCGATGGCCACCTCATCGATGCTATGTCGATCGTGGCGGTGGCCGAGAAGCTCGACCTCGTGCGGCTGATCGATCACCGCGTGCTCGAACTCGTCGCCGCCGAGCTCATGGCCAATCCCGGCATCGTGCTGTCGATCAACGTCTCGGCTTCGACGGTGCATGATCCGGTATGGATGACGGCACTCGCCAGCGAAATGCAGGGCGGCGTCGGCGCGCGGTTGATCGTGGAGATCACCGAGTCGGCGGCGGTGCGCGACGTGGAGGCGACGCGCGGCTTCGTCGGCCGGGTCAAGGCGCTCGGCTGCCGCGTGGCGATCGACGACTTCGGCGCCGGCTACACCTCATTCCGCAATCTGCGCCGTCTCGGCGTCGACATCGTCAAGATCGACGGCTCGTTCGTGGCGAACCTGGAACGGGCGCCCGACGACCGCCTGTTCGTGCGCGCGCTGGTCGATCTGGTGCGCGCGCTCGGCCTCAAGACGGTCGCCGAGTGGGTGCAGACCGAGAGCGCGGCGTCGACGCTCGCCGGCTGGGGCTGCGATTATCTGCAGGGTTCGCTGGTGGGTGACGCCGTGACGCGGCCGCAGCCGCCGGGCGCAATCGAAGCGCGAGCGGGCTGACTAGCTCTTTTCGCCGGAGCCGCCGCCGAGCCGATCGAGGCGCTTCTGCATCTCGGCGACCTGGCGTTTCAACTCGTCGATGTTCTCGCCTGCCGCCTCGCCGCCGGCTGCGGCATTCCTTTGCGCCGAGGGCAGGAACATGGTGAACGCGCGTTCGAACATCTGCATGTTGCGGCGCACCAGGTCCTCGAACATGTTGATCCCGGCGCCGCCGACGCCGAAGTTCATGCCGCCGCCGAAGGCCTTCGACATGTGCTCGCGGAACTTTTCCTGCTCGCGCGTGAAGTTGTCGACCGACATCTCGAGATAGCGCGGCAGCAGGAGCTGCATGGAGTCGCCGTAGAAGCGGATGACCTGGCGCAGGAAGGTGATGGGCAGAAGATTCTGTCCCTTGTTCTCCTGCTCGAAGATGATCTGGGTCAGAACCGAGCGGGTGATTTCCTCGCCGGTCTTGGCGTCGAAGACCACGAAGTCTTCGCCGTCCTTGACCATGACGGCGAGGTCCTCCAGCGTGACGTAGGTGCTGGTGCCCGTGTTGTAGAGCCGCCGGTTGGCGTACTTCTTGATCGTGACGGGTTCCTGGGTCTTGCTCATGCCGTGTGCGAGCCCGTTGGTTACGCGAAATAGTCCATAACCTTAGGGCCTTTCCGCGAAGCGGGCTACCCATTTGTCTAGGCCTGCCCGCCGCGCAGGCCAGCGTTTCCTGCCGCCGTTATTGACATCGCGCGCGGCGTTTACCAACGATGGTAAGGATGAAGTGAGGGGGCCCGCGAAATCGCGCGCCGCCGCCGGAGGATCAGCATGCAGGACGACATCGTCATCGTCGGCGCGGCGCGCACGCCGGTCGGATCGTTCAACGGCTCGCTCGCGAGCCTGCCCGCGCACGCGCTCGGCAAGGTCGCGATCGAAGCGGCGCTCCAGCGCGCCGGCGTCGACAAGAAAGAAGTCTCCGAGGTGATCCTCGGCCAGATCCTCACCGCCGGCCAGGGACAGAACCCGGCCCGCCAGGCGTCGATCGCCGCCGGCATTGCCGTCGAGACGCCGGCGTGGATCGTCAACCAGGTGTGCGGCTCGGGGCTGCGCTCGGTCGCGCTCGGCTACCAGGCGATCAGGAACGGCGACGCCGAGATCGTGGTCGCCGGCGGCCAGGAATCCATGAGCCAGTCGACCCACTGCGCGCACCTGCGCAACGGCCAGAAGATGGGCTCGCTCGAGCTGATCGACACCATGATCAAGGACGGCCTGTGGGACGTCTTCAACGGCTATCACATGGGCACCACGGCGGAGAACGTCGCCAAGCAGTGGCAGATCACCCGCGTGCAGCAGGACGAGTTCGCCGTCGCCTCGCAGAACAAAGCCGAGGCGGCGCAGAAGGCGGGTAAGTTCAAGGCCGAGATCGCGCCGGTGAAGATCGCCTCGAAGAAAGGCGACATCGTCGTCGACAGCGACGAATACATCCGCGCCGGGGCGACGATGGAATCCGTCAACAAGCTCAGGCCCGCGTTCGACAAGGAAGGCACCGTTACCGCCGCCAACGCTTCCGGCATCAACGACGGCGCCGCGGCGCTCGTGCTGATGACGGCGAGCGAAGCGAAGAAGCGAGGCGCTAAGGTGCTCGCCCGCGTCGCCTCGTGGGCGCACGCTGGCGTCGATCCTGCCATCATGGGCACGGGCCCAATCCCCGCGTCGCGCGCCGCACTCAAGAAAGCGGGCTGGAAGGTCGAGGACCTCGACCTCGTCGAGGCGAACGAAGCGTTCGCCGCCCAGGCCTGCGCCGTGAACAAGGACATGGGCTGGGACCCGAAGAAGGTGAACGTGAACGGCGGCGCCATCGCCATCGGACACCCGATCGGCGCTTCGGGCGCGCGCGTGCTGGTCACGCTGTTGCACGAGATGGAGCGGCGCGACGCCAAGAAGGGTCTCGCCACGCTCTGCATCGGCGGCGGCATGGGAATCGCGCTCTGCGTGGAGCGCGCCTGAAGGAGCGATACACGACTGGCGCCAAGACCGGTCGCTTGGGGAGGGGAGCATGAGTCGCGTCGCGTTGGTGACCGGCGGTACGCGCGGAATCGGCGCGGCCGTCGCCAAAGCGTTGAAGGACGCCGGAAACAAGGTCGCCGCCAACTATGCCGGCAACGACGAGGCGGCGGGCAAGTTCAAAGCCGAGACCGGCATCCCGGTTTTCAAGTGGGACGTGAGCTCGTTCGAGGCGTGCGCCGCCGGCATCAAGGCGGTGGAGGCGGCGCTCGGGCCGATCGAAATCCTCGTCAACAACGCCGGCATCACCCGCGACGCCATGCTGCACAAGATGACGCTCGACCAGTGGCGCGTCGTCATCGACACCAACCTCAACTCGCTGTTCAACCTGTGCCGGCCGGTGATCGAGGGCATGCGCGAGCGCAGCTTCGGCCGCATCATCAACATCTCGTCGATCAACGGCCAGAAGGGGCAGATGGGCCAGACCAACTATTCGGCGTCGAAGGCGGGCGACATCGGCTTCACCAAGGCTTTGGCGCAGGAGAACGCCAAGAAGGGCATTACCGTGAACGCCATCTGCCCCGGCTATGTCGCCACCGACATGGTGAAGGCGGTGCCGAAGGAAATCATCGACAAGAACATCCTGCCGCAGATTCCGGTGGGCCGCCTCGGCGAGCCGGAAGACATCGCGCGCTGCGTGGTGTTCCTCGCCTCCGACGACGCGGGCTTCATCACCGGCTCGACGCTCACCGTGAACGGCGCGCAGTATTTGGCTTGAAGTCCTTCGCCGCCAGTTGGAGGCCGGTGAACTCGAATCCTGGCGCCACAGTCAGCCCTTGAAGCTGTTCTTGCGCTCGCGGAGTTCGGTGAACACCGCGGCTGGATCGGCGCCCTTCATGCCGATGGCCTCGGCGATGGCGGGGTCGTCGGCGCGCAGGAACGGGTTCGTCGCCCTCTCTTCCTTCAGCGTCGAAGGCAGCGTCGGCTCGTTCTTGGCCCGCTGCGCTTCGATCACTGCCAGCCGCTCTTTCAGCGCCCTGTTCTTGGGATCGACGGTGACCGAGAAGCGGGCGTTCGCCAGCGTGTATTCGTGGCCGCAGTAGAGGCGGGTGTCGTCGGGCAGCGCGCGCAATTTCTTCAGCGATTCCCAGAGCACCGGCGCGGGCCGTTCGAACGGGCGTCCGCAGCCGAGCGCGAACAGCGTGTCGCCGGCGAACAGCAGTCGCTCACCCTCGAACCAATAGGAGATGTGGCCGGCGGTGTGGCCCGGCGTTTCGATCACCTTGGCGGCGAGATTGCCGAGAGTGACGCGCCCGTTCTCGCCCACCGCCTGGTCGAGCGCCGGGATCTTGTCGGCTTCGCCGCGCGGGCCGATGACGATGGCGCCGCGCTTCTTCAGGGCCGCGATGCCCTGCACGTGGTCGGCATGATGGTGCGTCACCAGGATGTGGGTGAGCTTCCAGCCGGCAGTGTCGAGCGCCCGCTCGATGGGAGCGGCGTCAGGCGCGTCGATCACCGCGGTGGCGTCGCCGGCGGGATCGTGCAGAATCACCGCGTAGTTGTCGCTGAGGCAGCTCACCAGACGAATATCGGCAGCCATTTTAAGCTCCTGCGGGCCGTCGCGAACCTAGACAGGACATAGGAGCGCAGCAAGGCTATCTTGCCTCGCGCCGCCGCTGGACTTGTCCATGCTCGACGTCGTCGATCTGCGCAGCTTCTACGCCCAGCCGCTCGGCCACGTGGCGCGCCGCCTCGTCGGCGCGGCCATCCGCGCGCGCTGGCCCGACACGCGCGGACTCGCGGTGCTCGGGATCGGTTATGCCACGCCCTATCTCGGCCTCTTTCGCCACGAGGTGGAGCGTACCTTCGCCTTCATGCCGGCGGCGCTCGGCGTGGTGAAATGGCCGTCGGCGGCGCCCACGCTCGCGGCATTGGTGGACGAGACCTACCTGCCGCTGTCCGACGCCGCGGTCGACCGCGTGGTCGCGGTCCATGCGCTCGAGATGACCGCGAATGGTGCGGCGATGCTCGAGGAGGTGTGGCGGGTGATGGCGGCGGGCGGCCGGCTCCTGCTCATCGTGCCGAACCGGCGGGGCCTGTGGGCGCGCATGGACTCGACGCCCTTCGGTCACGGCCGCCCGTTCTCGCGGCCGCAGTTGCTATCGCTCTTGCGCGAGGCGCTGTTCACGCCGGTGGGCTGGGGCGAAGCGCTGTGGGTGCCGCCGTTCGGGAGCAAGTCGCTGTTGCGCACGGCGGTGGCGTGGGAGCGGGTGGGTGCCACGCTCAACCTGCCGTTCGCCGGCGTGCATATCGTGGAAGCGACCAAGCAGGTCTTCCGCCCGGTGGTGGCGCGGCCGGTGCGCAGGCTGGCGCCGGTGCTGGTGCCGGCGACGCCGGATCCGGCCGGCGCCTAGCCTTTGCGCGTGAGTAGGAAGACGGCCTGCTCGCCGAACAGGTTCCAGAACCACCACGGCGCGAGCAGCCGCACGCGGCGGCCCCAGTGGTCGAGCGCGACCGCGCGCTCCATCTTCACGTCGAGCTCGCGCACGAGCTCGACGAAGTCGCGGATGGTGCACAGGTGAATGTTGGGCGTGTCGTACCACGCGTCGGGCAGGTTGTTGGTCACGGGCATGCGGCCGCGGAAGAAAATCTGCGAGCGGGTGCGCCAGTGGCCAAAGTTGGGGAACGACACGATGCCACGGCGGCCGATGCGCAGCATCTGCTCCAGCACCCAGCGCGGGCGGCGCGTCGCCTGCAGCGTCTGCGACAGCACCACGTAGTCGAAGGCGTCGTCGGGATAGTCGGCGAGGTCGACGTCGGCATCGCCCTGGATCACGGCGAGACCCTTGGCGACGCAGTGGTTCACGCCCTCGCGCGAAATCTCGATGCCGCGGCCGTCGACGCGGCGCGTCTCGCCGAGGAGCTTGAGCAACTGGCCGTCGCCGCAACCGACGTCGAGCACGCGGGTGCCCGCCGCCACCATGTCGGCGATGACCACGAGGTCGACGCGGCCGCCGGTCTGCGCCCCATGTACAGGACCATCGTCGCGGGCGAGCATGTCAGCCTTTCGCCGGCGGGAGGCCGCGGTCGCGCGCGGCGGCCTCGAGGAAGCCGCGGGTGATGGCGAAGAGCTCGGGCTCCTCGAGCAGGAAGGCGTCGTGACCCTTGTCGGTTACGATCTCGGCGAAGGATACGGATGCGCCGCCGGCGTTCAGCGCATGCACGATGGCGCGGGCGTCGGAGGTGGGGAACAGCCAGTCGGAGGTGAACGAGACGACGCAGAAGCGGGTCTTCGCCCCCTTGAAAGCGTTCGCCAAGACGCCGCCGTGCTCGGCCACGAGGTCGAAGTAATCCATGGCGCGGGTGATGTAGAGGTAGCTGTTGGCGTCGAAGCGCTCGACGAAGATCGAGCCCTGGTGGCGCAGGTAGCTTTCCACCTGGAAATCGGCGTCGAAAGAGAATGTGCGGGTGGCGCGATCCTGCAGCTCGCGGCCGAACTTGCGGTGCAGTGCGGCGTCCGAAAGATAAGTGATGTGCGCGGCCATGCGCGCGACCGCGAGCCCGCGGCGCGGGCTCGTGCCCTCGACGAGATACCGGCCGGCGCGCCAGTCGGGATCCGCCATCACCGCTTGGCGGCCGACCTCATGGAAGGCGATGTTCTGCGCCGAGTGGCGCGCGGCACCGGCGAGCGGCAGCGCCGAGAACACGCGCCCCGGATACGATGACGCCCATTGCAGCGCTTGCATCGCGCCCATGGAGCCGCCGGTGACGCAAAGCACGCTCTCGATGCCGAGATGATCGAGCAGCATCGCTTGCGCGCGCACCATGTCGCGAATGGTGACGACGGGAAACGACAGGCCGTAGGGCTCGCCGGTCGCCGGGTTCTTCGACGCCGGACCGGTAGTGCCCATGCACGAGCCGATCACGTTCGGGCAGATCACGAAGAAGCGGTTGGTGTCGATGGGGAGGCCGGGTCCGACCATGGTTTCCCACCAGCCGTTGTTGCCGGTGGCCGGATGCTCGCCGAACACGTACTGGTCGCCGGAGAGCGCGTGGCAGACGAGAATGGCGTTGGTGCGCTGGGCGTTGAGCTCGCCATAGGTCATGTAGGCGACCTGGAACGGCGAAAGCTCCACACCGGCGTCGAGCTTGAGCGGCTTGTCGGCACCGAAGCGCACAAGCGACGAGCCGGGCTCGTCCGCCTCGCGGCGGATGGCCTCGGCGCGGCTCTTGGCGGCGGCGCCCTCCAGGCGGATCACGCTCATAAAACCTCGCAAACGCCTTCCGAAAATCGGGAAAACAGGCGCCTTCCAAAAAAAACGTAAATGGGCCGCTAGTGCTAAGAAGCTAGCCCACTTTCTGTCAATGTTTTCTTTGCGTTCCGCCGGAAGCGCCGCTATCACGGCACTTGCGCAGGGCGCTCAACGATGACCGAAGCCAGCAAAACCAGCGAAGTAGCTACCCGCTCGCTCGCCGACCTGCGCGCCGAGATCGACCGCGTCGACGAGGCGATCCATGCGCTGATCGTCGAGCGCGGCGAGACCATCCAGGAGCTGATCGCGATCAAGCGTACCCAGGAATCGGGCTCGGCGTTCCGGCCGGCGCGCGAGGCCGAGATGATGCGCCGCCTGGTGCAGCGCCACCGCGGGATGCTGCCGCTCGACACCATCGAGAGCATCTGGCGGGTGATGATCGCGACCTTCACCTACGTCCAGGCGCCGTACTGCGTGCACGCCGATCTGTCGATCGGCGACGCGCTGATGCGCGATTCGGCACGCTTCCATTTCGGCTTCACCGTGCCGCTGATCACCCATGTGGGAGCATCGGCGGTGGTGCTCGGCGTCGCCGCCTCGAAAGGCGACCTCGGCCTCGTGCCGGCGAGCGCGGTGGCGGGGACCGGCCCCTGGTGGGGCGCGCTCGAAGGCGACAAGGCGCCGAAAATCATCGCGCGGCTTCCCTTCGTCGAGCGCAGCGACCATCCGGCGTCGCTACCGCTGTTCGTCATCTCGCGGCCAGTGGTGAAGGACGCCGCCGCCCATGACGTGGAATGCTGGAGCATCAAGGTGTCGGGGTGGAGTGCGGCCGCGGCGCGCTCGCTGTCGCCGCTTGCCGATGCACTGGCGGTGCCCGACGGCGCCTTCGATGGTGCCGCGCTCCTCGTCTCGCTCGGCGCCGGCCGGAAGATCGCCGAGGTCACCGACGCGCTGGACGCGGCGGGCGTTTCGGTGCGCTCCTCCGCCCTCGTCGGCGGGCACGCGAACCGCTATACCGTCTCCCCCGGAGCATGATCATGGCTAAAGAGCAGCCGGTCCCCCGGCCGGGGGTCCTGGACATTCGCGCCTACGTGCCCGGCCGCAGCGAAGCACCGGGGGCGGCGAAGGTGCACAAGCTGTCGTCGAACGAGACGCCGCTCGGCCCGAGCGCGAAGGCGATCGCGGCCTATCGCGCCGCCGCCGAGACGCTCGCCTTCTATCCCGACGGCGCCGCGACCAAGCTGCGCCAGGCGATCGGGCGGGCCTTCGGCCTCGATCCGGCGCGCATCGTGTGCGGTACCGGCTCCGACGAGCTCCTGAACCTGTTGGCGCAGGTCTATCTCGCGCCCGGCGACGAGGCGATCCACACCAAGCACGGCTTCCTCGTCTACAACAACGCCACGCTTGCCGCCGGCGGCAAGCCGGTAGTGGTGGTCGAGCGCGACTACACGGCCGACGTCGATGCCATCATGGCGGCGGTGACGGCGCGCACGCGCATTGTCTTCCTGGCGAACCCGAACAATCCCACGGGAACCTACGTGCCGTTCTCCGCGGTGCGCCGGCTGCACGCGGCTCTGCCCGGCAACGCGCTGCTCGTGCTCGACGCCGCCTATGCGGAATACGTGCGGCGCAACGACTACGAGTCGGGCATCGAGCTCGTCGCCACGTCGGACAACGTGGTGATGACGCGCACGTTCTCGAAGGTTCATGGGCTCGCGGCGCTCCGCCTCGGCTGGATGTACGCGCCGACCCATGTGGTGGACGCGGTCAATCGCACGCGGGGGCCGTTCAACGTGAACGGGCCGGCGATCGCGGCCGGCATCGCCGCGGTCGGCGACACGGCGCACGTGGAGCGCTCGATCGAGCACAACGCCCGCTGGCTCACGTGGCTGATGGACGAGATCGGCAAGCTCGGCCTCAATGTGACGCCGAGTGTGGCGAACTTCGTCCTCATTCACTTCCCCGGCGATCGCGGCAAGACCGCGAAGGACGCCGACGATTTCCTGATGAAGCGGGGCCTGGTGCTGCGCCGGCTCGAGCCCTACCACCTGCCTGGCGCGCTGCGCATGAGCGTGGGGACCGAGGAGGCGAATAAGCTGGCGGTGGGCGCGCTGAAGGAGTTTCTCAACGGGGCGGGCCGTGGCTAAGGGCACGGCTCCCGTCTTCGAGCGGCTCGCGATCGTCGGCGTCGGTCTCATCGGCTCCTCCATCGCCCGCGCCGCCCGTGCGCAAGGTGCGGCGAAAACCATCGTCGCCACCGCGCGCTCGGCGGCCACGCGCAAGCGGGTGGCCGAACTCAAGCTCGCCGATCACGTGGTCGAGACCAACGCCGCGGCCGCCGCGGGCGCCGATTGCGTCATCGTCTGCGTGCCGGTGGGTGCGAGCGGCGCGGTCGCGGCCGAGATCGGCCCGAAGCTGAAAGAGGGCGCGATCGTCTCCGACGTGGGCTCGGTCAAGGGCGCGGTCATCGCCGCGATGGCCCCGCACGTGCCGGCGCACGCGCATCTGGTGCCGGCGCACCCGGTGGCGGGCACCGAGCATTCGGGACCGGATGCGGGCTTCGCCGAGCTGTTCGACAACCGCTGGTGCATTTTGACCCCGCCGGAGGGGGCCGATGTCGCGGCGGTGGAGAAGCTCAAGCGCTTCTGGCAGGCGCTCGGCGCCAACGTCGAGGTGATGAATGCCGAGCATCATGATCTGGTGCTCGCCATCACCAGCCACCTGCCGCACCTCATCGCCTACAACATCGTCGGCACCGCCGCCGACCTCGAGAACGGAACGCGCGGCGAGGTCATCAAGTTCTCGGCGGGCGGCTTCCGCGATTTCACGCGCATCGCCGCTTCCGATCCCACCATGTGGCGCGACGTGTTCCTCAACAACCGCGACGCGGTGCTGGAGATGCTGAAGCGCTTCAACGCCGACCTTTCCACGCTTGCCGGCGCCATCGACCGCGGCGACGGTGCGGCGCTGTTCGACTGGTTCACCCGCACCCGCGCGATCCGCCGCTCGATCATCGAGATCGGCCAGGAGACCGCGGCGCCCGACTTCGGCCGTCCGCACGGCAAGAGCGAGCCGCACGTGCCGATGCCGCGGCCCTACGCCAGCGACGACTGACCTTTTCCCATGGCGAGCGATTTCTGGGTGTTCGGCTACGGCTCGCTGATGTGGAAGCCGGGCTTCGAATTCCTGGAGCGGCGGCCGGCGCGGCTCTTTGGCGCGCATCGGGCACTGTGTGTGTATTCGCACGTCCACCGCGGCACGCCGGACAAGCCCGGTCTCGTGCTCGGCCTAGACCGCGGCGGCGCCTGCCGCGGCGTCGCGTTCCGCGTGGCGTCGAAGAAGCGCGATGCCACGATCGACTATCTGCGCGGGCGCGAGCAGGTCACGGGCATCTATCGCGAGACCGAGCGGCCGGTCGATCTATTGGATGGGCCGGGGGAACGCGTGCGGGCGCTTTGCTATCTCGTCGACCGCGGCCATGCCCAGTACGCGGGCCGGCTCGAGCACGAGGCGCTGTTGCAGCATGTGCGCCAGGGTCACGGCCGCTCGGGCGCAGGCCGCGACTACGTGCTGGCGACGGTGAAGGAGCTGGAAGCGCTCGGCATCCGCGACGAGACGCTGGAGTGGCTCGCCGCGCGGCTCTGAAACGGCAGGACGCGGGCGACACGCATGGGCGCCGCCTTCGACGGCGCGATCAGCGCCGAGAGGTCGCGGAACGCGGCGGCGAGCGCGGCGCCGTCCTTCGCCAGATGCACGTGCACCTCGTCGGCCTCGGCGAGCGCGCTCCTGTCGGCGAGGCCCGCGGCGACGCCCACGACCTGTCGGTCGCCCTTGCGCACGAACAGCGCGATGGCGCGCTCGTAGGCCGGCAGCCGTTCCGGCGGGAATACGCTGCAGACGTAGCGACGGCCGGAAGCGCCGCGCCAGAAATGAAAGCGGCTCGAGAGCGCCGAATTTTTGGGTGCCGCGAGCGGGCCGGCGTCGCCGGCAAGCGGCCGAATCAGGATATCCTGCATAAGAACAAAACTAGAACAAACGGGCGTAAAGTCAAGCAATATCGATGGAAAATATTTGATCTCAGGGCGCCTTCGGCGCCGGCGCTGGCTTCTCGCCAAGCGCGGCATTTGCCTCGGCGACAAGCCGGGCGGTGGCGGTCTCGATCGATGTCTGCAGCCGCTTCGTGAACACGTCCTTGTCGAGGCCGGGCGGAATCGGCTCGAGGAACTCCATGATGATCTTTCCCGGCCGGATGCGGAGCGAGCGCCGCGGCCAGTAGACGCCGGCGTTGAGCGCCACCGGGACACACGGCACGCCGAGCTCTTCGTAGAGATGCACGACGCCGTACTTGTAGGCGGGCTCGGCGCCCACCGCACGGCGCGTTCCTTCCGGGAACATGATGATTTGTCTCCCGTCGTCCGCGCGAATTTCCTCGTGCGCGCGTATGGTCACAGACGCAAGCGCGATCGCGCGCGCGCCGCGCTGCACGGGGATCATGCGGGCCTTCGCCACGTACCAGCCGAAGATCGGGATCCACACGAGCTCCCGTTTGAAAACGAACACTGGATCGTTCAGGAGATCGGCGAGCGTATAGGTCTCCCACGTGGATTGATGCTTGGGAGCGACGATGGCGGGCCCGGTGGGGATGCGCTCGGGATGGCGAATCTCGACGCGCGTGCCGCAGATCGTGCGCAAGAGCCAATGGGTGACCGTCGCCCAGCTATGCACCGGCTTCCAGATGAACCGGCGCGGCAAGAGCAGCACCGGACTCCACAACAGCACCTGCACGATCGTGTTCAGGTAGAACGCGACGTTGAAGACGAGTGCGCGGGGAACCATTTGGCGCGCTACGACTGGCCGCGGGATTCGCCGCCGGGATCTATCCGGGCGGTGATGGGCCGCAAGCCGACCTGCGACGCGAGGTACTTCACATATTCGAGAAACAGGAGCCGCGTCGTCTGCACGCTCGACCACCACGGCTCTTCGCGCATACGGTCGGTGACCACCGGATAGGGAACGAGCTCGACGTCGGCAAGCTCGCGCTTCAACTCCAAGAGCGCGCGCGGCATGTGCCAGGCGGAAGTGACGACGATCAGCGAACGCATGCCGCGCTTCTTCGCCCAGCGCGCGGTCTCGGCGGCGTTGCCGCGGGTGTTCACCGCCTCGTGGCCGAGATCGACGCAGCAGGCAAACCACTTCAGATATTCGGGACGGCCGCGGGCAAGCTCGGCGGTACTGGTCGAGGGATGCACGCCGGAGATGAGGAGGCGCTGGCTGCGCCCGGCGGCGAGGAGCTCGATGGCGTCGTCGATGCGCAATGGGCTGCCGGTCAGCACCACGATGCCGTCGGCGTTGGCGGTGAGCATCGGCTCCGATCGGGCGATCGCGCTCGCGAACCACAGGAAACCGGCGGCGAAGGCGGCGAGCGCCAACAGAAGCGCCGCGACGAGGACGCGGGCGGGCCGCAGCGATCGAGCCGCCGGCCGCGTATCCTCGCGTCGGGTTTGTGCGCTGGCCATGGTGTCCCGGCCGGATCGTATCGCCAATTGCGGCCCCGGCGCGACCGCCCGGCCGTGGCGCCGACTCAGTGGATGCTTTTGAGGGTGTGTCGGACGGTAAGGCGCGAGGCAAGCGCGGTAACGGCGATTACCGTCAGCGCGACCCCGAAAATGCCCGCATAACCGCGACTATCGAGGATGATGGAGCCGGCGAGCACGCCCCCGGCGGGCCCCGACAACAGCGCGGCGGCGAGCCCGGCCGCGGCGAAGAGCAGGGCCGCCGCGCCGCCGCCGATCAGCCCGCCGTGGGCGCCGAGGGTGAGGAAATGGCGCTGAAACTCGCCGGCGACGAACTGGTCGCGGGCGCCGACCGCGTGCAGGAGCTCCACCACCGGACGGTTGGCGGCGACGGCGCCGCGCGTCGCCACCGTGACCGAGAGGATCGTCGCCAAGAGCACGAGCACGAGCAGCGCGGTGCCTGCCATCAGCACCGTGTCGGCGGCGGTGGACAGCTCCGCCGACCAGTGGCTGCCCTCGTCGAGGCTCGCGGTCGGCACGTCCTTGGCAAGTGCTGTGCGCAGCGCGGCGAGGTTCGCCTCGCTGCCGTCGAGACGCACCACGATCAGCCGCGGCAGCGGCAGGTTCGACGGATCGACGCCGGTGCCGAGCCACGGCGAGATGAGCTTCGCCATCTCGTCCTTGCCGTAGACCTGGGCCGAGGCGACGCCGCGCGATTGCCCGGCGATCTGCATGGCCTTGGCGACGTCGGCCTCGATGTTGCGGCCGTCCGTCGGACGCACCTCCAGCGTGATCTCGCGGCCGACGTCGGTGCGCCACTGGGCTGCCGCGCCTTGCACCAGGTGCACGGCGCCGATGGCGAGTGCGGCGACGAACGTCATGACGGCGATTACGCCCATCAGTGCACGGCTCGCCGCGGTGCCGTTCGGCACGATGGGCGCGGTCGGGCGCAATTGCGCGGCTTCCGTCTGGAATTGCGCATCGATGGTCACCCGGGCGTTCATGCCGTCTCCGTCATTCGTCGAGATAGAGCTGGCCCTCGCTGAGCACGAGGCGGCGCGCGTCGTATTGATCCATCAGCGCGATGTCGTTGGTGGCGATGATCACGGCGGTGCCCGAGCGATGCAGCTCGACGAACAGCCGCAGCATGCGCTGCGCGAGCGAGGGGTCGACGTTGCGCGTCGGTCCGTCGGCGAGCAGGAGTTCCGGCCGCACCATGATGGCGCGGGCTATCGCCGCGCGCTGCTTTTCGCCGTCGGAAAGCTCGGGCGGCAAGACGTGCATGCGGTCGCCGAGGCCGACCCAGCGCAGGAGCTCGATCACCACGGCGCGATAGCTCGGTTCCTCGCGGCCCATGACGCGCAGCGGCAGCGCCACGTTCTCGTAGGTGGTGAGATGATCGAGCAGACGGAAATCCTGGAACACCATGCCGATGCGACGCCGCAGCACCGCGATCTCCTCGCTGCCGAGGCGCGACACGTCGCGGCCGAACAGCGCCAGCAGGCCGCGCGACGGCCGCAGCGAGAGAGAGAGCAGGCGCAACAGGCTGGTCTTGCCGGCGCCGGATGGCCCGGTGAGGAACTGGAACGATCCGGGCGCGACGCTGAAGCTCACGTCCTTGAGCACCGCAGCGCCGCGGTAATGCAGATCGACCTTTTCCAAGCGGACCAACGGGGGTTCTCCCAGGCGCCTCTCCCGGCGGAGGCGGCCGGAGAGCGAACCCAGGCGGTGCCATGCCTGGGCCGTTACCAGACAAGGGCATTCACGGTTTCCGATCCGTTAACGTCCGGCACGCCAGAATCGGGGCGAATCATGATTTCCACCATGCATCTTTCCTGCCCTTGCTGCGCCACGGCTTTCCGCGTTCCGCCCGATGCTCTCGGCGCGGGCCGCGAGGTGCGTTGCGCCCGCTGCGAGGTGATCTGGTTCGCCGTCCCGCCGCGGCCCGAGGCCGAGATCGAGGAAACGCCGTCGGTGACGAAAATCCTCGAAGCGCGGGCGATCAAGGCTTCGTCGGCGGCGACGGAAATCGTCGTGCCGCCCGTCGAATTCGACTTCGATGACGAGCCCATCATCAAGGCGCTCGCCGGCGTAGCGCCGGCGATCGAGGCGCCCTCGATCATTCCCGACGAGACCGCGATCATCGTCGCCGAGAAGGAAGCGGACATCATCGTCGACAGCGAGGCGTTCATCACCGATGAGGAACCGGCAGGGGCGGAGCCCATCGAGGCGGCGCGGCCGCGCGTCTCGCGGCGTCCGGCCAAGCCGAAGCGGCCGCGCGACCACCTGTTCGCTCTGTCGGCTGCGACCGGCGTTCTCGCCCTCGTCGTCTTCTGCGGCTTCGTGGCGCGCACGACGCTGGTGCGCGCGATGCCCGATCTCGCCGGCTTCTACGCCGCGGTCGGCCTCGCCGTGAACCTGCGCGGGCTAGAGTTCCGCTCGGTGCGCACGGCGCAAGCAAGCCAGGACGGCATCCCGGTGCTCGTGGTCGAGGGCGAGATCGCCAACGTCACGTCGCAGACCATGGAAATTCCCAAGCTCAGGCTCGCGGTGCTCGGCAAGGAGGGACGCGAGATCTACGCCTGGACCAGCCAGCTGCCGCGCGCGAGCCTCAAGGAAGGCGAGCAGATGCCGTTCAAGAGCCGGCTCGCCGCGCCGCCGCCGGAAGCGCAACAGGTGTTCGTGCGCTTCATCACGCGCGGCGACGCCACCGGCAGTATTCGCTGAAAAATCAGAAGTCGCGCAGCAGGCGCTCCAGGTAGTCGAGCTCGAGGCGCGGACGCCCGGACTCGCCGAGGCGCTTGCGCAGCTCCTCGAGCACGCGGCGGGCGCGCTGCATGTCGATCTCGTCTGGCACCTTCACCGTGAAATCGTCGCCATACTCGCGCGAGCGCACCGGGCGCCCGAGCGGATCGGTACGCTCGGCCGCCTGCGGCTGCTGGCCGTTGGGATCGCCGGGACCGTCGCCGGGTCCGCCCTGCATGGAATCGGCGAGCGCCTGAGCGCCGCGGCGCAGGTTCTGCAATGCGCGGCCCTGGCCTTCCACCGCGTTGTCGCCTTCGCCTTCGCCGAGCGCACGCTCGGCGTCGCGCATGGCCTGCTCGGCGCGGCCGAGCGCCTCGCCCGCCTCGCGGCCGGGGCCTTGCTCACCCTGTTCGCCCTGCTGCTCGCCGCGCCGGCGCATCTCGCGCAAGGCTTCGAGCATGCGCTCGAGCTTCTGGCGCAAGTTCTCCTGGCCCTCGCGCAGCTCGCCGAAGCGCTGACGGTCGCGTTCGGCCTGGCCGGGATTGGCGCCGCGCTGGCGGCGCTCGCTCTGGCTCTCGCGGCCCTGGCGATAGGTGCGGTCGCGCAGCCGCTGCTGCTCCTGAATCATGCGGCCAAGCTCGTCGAGCTGGCTCATCATGTCGCTGTCCTGCTGGTCGCCGCGCGCCATCTTGCCGCGCGACAGGCCGTCGAGCATGGCCTGCAGCTCCTCGAGCAGGCGTTTGGCGGCCTCGCGCGAGCCGGAGCGGGCGAGGTTCTCGATGCGGTCGAGCAGGTTCTTCAGGTCCTGCGGGCGCACCATGCGGGCGTTGCGGTCGAGCGGGCGGGCGTCGGTATTGCCGTCGCGGCGCATCTGCTCGGCAAGCGCCTGCAGGTATTTGTCCATGGCCTGGCGAAGCTGCTCGGTGAGCTTCTTGATTTCCTCGTCGCTGGTGCCGCGGTCGAGCGCCTGGCGCAGCGCGTCCTCGGCCGCGCGGAGCTCACGTTCGGCGTCGGACATGGTGCCGTCCTCGATTAGCACCGCCATCTCCCACAGATAGTCGACCACGCCGCGCAGGTCGTCGTCGGAGCGGGCGAGCTTGGTGCGGGTCAACGCCGTGCGCAGGCCGAGGTAGATGTCGACCTCCGGCGTGAAGCGCTCGGGCGCGATCATCAGCGCGTCGAGCGCGAGCGCCACCTGATCGCGGGCGTTGGCGTCGAAGGCAAGGTTGCGGCGCTGCTCGATCAGCGCGCGCGCCATGGGCTTGGTGAAGGTGCGCTCGGGAAGCTGGATGTCGCGCGGCTCGCTCACGCCCTCGTTGCCGCCCTCATCGCGGGCGTGCAGCGTCAGCGTCACGACGGCGCCGGCCCACGGGTGCTCGGCGAGTTCGCGGGTGGTCTCGGCGGCGCCGGCGCGGGTGCGCGCCTGGGGAAGCAGGAGGGCGAAGTCGGGCGGGCCGACGAGTTGGCGCGGCGCCGGCCGGCCGGCGCGCGCGATGTCCGGCGCGCGGATGAAGCGGGCGTCGGCCGAGGCGACGCCGTAGTCGTCCTCGACGCGATAGGCAAGAGAGAGCCCGGCGCGGCCGACGACCTGCGGGTCGCGGAGATGCGCGATCACCGGCGGACGGTCGGGCACGGCGCGGAAGCCCCAGGTGACGGGTCCGGCCGGCAGGCCGCGGATCGAAAGGGAGCCGGTTTCCGTGATGCGGAAGCGCCGCTCCAGGCCGCCGTCGGCGACGCCGGTGGGACTGTCGTTCGGCTCCTCGACGAGGCCGCTCGCGGCGAGGTCGAGCGTCTTCAGGCCGGTGGCGCGCAGCACCACGTGGCTGCCCGCCGGCACCGACACCGCCGCAACCTCGCCCGGCGCCGGCGCGTCGTGGCGGATGCCGGGCAACAGCATCGGCGCGCGGCCGGTGTACGGCGGCGGCGTCACCCAAGCGTCGACGCGGTACAGGCGGGGCGTCACCGCGCCGCTGAAGTCGAAGGCGGCGGCGATGCGTTTGACGCGCTCGCCGTCGGCCATGAAGAAGGTGGCGACCGCGGCCACGAGCACGAGCGCGCGCACGGCG
This sequence comes from Xanthobacteraceae bacterium, assembly GCA_035601815.1. Taxonomy (GTDB): domain Bacteria; phylum Pseudomonadota; class Alphaproteobacteria; order Rhizobiales; family Xanthobacteraceae; genus DATNNN01. The sequence goes on along the minus strand of DATNNN010000126.1, from coordinate 734 downwards.
TAAGGATCGCGCGCCGCGAGGCGCGGGCTCGGAATGCCAGCCCGCAAGCGGCGCGCCGCGTCGGCGGCGCGGTCCACGTGGGCGCGCCACAGCGCCTGCATCACCGGATCCTCGGTGGACGCGGCGAGCCGATCGGAAATCGTGGTCGCGGGGCGGTGCGCAAGGCCGCTCGCATGATCGACGCGGTTGAGCGCCTCGGGCCGGCGCGGCAGGCGCAGGCGCAGCGCCGGGATGAGGCTTGTCGCGAGCAAGGCCACGAACACCAGCAATCCGGCGATGCGTCCGAGCGGCGGCAGCGCGAGCCACAGGCCCGCCCAGGACACGGCGAGGAAGAAGCCGAGGGTGACCGCGACGGCCGCGATCGGCGGCCACAGCCGCTCCCAGATCAGCGCGCGGCGGGCGCGTGCGAGGGCGCGCGAGAGCGCGCGAAGCGCGTCGTCCAAAGCGCGCCGGGATGGCTCGTTCCGTTCGCCCGCAGGTGCCACGCGGAATTGCGCTCCTTCGCCCGCTTCGCGCCAACGCGAAGCGGATCGAATCTCACTCTATCATGTCGAAGGCAGGGCGGGAGTTGGCCGTGGCGCGAGGCCGCGAAATCAGGCGGAAAGCCAGGGCGGCAGCCGGTCCAGCGCGATCAGCGCGTCGGCATCGAGGCGCGGCCTTACGATCGCCGCCTCCGCCTCGCGCACGAGAACCTCCGGCACGAGGGGCCGGGTGTTGTAGGTCGAGGCCTCCAC
>DATNNN010000125.1:0-5420 GCA_035601815.1 Xanthobacteraceae bacterium | reverse complement strand
CGGCATCCAGCAGCGCACGTTCCTCAAGGTCGACGAGGAAGGCACCGAGGCCGCCGCCGTCACCGGCGTGATGATGGCGACCCGCATGGCCGAGATCGGCGAGGTGCCGGTGATCGTCGACAAGCCATTCCTGTTCGCGCTGCGCGACAAGGAAAGCGGGCTCATGATCATGTCGGGCTACATCGGCAAGCCGGCGAACGGGTCGTTCGCGCAGCGCTGACGGCGTAGGCGGCGGCCGACCGATGCGCTAGAACGGCGCATGTCCGGCTTCACCACCGCCGACTATCTGGCACTGGCCTGGTTCGCGCTCGCCTGGGGCGGCTACTCCGTCCTCATGGAGTTCACGGCACTCGGCCGCGAGAGCCTCAACCGGCGTATGGACCGCTATCGCGAAGTCTGGATGGAGACCATGCGGGAGCGCGATCTGCGCATCGTCGACAGCCAGATCATGACCTCGCTGCAGAACGGCACGGCGTTCTTCGCCTCCACGGCGCTCATCGCCATCGGCGGCACGCTGGCGCTGCTGCGCTCCACCGACGAGGTGATGGCGATCTTCGCGGCACTCCCCTTCGCCTCTCGCCCCACCGCCACGGTGTGGGAAGTGAAGACGCTGGGGCTCTTGGTGATCTTCGCCTATACCTTCTTCAAGTTCGCCTGGTCGTATCGCCTGTTCAACTACGCGGCGATCTTGCTGGGCGCGACGCCGGAACCCGGGTCGGCCAACGCCAAGGCCGCCGGCGCCGCGGCGGCGCGTGTCGCCGCCATGACGACGCTCGCCGGCCGCCACTTCAACCGCGGCCAGCGCGCCTTCTTCCTCGCCATCGGCTATCTCGGCTGGTTCATCAACGCCTACGCGCTTGCCGCCGCGACTGCGGTGGTGGTGCTGGTGCTGCTCAATCGCCAGTTCGGCAGCGCAGCAAGGGAAGCGTTGCCGGACTGAAGCGATCCGGAGAGTAGATCTGGCTGCTACGGCAGCCCGGATAAGAGCTTGGCAAATTCGGATTCAGACCAAGCCCGGGACATACTGGTTCGTATGTTTCCCAACGAGCCGATTGCGAGCGCGAACTTGGCGACCTCGTCCCCGCTCGGAGCATCGACGATGACGAGCAGATCGTGATCACCCGAGGTGACATAGACCTGCTTGATCTCGATTCCCAGTTTCTTGGCGAGGTCCTTGGCGGCTTGGGTGCGCTTGGGAACGTCCTTGACCGAACGAATTCCCTGATCGGTCCAACTTCCTGACAAGATGAACGTCGGCATGTGATCCTCCACTGGGCAATACCCGAGGGCGGCAATCTGCGCGTCCTTCTCCCGAACGGAGATTTCGGCGCTCCCGTCTCAACGGGCAACCGGCTAAAGACTACGCGACGACGCGCACGTGCGAAACCGGATATCGCGGCAGCAAAGGCCGGTGACGGGAATTCAGTTTCCGAGAAGGGTTGAGCTGCGAAAGACTCGCAGATGAGTATATGTTTACCGCTCGACCGCCTGGCTGCGCGCCTGTACCTACGCGGGGTCGGGACACGATCGGCGGATGAAGGGACGCGAGGCCATGACAGCCAAGCCGATCAAGCTCCCGGGTTCCGACCATCCCATCACGATCGAGCCGAACCCGGCGCGGGTGGTCGTGTCCGTTGCGGGCCGTGTCGTCGCCGACACCCGTGAGGCGCTGACCCTACGCGAGGCGGGGTATGCTCCGGTCCAGTACATCCCGCGCAAGGATGTGGACATGTCGCTGCTGCAGCGGACGGACCACGCCACCTACTGCCCCTATAAGGGCGATTGCGCCTACTACAGCATTCCCATCGGCGAGGAACACTCATTGAATGCCGTGTGGACCTACGAAGCGCCCTTTGCCGCCGTCGCCCAGATCAAAGACCATCTCGCCTTCTATCCAAAGCGCGTCGACGCGATCGCGGAAAAGCCCGCGGCCTGATCATGGCGCAGCCCTTCGTCGAGCCGTGCAGCCGCGGGGTCATCGACGCCGCGGCGCGCGCGTCCGCGCCGGAATTCTCGCCCCGGCGAAGCCATATGGTGCTCGCCGCCTGCGTGCTCGCCTCCTCCATGGCGTTCATCGACGGCTCCGCGCTCACGGTCGCGCTGCCAAAGCTCCGCACCGCGCTCAACGCCGATCTCGCCGCGGTGCAGTGGGTCCTCAACGGCTACGTTCTGGCGCTGGCGTCGCTGACCTTGATCGGCGGCGCGCTCGCCGACGCGCATGGCAAGGCTCGCGTGCTGGCTATCGGCTGCCTAATTTTCGCGGCAGGGTCGGTCGCCTGCGCGTTGGCGCCGTCGGCGGCGTGGCTGATCGTTGCCCGTGTCGTGCAGGGAATCGGCGCGGCGCTGCTGACGCCGGCGAGCCTCGCCTTGATCGGCGCTACCTACCCCAAAGGCGAGCGCAACCGCGCGATCGGTGTGTGGGCGGCAGCATCGGCCTTGACCACGGCCGGGGGCCCGGTCCTCGGCGGCTGGCTGACCGAGACCTTCGGCTGGCAAGCGGTGTTTTGGATCAACCCACCCCTCGCCGTCGTCGCGGTCGGGCTCCTGTGGATCTCGGCGCCCGCGGACCGGCACGAGCCGCGCCGGTTCGACCTGATCGGCGCCGCCATCATCGCCGCGGCGCTCGGAGCGCTCGCCTGGGCGCTGAGCCAGATCGGGCGGAGCGAAGCGGTGTCCGCGGCCGCGGCCATGTCGGACGCCGCGATTGTCGGCGTCGGCGCGCTCGGCGCCGCCGGAATCGGCGTCTACGCATTCTGGGAGCGCGCAAGCGCGCATCCGATGACGCCGCCGCGGCTGGCGAAGAACCGGGTCTTTGTCGGCCTGAATGTAGCGACGCTCATGGTCTATGCCGGGCTTTCCGTCATGTTTTTCCTGCTGCCGTTCGATCTCGTTGACCGTCGCGAGCTGCTGTCGACCGACGCCGGCCTGGCCTTTCTGCCTTTCGCGCTCAGCGTCGGTCTCTTGTCCCAGCTCTTTGGCGGCCTGGCGGACAAGATCGGGGCGCGCACCATGCTCATTGTCGGACCGCTCGGCGCGGCGCTTTCCTATGTCTGGATGGCGCTCGCGCACGACGCATCGCTGATCGCCGGCGTGATCGGCCCGATGACGCTCTTGGGCGTCTCGTTCGCCGTACTGGTGGCGCCGCTAACCGCCTCGGTGATGTCGAGCGTGGAAGACACCGACGAAGGCCTCGCCTCCGGCATCAACAACGCCATCAGCCGTGTCGCGCAGCTCGCTGGCGTGGCCATGGCCGCGGGTCTCGGGGCATTTGCGTCCGGCTACCGGCTCGGCCTCATCGCCGCCGCGGTCCTCTCGGTTGCCGGCGCGTTGGCGATCGCGTTTGAAGTACCGCCGGCCGCAGTGAAACGCGCTGCCAAGAGCTGACGTCTACTCGTCGCGGAACTTTATCGCCGCGTGCGTGCCGTCGCAGAACGGCTTGTTCCGCGACTGACCGCAACGGCATAGCGTGACGCGGTTGCGCACCTCGTATGCGAAGCCGTCCGCCGAGGCCACACTGATCCCGCCACGCAGCCAGAGCGGCCCGCTGCACTGCTGCTCCGGGTCTTCAACGAAGCCGATCGAAACCGGCAATTCCTTCTCGACCGGCTTCCGCGTCGCCTTGTCCCAAGCCACCAGGCGGCCGGCCGGGCAACTTTCCACCTGCCGGAGAAAGGTCGCCCGCACCTCGGGATCGTCGGTGCGTCGGACCTGGTGCCACACCTTGCCGTTCGGGTCGCAGAAGCGCCCGAACGCGCACAGGCTCTCCACATCGGTAAGCAGCAGTGTCGGGCCGTCGAAAACGCGGGCCTGCTCCACATAGGGTTGCCGGCTCGCCGTCTCGGTGCCGTCGAAGCCGATCTTGGTGTGCGTGCCGTCGCAGAACGGCTTCTTATTCGAATGACCGCACCGGCAGAGCGCATATTTTTCTCCCGCCGTGACGCTCGCGCCCTCGATCCACTTTTCGGAACCGCCTTCAGGATCCGTGCCGATGGTCTGTTTCGAAAGCGGGACATTACCCGCGACCATGTACGGGCCGTTTTTCGAAACCACTACGCGGGCATTGCTTGCGGCGCTGGCCATGACTTGCGTTGCTTCTTCGCTAGCGAGGAGTCGTCGCATTCATCGTGGGAACAGCTACTTGATTATTTCCCAGAAGATCCCCGCAACCGCCACGAAGCCAAGCGTGAAAAGCACGGTCCGGATGTAGGGAATTGCGAGCAGAAACACGATGGCGTGGGCGAGGCGCAGCCAGAAGAAGGAGACCGCCCAAAACGCGGTCATGGCGTTGGCCTTGCCGGCCAGATGCGCCACGATCACGAGCGCCGCGAAGGGCGCGAACGCCTCGACCGCGTTCAGATAGGCCCGGTCCGCGCGTTTGCCCCACAGCGGCACCGGCCGCTGTGCCGGGTCGCGATAGTTGGGCGGCTCGAGAAAGCCGTTGGTCATCACCTGGCAGGTTATGTACGGAAGCCACAGCGCCGCCGTGAGCATTGCCGTAAACGCCAAGTACTTGAGGTCGGTCGACATCGAGGTTTCCTTTCAAGGAAGTTCACGCCCGCCGAAAAGCAGCGTCACCTTAATTCACCTTGCTTGCCTCGCCAACCGGGGACATTCTTGTCCCGCAAGGCTGCCCGCGAGAGGAGCGTTGGTCGTGAGCGTTGAATTCCTGCTCACTTCGTTCATCGTCATCGTCTCGCCCGGCACCGGCGTTCTCTACACGCTCGCGACAGGCCTCTCGCGTGGTTCCCGCGCGAGCGTCGTTGCCGCGTTCGGCTGCACCATCGGCATTGTCCCGCACATGGCCGCCGCGATCGTGGGACTGGCGGCGCTCCTGCACACCAGCGCGCTCGCCTTTCAGACCTTCAAGTATCTCGGCGTCGCCTATCTTCTGTATATGGCTTGGAGCACGCTGCGCGAGCGCGGCGCGCTGCGGGTGGAGAAGGAGGCCGGCACCCGTTCGGCGGTTCAGGTGACCGTGACGGCCATCCTGATCAACATCCTCAATCCGAAGCTGTCGATTTTCTTTCTGGCATTCCTGCCGCAGTTCGTCAGCGCCGATGAGCTGCATCCGCTTTCGCGCATGCTGGCGCTGAGCGCCGTTTTTATGCTGATGACCTTCGTGATCTTCGTCGGCTACGGGCTGTTCGCCGCCTCAATTCGCGACCACGTGATCTCGCGGCCGCGGGTATTGACGTGGATGCGCCGCACCTTCGCCGCGGCGTTCGTCGCGCTCGGCGCCAAGCTCGCGTTCGCCGATCGTTGACGGATGCGGCGATGTCCTAGTGCACGTTCTCGATGAAGAACTTGCCGATCGCCGCCACCACCAGCGCCTGCAAGAAGCCGAGGTACCAGCCCGAGGTGCGAAAGACGGTGGCCCACGGGTCGGGCGCCGGCGGCTCGAGCACGACGACGAGATAGAG
>DATNNN010000124.1:0-14213 GCA_035601815.1 Xanthobacteraceae bacterium | reverse complement strand
ACATGGGTGTGACGCAGGTGAAAGATCGTCAGGAAATACATCAGCATCACCACGTTCATCTGCAAGAGCGTGAACGGCTGCGCGTTAGCACCAAATATGTATACGAGCACGCCATAGGATGAACCGGTCGCGATCGAGATGAAGTTAAACGACAACAGGTCTTCGACCGGATGGGAACGATAGGCGGTGAAAGGATTCAGCACCTCGGCCGAGTGATGAACCTTGTGAAATTCCCACAACAGCGAGCTCTTGTGCAGGAGCCAGTGAGAAACCCAGTACCCGAGATCGAAAGCGACCACGAAGATCAGCGTCGTGAGCGCGGCGACCGCGTAGCTCGTCGTCGCGTCCACTTGGTGCGCGCCGAAAATTCCTACGAGGCCGGCCAGCGTGAGCCGGCTCCAAACCTCGCCTCCGACGATCAGCCAGCCGTAGACCAGCGCGCGCAATGCTCCATTGATGAAGTAGTAGCGGTAGTCCAGCAGCGCCGATCGGTGCAGCAGCAGTTTCCTGGGCAGCGCATAATGAAACAAGCGAACCAGGTTGCCGCGAACGCGGCGGCGTGTGCCGGCGTACACGCCCGCCACCACGACCAACGACGACAACAGATAGAAGATGCTCAGCCCGAAGGAGGGATTGACGAGACTCGACAGCGGCGCCGTCAATCCGTTCAGCAGGTAGTGCACGCCGTCCATGGCCGTAACGACACCTTCCGCCCTGTGGATGGCCAAGGTCTGCCGGGCGGCCTAATGAAGCGTTAAGCTAGGCACGACCCCTTCGTTTCGGCGGTGACGAACTCCGCGCCAACCGATCTTCCGCGAGCGTCGCCTGGCGGCGACCGAGCCACAAGGCGTTGACCAGCCACAGCGCCGACAGCGCAATCGCCACGATCGCGATCTCGGCAGTGCCGCCCATGACGCTTGCCACCAGCGCGAACGACCAGGCGCCGATCTGATCGCCGGCGCGGTAGACGACCGTATCGATGAAATTCTTGGCCTTGTAGCGGTCCTCGCGCGGGATCACGGTGTAGAGCACCTCGCGGGTCGGCCGCGCGATGGCGTAGTCGCTGGAGCGCCGCAGCACCTGGAACGCCACGAGCATCGCCACGCCCGGCATCAGGGCCAGCGCGCCGAAGCCGAGGAGCGTCAGCGCCGGCAGGAAGGCGAGCGTGATCGCAACGCCGAAGTAGCGAACGATGCGGCCGGTGAAGAACAGCTGCACCACAAGGGTAATCGCGTTCACGGCGAGATCGATGCTGGCGAAGAACTGCGTCTGCGAGGCGCGGTCGGAGAAGCTCTGGCTGACGATGCCGGCCTGCTGGAAATAGATGAAGGTCGACGTGATGGCGAACAAGAGGATGAACAGGCTGACGCCCATCAGGTAGGGCGACTTGAACGGGTGGGTGATGCCGGCGAGCACGCTGCCGCCGATCACCCGGTTCGTCGACGGATGATCGCCAAGCTTGGTCGACAGGCGCGACAGGCGCCCGACGCTGAAGACCGCCCCCTCAAGCACGAGCGCGGCGGCAACCAGCAGGAAGGCCACCGGCACATGGCGCGCCAGCGAAGCGGTGACGCCGGAGCCGACGATGGCGCCGATGGTGGCGCCGGCGGCGATGAAGCCGAACAGGCGCTTGCCCTGCTCGGAGGTGAAGAGGTCGACGACCAGCGCCCAGAACACCGACACCACGAACAGATTGAAGATTGAAATCCAGATGAAGAAGGCGCGGCCAAGCCAGACCGTTTGCTCGGCGTCGGCGAAATGCAGCGCCAGCGCGAAGAGCAGAATGTTGGCGGCGAAGAAGCGGTAGGTGATGGGAATGAAGCGCGTGCGCGGCAGCGTCTTCACCAGATACGCGAACGGCACGTTGAGGATGAGCATGCCGGCGAGCGTGCCGAGGAAGAGCCATTGCAGGTTGCTCACCCCGCCCGCGACCCCCATCTGGTCGCGGATCGGCCGCATCACGTAATAGGACGACAGCACCGAGAAGATGTAGAGCCACGACCAGGCGAGCGCCGATACTTCCGCCGGCGCCACGTCCATGATCCGCCGGAGCCCGCGGTAGAGAAATCCGCCGCGGCCCGACGCGGCGGCTTCCGCCTTGGCTCGGCTCACTGGGCGAGTCCGAGTGCGCGGCGCACCTCCGAAACCGGAAGCGCCTTGCCGAACAACGGCGAGCCCGGCGCCCACTCGCGGGCGCGCGCGAGCGGCACCACCACCGGCTCGAAGCCGGCGTCGCGGACGAGCTGGGACGCGACGCGCACGGCCTCGGGGTCATCGCCCGCAAACGGCATGCCGATCTTCTCGCCGGGGCGATTGGATTCGTTCAGGAGGTTGCGCGTGCCTACCGAGTTGAACGTGCGCACGAGATGCTTGCCGAGATATTTCTCGGAAGTGGCGCCGGGTCCCATCTCCTGCGCCTCCTTGACGATTTCGCCGTCGCGGGAAGCGATCGGGTTGCTGGCATCGATCACGATCTTGGTGGAAAGCACATTGCCGAAGTCGCGGCCGATCTGCGGCAGCGCACCGTAGGGCACGGCAACGAGGATGGCGTCGCCGAAATTCACCGCCTCCTGCACCGTGCCGGCACGCGCGCGCGGTCCCAGCTTCTCGGCAAGCGGTTTCAGTTCTTCGGGATGGCGCGAGGACAACAGCACCTGATGACCGGCCTTGACCCAGAGCTCGCCCAAGGTTCCGCCGACCCGACCCGAGCCGACGATCCCGATCTTCATGCCGCCCGACTGGGCGAACGCCGGGAACGACAACCCGGCCATGGCAAGAAGGGCCGCGGCGCTGCCGCCAAGCATGAGAACTTCGCGACGGTTGATACTGCTGGTCATGATTGCGAACCTCCATGCCGTCATTCGCTTATCGTTGAACGCCGCAACAGCGAGCGTATTCCCCGCAGGGCAACTGACGCCGGCGATGCGGCAGCAGCGTGGCGTGCGGCCTGCGACCGGAGCACGGTAACGCCGGCCCCGAGTGGGATGGGTCTCCCCGGCCAAATTCCATGCTAACCGGAAAGTCAACGAGGAATTTGCATGTTTGCATGGACCGGGGAAATCACCACGCAGGGCTTTACGTTGAAGCTGGGAAGTCGAGATGGTACGAACGAGCGCAGTCTGTTGGCGCGATCGTGAGGCTCGAAATGGCGAAAAGACCAAGCCGCCCGCCGAATGACGACATCGGCGAAGCAATGCGGCTCACCCTGTACCGCTTGCAGGTCGAAATCCGCGAAGCCGAACAGCGCGCCTACGATCTATTTCTGCAGAACCTGGTGAAGGGCACGAGCCATCTCTCGCTTGGCCAGGAAGCGGTCGCCGCCGGATTTGCCGCCGCCATGAAGCCGGGCGATCTCAGCTTCTGCACCTATCGCGGCCACGCTCACACGCTCGCGCGCGGCGTCCCGATTGAAAAGGTGTTGGGCGAGCTCATGCAGCGCAACAACGGCCTCATGCGCGGCAAGGGCGGGTCCATGCATCTGACCTCCGAGGAGCACGGCGTCATGGGCTCCTACGCCATCGTCGGCGCCCACATGCCGATCGCCTGTGGTGCCGCCTGGCGCGCGCAGTATCGGGGCGACAAGGACGTGTCGGTTTGCTTTTTCGGCGACGGCACCACCAACATTGGCTACTTCCACGAGGCGCTGAATTTCGCGGCAGTGTGGAAGCTTCCCGTCGTCTTCGTATGCGAGAACAACCTCTACATGGAATACACGCCGATCGGCGAAGTGACGGCGGTCGAGAATCCCGCCGCCGACCGCGCGCGCGCCTACGGGCTCGAATCCATCGTTATCGATGGGCAGGACGCCGATGTTGTTTATCGCGCCGCGCGCGCGGCCTACGAGAAAGCGCGCGGCGGCGGCGGGCCGTCGCTAATCGAATGCAAGACCTATCGCTATAGCGGCCATTCGCGCGCCGACCCGGCCAAGTACCGGCCCGCCGGCGAGCTGGAAAAGTGGCGCGAGCGTGACCCGATCAAGATTTACCGCGAGCGTCTGGTTCAGTTCGGCATCGGTAAAGACGCGATCGACCGGATCGAGGCCGAGGTCAAGCGCAAGGTCGACGAGGCGACCGAGAAGTGCAAGGCCGCCCCGCCGCCGCCGCCCGATATTCTCACCACCGACGTCTACGCCGATGGAGGCTGGGCATGGCGGAACTGACCTATCGCGACGCGGTCGCCCGCGGCATCGCGCAGGAAATGCAACGCGACCCGGATGTGGTCTTCTTCGGCGAGGACGTCGCCGCCGCCGGCGGCGTGTTCAAGACCACCGTCGGTCTGCTCGAGCAGTTCGGGCCCAAGCGCGTGCGCGACACCCCTATCTCCGAACAGGCGATCCTCGGCGCCGCCATGGGCGCAGCTATGACCGGCCTCAAGCCCATCGCTGAGATCATGTTTTCCGATTTCTTCGCCGTCTGCTTCAACTACATCGCCAACGAGTTCAGCAAGCACCGCTACATCTCCAACGGCCAGACCAAGTGCCCGCTCGTCGTGCGCACGGCGAACGGCGGCGGCGCGCGTTTCGGCGCCCAGCACAGCCAGAGCGTCGAGAACTGGTGCATGATGATTCCCGGCCTCAAGGTGGTGGCGCCGTCGAACCCGCGTGATGTAATCGGTCTCCTCGCGGCGGCCGTACGCGATCCCGACCCGGTGATCTTCCTCGAGCACAAGTCGCTTTACCCGGTGAAGGGCGAAGTGCCGGACGGCGAAATCGTGGATCGGCTGGGCATCGCGAACATCGTCCGCCCCGGTCGCGACGCCACGATCCTCGCGCTCGCGCTCATGGTCCCGCGCGCCGTCGAAGCGGCGGAGGAGCTGAAAGCGGAGCACAACATCGACTGCGAGGTCATCGACGTGCGCTCGCTGGTGCCGCTCGACACCCAGACGATCCTCGGCTCGATCGCCCGCACGCACCGATTGTTTACGGTCGAGGAGAATCCGCGGCTCTGCGGCTGGGGGGCGGAGATCGTCTCGATCGTCGCCGATGAAGCCTTCTATGATCTCGACGGGCCGCCGGTGCGGATCACGACGCCGCACATTCCGCTCCCGGCCGCCGAGGTGCTGGAAGACATGGCGTTGCCTTCGGTCGATCGCATCGTCGATCGGATACGGCGTTCGCTTTGAGGTCGAGTCATGTACGACAATCTGCTCGCCAAGGTTCCGACTGATCTATGGATCGGGGGCAAGTGGACGCCCTCCTCCGACAACAGCCGTTTTGACGTCATCGATCCGGCCACCGAGAAGGCGATCGCCTCGGTGGCGAGCGCGAGCATCGCCGACGCCAAGGCGGCGGTCGATGCGGCGGCCGCGGCCTTTGACGGCTGGGCGGCCAAGAAGCCCCGCGAACGCGGCGAAATCCTGCGCAAGTCGTACGAGCTGATCATGCGCGACGCCGAACGGCTCGCCAAGCTGATCACGCTCGAAAATGGCAAGGCGCTCTCCGACTCCCGCGGCGAGGTCGCCTATGCGGCCGAGTTCTTCCGCTGGAACGCGGAAGAGGCCGTGCGCAACATCGGCGGCGCGTCGCGCGCGCCCTCTTCCGGCGCCCGCATTCTCGTGCAGCACAAGCCCGCCGGGGTCGCGGTACTGGTGACGCCGTGGAATTTTCCCGCCGCCATGGCGACCCGCAAGATCGGGCCGGCGCTGGCGGCGGGTTGCACGGTCGTGCTCAAGCCCGCGTCGGAAACCCCGCTCACCATGCTCGCGCTGATGCCGATCCTGGAAGAGGCGGGAGTGCCGGCCGGCGTCGTCAACGTCATTCCCTCGCGCCGCTCGGGTCCGGTCGTGGACACCATGCTGCACGATCCGCGAGTTCGCGTGATCTCCTTTACCGGCTCGACCGAGGTGGGACGCAAGCTTCTGCACGCCGCCGCCGACAACGTGCTGAAGCCCGCCATGGAGCTCGGCGGCAACGCGCCCTTCATCGTGTTCGAGGACGCCGACATCGACGCGGCAGTCGACGGCGCCATGATCGCCAAGATGCGTAATATGGGCGAGGCCTGCACCTCGGCTAACCGATTCTATGTGCACGAGAAAATTCACGACGAATTCGCTGAGAAACTTACCGCCCGGATGAAGGCGCTGAAGATGGGCAACGGCCTTGATGAAGGGGTTGCGCTGGGGCCGCTGGTGAATGCGGAGACGCGCGACAAGGTGACGAGCCTCGTCGACGATGCGGTGAAGAAAGGAGCCAAGGTCGAGACCGGCGGCAAGGCGCCGGCAGGCGCGGGATTCTTCTATCCGGCGACCGTGCTCACCCGGGTGCCCGACGGCGCCAAGATGCTGCGCGAAGAAATCTTCGGCCCGGTCGCCGCACTGCAGACGTTCAAGACGGAGGACGAGCTCGTCAAGCGTGCCAACGATACGGAGTACGGCCTCGTTGCCTACCTCTACACCAAGGACGTCGGACGCGGCTTGCGCGTCTCCGAGCGACTCGATTTCGGCATGATCGGCCTCAATCGTGGCCTGGTCTCGGATCCTGCGGCTCCGTTCGGCGGCATGAAGCAGAGCGGCATCGGCCGCGAAGGCGCGCACGAGGGGCTGATGGAGTTTCTCGAGACGCAATACATTTCATTGAGCTGGTAGACGGTCGCGAGTGGGGACGCCGAAATGGAAGTGCTGATGCCGCAGCTCGGCGAGACCGTCGCGGAAGGCAAGGTTACGAACTGGTTCAAGGGGGTCGGCGACACGGTCAAGGCCGGCGAAAATCTGTTCGAGATCGAGACCGACAAGGTTTCCATGGAAATCCAGGCGATCGCCGGCGGCGTGCTCACCGAAATTCGCGTTCCGGTCGGCGATGTGGCGCCGGTCGGGGCGGTGGTCGCCGTCATCGGCGATGGCAGCCGCGCGACCGCAAAGCCCGCGCCGGCTGCGGCCCGCCCCGTGCAACCCGCGCCTGCGCGCACGCCTGCGGCGCCGGTCGTGCCGGCTCCCGCCGCGCAACCGCCTTCGGCGCCAAGGCCGAGAATAACGGCGCTCGATCCGTTCTTCGAGGTACGCACCCCTGAGGGCAACTATGGCCCCGCCCGGCTTCCCAGCGGTGTGGTCACAACTCCGCTCGCGCGCCGCCTCGCCGCAAACGCCGGGCTCGATCTTTCCCGGGTACCCGGCTCCGGGCCGCATGGCCGCATCGTCGGGCGCGACGTCGAAACCGCAGCGGCCGGCGGAGCCGGCAAAGTCGCCGCTGCTGCGGCGCCGGTCGGCAGCCTTTCCACCGCGCAGGTCAAGGCGCTCTACCCGAACACGCCGTACGAGGAAATTCCGCTCGACGGCATGCGCCGGACCATCGCCCAGCGCCTGACCCAGGCAAAACAGACGATCCCGCATTTCTATCTCGTCGCCGACGTGGAGATCGACGCGCTCACCAAGGTGCGCGAGGAGGCAAACGCAGCTGCCCCCCGCGACGAGGATGGGAAGCCAAGCTTCAAGTCCTCGCTCAATGATTTCGTCATCAAAGCCTGGGCGGCGGCGCTGCAGCAGGTGCCGAACGCCAACGCCGTGTGGGCCGAGGACCGCATTCTTCGCTTCACGCACTCGGACGTCGCCGTTGCCGTCGCCATCGAAGGCGGCCTGATCACGCCGGTGGTGCGCAAGGCCGAGAGTAAGACCGTGCGAACGATCTCAACGGAAATGAAAGACTTGGCGGCCCGCGCACGCGAGCGTCGCCTCAAACCGCAGGAATATCAGGGCGGCGCTTCCGCGATTTCTAACCTCGGCATGCATGGTGTGCGCGAATTCTCCGCCATCATCAATCCGCCGCACGCCACCATCCTTGCGGTCGGCGCCGTGCGGCGACAGCCGGTGGAGAGACCAGACGGTGGCATCGCCTTTGTCAGCGTCATGACGGTGACGCTTTCCTGCGATCACCGCGTGGTGGACGGCGTGCTCGGCGCAGAGTTGCTGGCCGCCTTCAAGGGTTTCGTGGAAAATCCGGTGCGAATGCTGGCCTAACCCCACATCGCACTAGAGCAGGGAGACTCGTTCCGTGAGCACACCTTCGCTTGAAGAAATCCTGCCCATGGAAATGAAGGAGCTGCGCACCCGGCCGCTGTTCATTTTCCTGCTGCACGTCGAAAAAGCGACCGTCATCGGCAAGACGCCAAGCATCGATCGCCGTGTTGGCGTGATCACCGGTGGCCGTTTCGAGGGCGAGCGGTTGCGCGGCCGATTGCTTCCCGGCGGCAGCGATTGGCAGACCGTCCGCTCCGATGCTGCCTGGACGCTCGATGTTCGTGTCGTCATGGAAACCGATGACGGGCATTTCGTCGGCATGACCTATCACGGCCTGCGCCATGGCCCGCAAGATGTGCTGGACCGCATCGCCCGCGGCGAACAAGTTAGTCCCGCTTTGTATTATTTGCGCGCTGCGCCATTTTTCGAGACGTCATCGGAAAAATATGGCTGGCTAAATAACATCCTCAGCGTTGCCGTTGGGCATCGATTGCCGGAGGGACCGGTCTATCGGGTTTTTGAGATTCTTTAGTAACAATAGGCGAGGCCCGGAACCGCGGCAGTGCGAACGTACCGTCTTGCAGCCTATCGCCGCAGGTTTGCCTTTGGCAGAATGGTTTTGCTGAATGATTGCGATAGGCGGGGCCGGCGGGGCCGGCAAAGAAATGGACGGCATGCAAAGCACTCTACCCTGGACCAGTGACGTGGTGGTGGTCGGCGCCGGCAACGCCGCGTTCTGCGTGGCGCTCGCCGCGGCCGAGCACAACGCGTCGGTGCTCGTGCTCGAGCGCGCGCCCGTAGAGGAAGCCGGCGGCAATAGCCGTTTCACCGCCGGCGCCTTCCGCTGCGTTTACGACGGCGTCGAGGACCTGAAGGCGCTCATGCCAGATCTCACCGAGCAGGAGATCGCCAACACCGATTTCGGGACCTACAGCGAGGAAATGTTCTTCGACGACATGGGCCGGGTCACCGAATACCGGACCGATCCGGAACTCTGCGAGCTTCTGGTCAAGCGCAGCAAGGAGACCATGCGCTGGATGCGGAGCAAAGGCATCCGCTTCGCGCCGATCTACGGCCGCCAGGCCTTCAAGGTCGATGGCAAGTTCAAGTTCTGGGGCGGGCTCACGGTGGAGGCGTGGGGCGGCGGGCCTGAGCTCATCGCCGGGCTCACGCGCAGCGCCGTCAAGAATGGCGTGAAGGTCGCCTATGAGGCGCGCGTGCTGTCGCTGATCGTCGACGACGACGGCGTGAAGGGCGTGCGCGTCCGGCACAACGGCCACACTACCGACGTTGCGGCGAAGTGCGTCGTGCTCGCGGCCGGCGGCTTCCAGGCCAACGCCGAATGGCGCACCCGCTACCTGGGCCCAGGTTGGGATCTCGCCAAGGTGCGCGGGACGCGGTTCAACACCGGCGACGGCATCAAGATGGCTCTCGACATGGGTGCAATGCCGACCGGCAACTGGTCCGGCTGCCACGCGGTCGGTTGGGACCGCAACGCGCCGGAGTTCGGCGACCTCTCCGTCGGCGACAACTTCCAGAAGCACTCCTATCCGTTCGGCATCATGCTGAACGCCGTCGGCGAGCGCTTCGTCGACGAGGGCGCGGATTTCCGCAACTACACCTACGCCAAGTACGGCCGCGTCATCCTCGGTCAACCGGGGCAGTTCGCCTGGCAGGTTTTCGACAAGAAGGTCCTGCACCTCCTGCGCGACGAGTACCGCATCAAGCGCGTCACCAAGGTGCGCGCCGACACACTCGAAGAGCTGGTGCAGAAGCTCGACGACGTGAACCCGGGACGCGCGCTCGCCACCATCAAGGCCTACAACGCGGCCGTGAAGCGCGACGTGCCGTTCAATCCCAACGTCAAGGACGGCCGCGCCACGATCGGGCTGGCGGTCGCGAAATCGAATTGGGCGAATACCATCGACGAGCCGCCGTTCGAGGCCTACGCGGTCACCTGCGGCGTGACCTTCACCTTCGGCGGGCTGAAGATCGACACTGACGGGCGCGTGATCGACCTGGACGGCCGGCCGATTCCAGGGTTGTTCGCCGCCGGCGAGTTGGTCGGGGGACTGTTCTACTTCAACTACCCGGGCGGCACCGGGCTCATGGCGGGCGCCGTGTTCGGCAAGATCGCAGGCACCATCGCCGGGCGCCGGGCGGCGCAGATACCCTAGCGGCATGCGCGAGGAAGTCTTCGACGTCGTGGTGGTGGGCGGGGGCGGAGCCGGGCTTGCCCACAACGTGCTACCTAACTCGCGCGTCGGCACCCCTACAACGGTCGCGCAATGAAAGATTACGCCTCCTTCAGCTATTGGCTCGAGACCTGCGGCGACGATCTCGCGCCGCGGCCGGCCTTGAGCGGATCCGTGAACGTCGACGTGGCAATTTTCGGCGCCGGATATTCGGGGCTATGGACCGCGTATTACCTGTTGGCGCGGCAGCCGTCGTTGAAGATCGCCATCGTCGAGAAGGAGATTGCGGGCTTCGGCGCCTCGGGGCGCAACGGCTCCTGGTGCACGGCCCACTTTCCGATCAGCCTGGGAGCGCTCGCAAAACACCATGGGCGGGAACAGGCCGTCGCGCTCTACCGGGCCATGGCTGCCTCGGTCGACGAGGTCGCGCGGATCGCAACGGCAGAAGGGATCGATATCCATTTCGCGAAGGGCGGCGGCATGTCCGTCGCGCGCGGGCCGCAGCAATTGCCGGCGATACGCGACGCGCATGCCGAATTCGAGCAGCTCGGGCTCGGCGACCGGGTTCAATTGCTGGACAAGATGCAGACCGATGCGCGGGTGAAGATCGAAGGCGTGCTGGGAGCGATCTATTACAAGGATGCAGCGAACATCCATCCGGGCCGGCTCGTCCGCGGCCTGGCGCGCGCCGTCGAGCGGCGCGGAGCGACGATCTACGAGCAGACGGAGGTAACCGATTTTTCGACAGGTGCCCGTCCGGCGCTACATACCGCGCGCGGCGACATCCACGCGAAGACGATCGTGCTTTGCGGCGAAGCCTATCTCACGCGATTGCAAAAGCTGCACCGGCAATTGATCCCGGTCTATTCGCTGATGACCCTGACAGAACCGCTCGCAGCGGCCGATTGGGCCGAGATCGGCTGGAAAGGACGCGAGTGCGTCGATTCCTGCCGTCTTACGATCGAGTACATGGCGAAGACGGCCGACGGGCGCATTCTGTTCGGCGGGCGCGGCGCGCCGTATCATTTCGGCTCAAAGATCGAGGACGAGTACGACCGTCATGGGCCGACAATCCAGATGTTCCGCGACAACGTGCGGAAATGGTTTCCACGCCTGAAGGACGTGCGCTTCACCCATGCCTGGGGCGGTCCGCTCGGTGCCCCGCGCGATTTCATGCCGACCATGATGTACGACCCGGCGCGCGGGCTCGCGAGCGCGCGCGGCTATGTCGGCAACGGCGTCGCGACGACGAACCTATCCGGCCGCGTGCTTGCCGATCTCATCACCGGCGTGAAGTCCGAGATCACGACGCTGCCCTGCGTCAACCACCGCTCGCCCAATTGGGAGCCGGAGCCGTTCCGCTATCTCGGCGTGAGCTATATCCAGCGCGCCTACTGGCAGATCGACCAAAAGGCGGAGCGGACCGGCGTGCCGCCGAGCGGGAAGACACTGGCGGAACGTCTGACGAGGCACTGACTACGAGCGGCCATAGACCGGCGTCACCGCGCCGCGCGTGACTTTGTTTTCGGGCGAGGCGAGGAACAAAATCGTCTGCGCCACCTCTTCCACCTTGGGCCAGGCGGCGTAATCCGCCTTCGGCATCGCCTTGCGGTTGGTAGGCGTGTCCATGATCGAGGGCGCGACCGCGTTCACCAGAATGCCGTCCTTGGCGACTTCCTCCGCGAGCGCGACCGTCAGCGCCGCGACCGCAGCCTTGCTCGCCGTGTAGGCGGCCATTCCGGCGCCGGCTCGCCATTCCAGCGCCGGCCGCGCCGCCACATTGACGATGCGCCCGCCCGCCTTGCCGCGCGCGATCGCCTGCACCGCCGCGCGGCAGCACAAGAAGCAAGTGACGAAGTTGGTGTCGATTTGATGCATGAGGGCGGCCTTGTCGGTCTCGCTCACCCGGCTCATGGCAAACCCGCCGACGAGATGGATCGAAGCCCATAGATTCGGAACGGCATCGAACAGCTTCGCTACCGCCGCTTCGTCGGCGAGCGTGGTGTGGGGGATAAGCCGCACGCGCGGGTGCGCGTGATAGGTAAAGCGCTGTCCCTTTGCCTCGCTCGTGCAGGGGACATGGCAGTAGGCGCCCGCGTCGAGCAGCGCGCCCACCACGGCAACACCGAGCGCGCCGGTCCCGCCGGTGACGACGGCATGACGATCGCGAAAGTCCACGAGTCCTCCGGAAATCGTCGCGTTCTGCCTTGCGGGGCTTACTCTATATTGACACGCCCGCACATCAAATATTCGATGACTCCACCCCACCGGCGATAGGAGGGCTGGGAACATGGTCCGACCGATCCTGATCAACGGCAAGTTCGTCGAGGCGAAATCGAACTCGGCGATTCCGGTCCATAACCCGGCCACGCTCGAGGAGCTGGACAGCGTCCCCGCCTGCGGCGAAGCCGACATCAACGCCGCAGTCAAGGCGGCGCGCGCGGCGCAATTGGGCTGGTGGAGGACGGGAGGCGGCGAGAAAGCGGAGCTGCTCCATGAAGTCGCTCGGCGGATTCGCGAGAAGCAGAAATCCATCGCGACCACGATGACGCAGGAGACCGGCAAGCCGCTGATCGAATCCTTCGACTGCGTCAAATGGGTGGCCGAGGCTTTCGACTACTTTGCCGAGGTCGGCCGCTCGACCATGGGCGTCACCGTGCCGCCCGGCGCCGTTCATCAGGTGAACTTCGTCCGCAAGGAGCCCTACGGCGTCGTGGCGTGCATCGCGCCGTTCAACTTTCCGCTCCTGCTCATGGCCTGGAAAGTGGCGCCAGCGATCGCGGCCGGCAACACCGTGGTCTGCAAGCCGCCGCACCAGAACCCGCTCGCCGGGCTCCTGCTCGGCGAATGCTACGACGGGCTGCCGCCGGGCGTGGTCAACATCGTGACCGGCGCCGGCGACACCGGCAAGGCCATGATCAACCATCCCGACATCGACATGATCGCGTTCACCGGCTCCACCGCTGTGGGCAAGAACATCGCGTCGGTGGCGGGCTCGCAGTTGAAGAAGGTCAATCTCGAGCTCGGCGGCATCGACCCGCTGATCGTGTTCGAGGACGCCGATCTCGACGTGGCGGTGCCGGGCGCGGTGTGGGCGCGGCTCTTGAACGCCGGCCAGGTATGCACCTCGTCCAAGCGCATCTATGTGGTCGAGCGGCACGCCGAGGAATTCACCAAACGCGTGGTCGAGCACGTGAAGACCCTGAATGTCGGCAACCCCATGGATCAGAGGACGGACATGGGACCGCTGATCTCGGCGGACGCCGTCGAAAAGCTCGAGCAGCAGGTCGCGACCGTCCTCTCCGAGGGCGGAAAGCTCCTTGCCGGCGGCAAGCGTTTTCAGCCGAACGGCCTCAAGGGTCATTTCTTCCAGCCAACCGTGATCGCCGGCGTGAAGCACGGCGGCATCGCGACCACCGAGGAGCTGTTCGGCCCGGTGATCTCGATTTTCTATGTGAAAGACGCGAACGAAGCGATCGAGAAGGCGAACGATTCCGAGTATGGCCTCGGCGCCACGATCTATACCAAGAACCTCGAGGTCGCGATGAAGGCGATGGAGAACATCAAGGCGGGAAGCTTCTGGATCAACGACCCCTTGAGCGACAATAACGCCGCGCCCTTCGGCGGCATGCGCCACAGCGGCATCGGCCGCGAGCTCGGCTCAGAAGGGCTCGATGCTTTCCGCGAGCCGAAGCACGTCCATCTCGACTACGTTCAGGAACGAAAGCCCGACTGGTTCCCGTATTCGAAAAGGCCTGTTTCGTAGGACGGCACGAGCCGCCGATACCGCGTTTGCCGGTCTAATCGCGGTCCATTGTGTCCGCCATGACTGGACGGCCCTTGAGGCCGCCGCGATGGACCATCGGCAGGGTCGGTGCCGCTTCGATGAGTCGGCCGGCCATCTCCAGGCAACGTTCGGCGAGCGCCGCCGCGCCTTCGGCGAGCGATTTTGACTCGCGGACGATTCGCACATTGTTCTCCATGTCCTCGTGCGACCAGCCACGCGAGTGGGCGATGTAGGGAAATTTCGGAAACAGGAACCCAAGTTCCGCGAAGAAGCTGAGCATCTGT
>DATNNN010000123.1:0-9666 GCA_035601815.1 Xanthobacteraceae bacterium | reverse complement strand
AGGCGTGCGGCGTCAACTATCCCGACGCGCTGATCATCCAGGATCTCTATCAGTTCAAACCCGAGCGCCCGTTCGCGCCCGGCGCCGAGGTGTCCGGGGTTGTGGAAGCCGTCGGCACCGGCGTCGAGCGCTTGAAGGTCGCCGATCGCGTCATCGGGTCGAGCGGCTCGGGCGGCATGGCCGAAAAGCTCGTGCTGAAGGCCGAGCGCTGCATTCCCATTCCCGATGCCATGCCCTTCGACGAGGCGGCGGCGTTCATTCTTACCTACGGCACCGCCCATCACGCGCTGAAGGATCGCGCCAAGCTGCGGAAAGGCGAGACGCTCCTGGTGCTGGGTGCGGCCGGCGGCGTCGGGCTTGCCGCGATCGAGCTCGGCAAGGCCGCGGGTGCACGCGTGATCGCGGCGGCGTCGTCGCAGGAGAAAGTGGATTTCGCGATGGCCCACGGCGCAGACGAATGCGTGGTCTATCCCGCCGGGCCGTTCGACAAGGCGGGGCAACGGGCGCTTTCGGACATCTTCAAGAAGGCCTGCGGCGAAAAGGGCGCCGACGTGATCTACGATCCGGTCGGCGGCGACTACAGCGAGGCGGCGCTGCGCGCCATCGCCTGGGAGGGGCGCTTCCTGGTGATCGGTTTTCCTGCCGGAATTCCGCGGCTGCCGCTCAATCTGGCGCTCCTGAAATCCTGCCAGATCGTGGGCGTGTTCTGGGGCGCCTTCGCCCTGCGCGATCCCAAGGCCAACGCCGAGAACAACCGCGAGCTTATCGACCTCTATGGCAAGGGCGCGATCAAGCCGGAGATTTCCGAGCGCTTTCCGCTGGCCAAGGGCGGCGAGGCAATCGCGCGGCTCGCAGCCCGCAAAGCCATGGGCAAGATCGTCGTCACGATGGATTGAGTGGAGTCAGCGATGAAAGTTCGCGATCAAGTGGTGGTGGTCACCGGCGGCGCCGACGGCATCGGCAAGGCCCTATGCGAGCGCTTCCATAAGGAGGGCGCCAAGCGCGTGATCGTCGCCGACATCAACGGCAAGGGCGCCGAGGCCGTGGCGCGCTCGGTGGGCGGCGTCGGCTACATGTGCGACGTATCGAAGGAGGCCGACATCGTTCGCATCGTCGAGGAGACAGAGGCGCGCGTCGGCCCCATCGCGCTCTTCTGCTCCAACGCCGGCATCGTCGACCGTACAGCATCGCCGGACAACGCAGCCTCGACCACCAACGAGAATTGGGAGCGCTCGTGGCAGGTGAACGTGATGGCGCACATCTATGCCGCGCGGGCGCTGCTGCCGCGGATGATCGAGCGCAAGAACGGCTATTTCCTGCAGACGATCTCGGCGGCGGGATTGCTCTCGCAGATCGGCAGCGCCGTCTACGCCACCACCAAGCACGCGGGGGTGGGCTTCGCTGAGGTGCTCGCCATCACCCACCGCGACCAGGGCATCAGGGTCTCGATCCTGTGCCCGCAGGGCGTCGATACGAAGCTATTGCGCGACGGCACGCGCGGGCCGCAGCATCTCGACGGCGTGCTCACCACGGAGCAGGTGGCTGACGACGTGATTCAGGGACTCGAGCGCGAGAGCTTCCTCATCCTGCCGCACCCGCAGGTCGCGACCTACATGAAGAACAAGGCCGAGAACTACGACCGCTGGCTCGGCGGCATGGTGAAGCTGAAACGCAGCCTCGCTGCCGGCGCTTAAGTCGCGATCTTCACATACTCGAAGTCGCCGGGCTTGTTGTCGATGCCAGTCTTCGGCGGGGCGATCCAGCCGGCGAATTGGCCGGGCGTGGATTCCGGCTGCATCAGGCTCTCGATGAAATCGCGGTCGGCGGAGGACGGCAACATCTCGGTCCGCCGCTTCGTCCACTCGGCGGGCGGAAGAATATTGCCGTCGACATCGGCGTTTGTGCGCGAGAATTCACCGATATGGCGGTGGAAGGCCACGTGCGGCAGCTTCAGCTCGAACTCGATGCCGTACTTCGCGATCCCCTGGTTCCAGCGGCCGGCGCCAATCGCGGCATCCGCCACGTAGTCGTCGCGCAGGCGCATGTTGAGGCCGGACAGCGCCGCCACATCCTCGCTGACGATCTTGCCGTCGACGAGGCGCAGCACCGGATAGGTGCCGCTCTCGAGCTTGTGGTCGTCCTTGATGCGCTCCTCGCGGAAGCGGCCCTTCATGCCGGCGTGATAGGCGTTCGCCGCGTTGGTCGAAATCTCGTTGCCGAACAGATCGAGCGTCAGCGAGAAGTGCAGGTTCATCTTCTTTTGAATGGTCGGCAGATCGATCACGCCGAGCTTGCGCACCGCCGCGATGTCGTGGGGATCCTCGATGCCGGCTTCCTTCATCGCCTGCGCGGTGCGCTCGACGATGCGGCCGACGCCGGTCTCGCCCACGAACATGTGGTGCGCCTCCTCGGTGAGCATGAAGCGGGTGGTGCGCGACAACGGGTCGAAGCCCGATTGCGCCAGCGCCTCGAGCTGCATCTTGCCGTCGCGGTCGGTGAAATAGGTGAACATGAAGAAGGACAGCCAGTCGGGCGTCTTCTCGTTGAAGGCGCCGAGCATGCGCGGCGTGTCGGCATCGCCGGATCGCCGCTGGAGCAATTGGTCGGCCTCGTCGCGGCCGTCGGCGCCGAAATACTTATGCAGGAGATAGACCATCGCCCACAGGTGACGGCCTTCCTCCACGTTCACCTGGAATAGGTTGCGCATGTCGTAGAGCGAGGGCGCGGTCTTGCCGAGGTGGCGCTGCTGCTCGACCGAGGCCGGCTCGGTGTCGCCCTGGATCACGATGAGCCGGCGCAGCATGGCGCGGTATTCGCCGGGCACCTCCTGCCACGCCTTCTCGCCCATGTGGGCGCCGAAATTCACTTGCCGTTCCTGCACTTGCGGGGCGAGCAGAATGCCCCAGCGGTACTCGGGCATGCGCACGTAATCGAACTTGGCCCAGCCCTTGGGATCGACGCTCACGGCGGTGCGCAGGTAAACGAGCGACTCCTGAAAGCCCTGCGGGCCCATGTCGTGCCACCAGCTGATGTAGCCGGGGTGCCACTTCTCCAGCGCGCGCTTGACCCGCTCATCGGAATTGAGCGCGACGTTGTTGGGGATCAGGCCATCGTAATCCACATCGAACAGCTCGTTAATCACACCCGTTCCCTTTCAAAGTTGGGCTGCACGCCGCTGCCGTAGAGCTTGAGCGCGCCTTGCGGCCCGACCGCGTTCGGCCGCTGGAAGATCCAGTTCTGCCAGGCGGTGAGGCGGCCGAAGATTTTCGTTTCCATGGTCTCGGGCCCGGCGAATCGCAAGTTCGCCTCCATGCCGGTGAGGGCGTCGGGCGAGAAGCTCGCGCGCGCCTCGAGTTGCTGGCGTAGCTCGTCGTCCCAGTCGTAGGCCTCGACCGCGAGCGTCACGAGCCCGAGCGCGAACGCCTCTCCAGCGTCGAGCGGCGCGCCGATTTTTTCCTTGGCGCGATCGACGCTTTCGGGCTCGCCGAAGAAGCGGGTCTGCAGTCGCGAAAGCGCGTTGCCCATGGGATAGAAGCCGAAGTTGGTCTCGCCGAGCGTGATCGCCGCCGGCGGACGGTTGTCGCCGTCGCGGCGGCCGACGAGCATGAGCGAGCGGTCGGCGGCGAAGACGATCTCGGCCAGCGTGCCGGCGAAGCAGCTGCCGGGCTCGACCAGGGCCACCAGACTCTTGGCGGTGACGTCGATGCGCTTGAGCACGCGCTTCAGATAGTGGTGCACCTCGCGCATCAGCCAGTCGGCCCGATGCTCGGCGAGGAAGGCGTCGTGGCTAAGCACCGCCTGCGGATCGCCTTCGCTGCGAAACACCAGCACGCCGATGTCGGGCTCGTTGAGGCGCAGATGCAGGATCGCGTCGTCGAGCTCGCGGGCGAGCGCGAGCGGCCAGAAGGCGGGGCCGAGGGCGTGAGCCGCCGGCAGCGACGGCGGCGCGGCGCGAGCGGGCGCGTGCAGCGTCAGATAGCCAATCTTCTCGTCGCGCCTGAGCTCGACCGAAACGTGCGGATAGCTGATCGCGTTCGCCGCGATCTTGCGGTCGAGCGGTGTCAGCTTGATGCCCGTGCTCTTCGGGCGGTCGGTGCCGGCGGCGATCTCGTGGGCGCGCGCATTCACCGTCTCTGCCCATTTCGACAGCGGCACCACCTCATCGACGAGCCGCCAGTCCACCGCCTTCTTGCCCCTGATCCCCTCCTCCACCGTGGAGAACCAGTCGGCGAGATCGCGCCGCACCCGGCGCTTGTCGGTGATGCGGGTGAGGCCGCCGGTGCCCGGCAACACCGCGAGCAGCGGCGTCTCCGGCAGCGACACCGTCGACTTGCGGTCGTCGACCAGCATGATGTGGTCGGTGGCGAGAGCCAGCTCGTAGCCGCCGCCCGCCGCCGTGCCGTTGATGGCGGTGAGATAGCGCTGATGCGAATTCTCGGTGGCGTCTTCGATCGCGAGCCGCGTCTCGTTGGTGAACTTGCAGAAGTTCACCTTGTGGCCGTGGGTCGCCTTGCCGAGCATGCGGATGTTGGCGCCGGCGCAGAAGACGTTGTCCTTGCCGGAGCGGATGACGACGGCGCCCACCTCGGGATGCTCGAAGCGCAGGCGCTGGATGGCGTCGTAGAGCTCGATGTCGACACCGAGATCATAGGAATTGAGCTTGAGCTCGGTGCCTTCGAACAGGCCCGCCGACGCATCGACGTCCATGACGAGATTGGCTACGTCGCCATCGAGCTCGATCCGCCAATGGCGGTAGCGCGACGGCTCGGTCTGGAAATCGATGGGTTGCATCGGTATCTCGATTGTTCGGGTCCAATGTGCATTATTTTGCACATCGGCGCCACTGTCTCCGGTTTGTCCTGGAACTAGGCCGGCGCGAGGCTCTAACTCCATGAAATATAGTGCAGTAACGCCGACTCAGACTTCCAGCCATTCCTTGCGCACGTTGGTGTTGGCCTTGAGATCGGCGGGCGTGCCCTCGAACACGATGCGGCCGTGGCCCATGACGTAGAGCCGCCGGCAAATTTCGAGTGCGATGGTCAGCTTCTGCTCCACCAGCAGGATCGAGATGCCGCGCTCGGCGATCTGCTGCAACAGCGTCGCGATCCGCTGCACCATCTGCGGCGCCAGCCCCTCTGTCGGCTCGTCGATCATGATGAGGTCGGGGTCGCCCATGAGCGTGCGGCAGATGGTGAGCATCTGATGCTCGCCGCCGGACAGCACACCGGCGGCCGTTCCGGCGCGCTCGCGCAGCACCGGAAACAGCGCGTAGGTGTCGGCAAAGGTCCAGCGCATGCTCTTGCGGCCGCCCTTCACGCCGAGCTGGAGATTCTGCTCGACGGTGAGCGAAGGAAAGATCGCACGATCCTCCGGCACGTAGCCGAGGCCGCGGCAAGCGATCTCATAGGGCTTCAAGCCGGCGATCGCCTCGCCTTTGAAGGAAATGGATCCCTGCGGCGGCACGTCGCCCATAATCGCCTTCAGCGTCGTCGACCGCCCGACGCCGTTGCGGCCGAGGATGCTGACGATCTCTCCCTCGCCGACGGTAAGGCTCACCCCTTGCAGGATGTGGCTCTTGCCGTAATAGGCGTGAAGGTCGTGGACCTTGAGCATCATGGGACGGTTCCGAGGTAGGCCTGCTGCACGGCGGGGTCGGCCTTGATGCGCGCCGGCGCGTCGCAGGCGATCACCTTGCCGTAGACCAGCACCGAGATGCGGTCGGCGAGATCGAAGACCACGCCCATGTCGTGCTCGATCATGAGGAGCGTGCGGCCCTCGCTCACCTTGCGGATGAGGGCCACCGCGTGCTCGGCTTCGTGGCGGCTCATGCCGGCGGTGGGCTCGTCGAGCAGGATGATCTCGGCGCCGCCGGCAATCGTAATGCCGATCTCGAGCGCCCGCTGCTCGGCGTAGGTAAGCACGCCCGCCTGGATTTGGCGGCGGTCGACGAGGTTGATCTCGGTCAGGATGTGCTCGGTGCGGGCCGAGACGTCGGCGAGGCTGTCGATGCCCTGCCAGAACGAGTAGCGATAGCCCATCGACCACAAGACGGCGCAGCGGATGTTCTCCCAGACGCTCAGCCGGGGAAAGATGTTGGTCACCTGGAAGCTGCGGGCGAGGCCGCGCCGGTTGATCTCGTGCGGCGCGAGGCCGGTGATGTTCTCGCCCTTGAGCACGATCGAGCCCGCGGTCGGCATGAGGCGGCCGCTGATCAGGTTGAACAGCGTCGACTTACCGGCGCCGTTTGGGCCGATCATGGCGTGGCGCTCGCCGTGCCGTACCTCGAGGTTCACGCCGCGGATGATCTCGGTGCGGCCGAAATTCTTCTCGATGCCGACGAGCTCGATGGCGGCGGCGCTCACGCGGGCTGCCTCCGTTCGCGGGCGCGCGCGAGCGCATCATGGAAAGCGGCGGTGGCCACGGGCCAGGTGCGGCGGAACAGCCAACCGCCGAGGCCCGCCAAGAGCACCGCGACGACCCACGGCAAGACCGCGGCCACGCTGAACTTGATCCACAAGAACGACATCATCGGACCGTCGGACGCCTTAACGGTGAGATGAAAGATCATCTCGATGAGGAGGATTGCGCCCATGAGCGCCACCAGCCCGGCGGCAAGTGCTAGCGCATAGGCGGGAAGCACGCGCGCAAGCTTGCCCGTCCGCCACAACGGCTCGTGCATCATCAAGAAACCCGCCATGCCGAAGGGCGCGAACATGACCATGCCGACGAAGAGAAGCCCGAAATAGAGCTGCCAGACCTCGGTCACGTCGCTCAGCATGATTTGCAGGTATGTCACCAGGATCGCGCCGAGAATCGGACCGATGAAGAAGCCGACCCCGCCGATGAAGGCGGCGAGCAGCACCAGACCCGATTGGCCGGCGCCGACATAGGCGGAGTTCACGATCTCGAAGTTGATGGCGGCGAGGCCGCCGGCGATGCCGGCGAAGAAGCCGGCCAGGCAGAATGCGATGAAGCGAACGACCTGGGGATTGTAGCCGACGAAGTGCACACGCTCCGGGTTCTCGCGCACGGCGTTGGACATGCGGCCGAACGGCGTGCGCGTGAGCGCGTACATGGCGATCATGCAGATCAGGCACCAGGCGGCGATCAGGTAATAGACCTGGTACTGCGGCCCGAAGCTAAATTCGAACACGCGGAACAGCTTGGTGCGGTTGGTGGTGATGCCCTCCTCGCCGCCGAAGAAGTTGCGCAGGATCAGCGCGCTCGAGGCCACGAGCTCGCCGAGGCCGAGAGAGATCATGGCGAACGCGGTTCCGGCGCGGCGCGTCGATACCGAGCCGAAGATCACGCCGAACAAGAGACCGGCGAAGCCGCCGACCAGCGGAATCAGCGGCAGCGGAATCGGCAGCCCGTTGCGCAGGACCGTGTTCATGGCATGCACGGCGAGAAAGCCGCCGAGGCCGTAATAGACCGCGTGGCCGAACGACAGCATGCCGGTCTGGCCGAGCAGCATGTTGTAGGAGAGCGCGAAGATGATGGCGATGCCCATCAGGCTCATGGTCGTGAGCGCGGTGCCCGACGTGAATATGTGCGGCAGCACGATGAACAGCGCCGCGGTCGCGATCCACAATCCGTAGCGCCCCAGCGCGCCCCGCAACTTGCCGCGCGCGTGGCTGAGGGTTGCGGTTTGCGCGAGCTCGCTCACGTGTCGCGCGTCCCAAGCAGGCCGGTGGGCCGGAAAATGAGAATGAGCACGAGCAAGAGATAGGGAATGATGGGTGCCACCTGCGCCACCGTCACCCGCCAGATGTCGGTAAGGAACGTGGTCGGCACCGGGATGTTGAGCGCGATCAGGACATCGGCGAACGACACGTTGACGGCGACGGCGAAGGTCTGCACGAGCCCGATCAAGAGCGACGCAACGAAGGCGCCGGAGAGCGAGCCGAGCCCACCGACGACGACCACGACGAACAGGATTGGCCCGAGCAGGGCCGCCATGTTGGATTGGGTGACCAGCGCCGGCCCGGCGATCACGCCGGCGACGCCGGCCAACGCCGAGCCCACGCCGAACACCAGCATGAACACGCGCGGCACGTTATGGCCGAGCATCCCCACCATGTTGGGGTGCGTCAGCGCCGCCTGGATGATGAGGCCGACGCGGGTGCGCGTCAGCACCAGGAGCAGCACCACGAAGATACCAATGGCAAAGAGCAGCATGAACATCTTGTAGGCGGGGTAGTTGGTGGAAAATATCGTGAAGGCGCTGAAATCGAGCACCGGCGGCACGCGATAGTCGAGCGGGGCTTTGCCCCAGATCATCTGCACGACCTCCTCGATGACGAAGGCGAGCCCGAAGGTGAAGAGGAGCTCGGCCACGTGGCCGTGCCGGTGCACGTTGCGCAGGCCGTAACGCTCGACCAGCGCGCCGACCACGCCGACCAGGAACGGCGCGATGATCAAGCCCGGCCAAAATCCGAAGCGGTGGCTGATCTGGAAGCCGAAGAAGGCG
Source organism: Xanthobacteraceae bacterium (assembly GCA_035601815.1). GTDB lineage: Bacteria > Pseudomonadota > Alphaproteobacteria > Rhizobiales > Xanthobacteraceae > DATNNN01. The sequence continues at coordinate 1,196 of DATNNN010000123.1, read as the reverse complement.
CCCAGCATGTAGAAGCTGGCGTGGGCGAAATTGAGCACGCCCATCATGCTGAAGATGAGCGTTAGGCCGCTCGCCATGAGGAAGAGCAGCATGCCGAAAAGCACGCCGTTCAGCGTGGAAACGACGATGAGTTCGAGCACGGCGACCGACCTTGAAGGTTGAGAACGCGCGCTAGGCTCATGCGCGCCGCCCGGCCGGATCAACCGGCCGGGCGGACGCCGTCATGCGGTCAGCTCTTCGGCCGGTCCATCTTGCACGTGGTCGGAACGTTGGTGTTCGCCGTCGAGATGGCGCCCACCGATCGCCAGCCCCAGCCGGTATTCTCCTCGTCGAACGGTTCGTCCGCCTTCCGGTCGCCGAACGAGGCGATGTACATGGGCTGGAAGAACTGGTGGTCCTCGGCGCGCATGAAGCCCTCGCCGCCGTTGAACACCTCGAACTTCATGCCCTCGAGCTTGGCGCCTATTTTCGCCGGCTCGTCGGACTTCGCCGCGGTGACCGCCGCCGCCATCATGCGCATTTGGTTGACGGCGCGCGGGTAGAAGAGGCCGAAGCCGTACTTGGCGCGCAGCGCTTTTTCGAAGTCCTGCGACGCCTTATGCGGGATGTTGGCGAAGCCTTCGCCGATCGCGAAGACGCGATGGTTGAGATTCGCCTGCTTCATCGCGGTCGGGCCGCCGGTGCCGCCGGCGTAGTACGTGTACCAGTCGGCCTGCAGGCCGGCATCGGCAGAGGCTTTCATCAAGAGCGAGAAGTCTTGGCCCCAATTGCCGGTGATCACGGAATCGGCGCCCGATGCCTTGATCTTCGCGATGTAGGGCGCGAAGTCGGTAATGCGCAGCAATGGATGCAGCTCATCGCCCACGATCTGGATATCGGGCCGCTTCTTGGCGAGCATGATTTTGGCCGCGTCGCGCACCGAGTGGCCGAACGAATAGTCCTGGTTGATCAGATAGATCTTCTTGATGTTGGAGCGCCCCTTCATGTAGCTGGTGAGCGCTTCCATCTTGATATCGGAATTGGCGTCCCAGCGGAAATGCCAGAAGGTGCATTTGTCGTTGGTCAGCACCGGGTCGACGGCGGCGTAGTTGAAGTAGACGACCTCCTTGCCCGGATTGCGCTCGTTATATTTCGCGACGAAGTCGGAGATCGCCGCCGCAACCGAGGAGCCATTGCCCTGGGTGATAATGCGGATG
>DATNNN010000122.1:0-2076 GCA_035601815.1 Xanthobacteraceae bacterium | reverse complement strand
GATCCGCGCCTCCAACCCGTGCTCGGAGTACATGTTCCTCGACGATACGGCGTGCAACCTCGCCTCGCTGAACCTCCTCACCTTCCTCAAGCCCGCCGGCACAGAAGCCGACGGCGGCCGGGCGGTGCGCGAGTTCGACGTGGAGAGCTACGAGCACGCGGTGCAGCTCTGGACCATCGTGCTCGAGATCTCGGTGATGATGGCGCAGTTCCCGTCGAAGAACATCGCCGAGCTTTCCTACCGCTACCGCACGCTCGGGCTGGGCTACGCCAACATCGGCGGCATGCTGATGTCGTCGGGCATCGCCTACGACTCCGAATCCGCCCGCGCCATCTGCGCCACGCTCTCCGCCATCATGACCGGCGTGTCGTACGCGACCTCCGCCGAAATGGCGCGCGAGTTGGGCCCCTTCCCCGGCTACGAGCCGAACCGCGCCGCCATGCTGCGCGTCATGCGCAACCACCGCCGCGCCGCCTACGGCGAGCGCTCGGGCTATGAAGAAGTGGCGACGCCACCGGTGCCGATCGACGCCGCCGCCTGCCCTGACCCTCGCCTCGTTGCGCACGCGCGCAAAGCCTGGGATCGGGCGCTCGAATTGGGTGAGACCCACGGTTATCGCAACGCCCAGGCTTCGGTGATCGCGCCCACGGGCACGATCGGTCTCGTCATGGACTGCGACACCACCGGCATCGAGCCCGACTTTGCGCTGGTGAAGTTCAAGAAGCTCGCCGGCGGCGGCTACTTCAAGATCATCAACCGCGCCGTGCCCGAGGCGCTGCGCGCGCTCGGCTACCGCGAGAGCGACATCGCCGAGATCGAGGCCTACGCGGTCGGCCACGGCACCCTATCGAACGCGCCCGCGATCAACCATTCGAGCCTGAAAACCAAGGGCTTCGATGAAGCCACCCTCGCCAAGGTGGAGAAGGGCCTGCCCACCGCCTTCGACATCAAGTTCGTGTTCAACCGGTGGACGCTCGGCGACGAGCTATTGAAGAAGCTCGGCGTCACCGACGAACAGCTCGCCGACGTGAACTTCGATTTCCTCGCCCACCTCGGCTTCGGCAAGCGCGAGAGCGAGGCCGCGAACCTGCACGTCTGCGGCGCGATGACGCTGGAGGGCGCGCCGCACCTCAAGGACGAGCACCTCGCGGTGTTCGACTGCGCCAATCCGTGCGGCCGCACCGGCAAGCGCTATCTCTCGGTGAACAGCCACATCCGCATGATGGCGGCGGCGCAGCCGTTCATCTCGGGCGCGATCTCGAAAACCATCAACATGCCGAACGAGGCCACGGTCGAGGACTGCAAGGCCTCGTACATGATGTCGTGGCGGCTCGCGCTCAAAGCGAACGCCCTCTATCGCGACGGCTCCAAGCTCTCCCAGCCCCTCTCCTCGCAGCTCATCGCCGACGAAGAGGCGGAAGAGGACGTGGAGAGCTTCCTCGAGAAGCCGCAGGCGGCGCGCGTCTCGGCGCTCGCCGAGAAGGTGGTCGAGCGCATCATCGAGCGCGTGTCGCGCGAGCGCGAGAAGCTGCCGAGCCGGCGCAAGGGCTACACGCAGAAGGCCGTGGTCGGCGGGCACAAGGTTTACCTGCGCACCGGCGAATACGAGGACGGCCGCATCGGCGAGATCTTCATCGACATGCACAAGGAGGGCGCGACGCTGCGCTCGCTCCTCAACAACTTCGCCATCGCGATCTCGCTCGGCCTGCAATACGGCGTGCCGCTCGACGAATACGTGGAGGCGTTCACCTTCACCCGCTTCGAGCCGGCGGGCCCGGTGCAGAACAACGACGTGATCAAGAACGCGACCTCGATTTTGGACTACGTGTTCCGCGAGCTCGCGATCTCGTATCTCGGCCGCTACGAGCTGGGCCACGTGGACCCGCGCGAGGCGGATTCCGCGGCGCTTGGCAAGGGCGTCGAGGAAGGCAGGCCTAATCCGGCGGCGTCGGCCGCGGCGCGCGCGGTGTCGAAGGGCCTCCTTCGCGGCAAAGCACCGGGGCTTTCGGCGGTGGCGAGCGGCAGTGTTGCCGTCGGAGGCTCGTCGACCGGCGGCGAGACGGCGAGCGCCTCCAA
>DATNNN010000121.1:0-2885 GCA_035601815.1 Xanthobacteraceae bacterium | reverse complement strand
CGTGCCGCGGAAGACGCGGAACGCCGGCGAATTCTCCCAGATGTGGGCGAGGCCGTACTCGCGCACGTTCCAGAACTCGAGCCCGGGGATCGTCTCCGCCGCGTGGCACGGCAACACGCGGCCCGACGGCGTCACGTTCAGCGAGCGGCGTCCCCAGCCGCCGACGCAGGGCTTGGGGAAGCGCGCGAAGTAGTCGGGAAATACCGCGTCGATGACGATCTCGCCCTTGTGACGGTCGCGCAGCGCTTCGACCGCGGCGATCGCCTCCTCCACCTGCGGCCGCGTCGGCATCAGCTGGGCGCGGTTCTTCAGCGCCCAGCCGTAATACTGCACGTGGGCGATCTCGACGCGGCGCGCGCCCATGGTGACCGCGAGCGCCACCATGGCGCCGATGCGCGAAACGTTGGCGCGGTGCACCACCATGTTGATGGTAAGCGGCATGCCGAGGCGCACGACCTCGACGGCGAGCGCGTTCTTGCGCGCGAAGGCGCCCTGGTAGCCGGCGATGTGATCGGCGGATTGCGCCTCGGAATCCTGGATCGATATCTGCACGTGGTCGAGGCCGGCGCCGGCAAGCTCGCCGAGCCGCGCCGCGTTGATGCCGACGCCGGAGGTGATGAGGTTGGAGTAGAGCCCGGCGTCGCGCGCGGCCTTGGTGATCTCCGTGAGGTCGCGCCGCGCCGCCGGCTCGCCGCCGGAGAGATGCACCTGCAACACGCCGAGCGCCCCCGCCTCGCGGAACACCCGCGCCCAGGTCTCGGTATCGAGCTCGCCGCTCTTGCCTTCGAGCGCGAGCGGATTGGAGCAATAGGGGCAGCCGAGCGGGCAACGGTGGGTGAGCTCGGCCAGAAGACCGATGGGCTTGGGTAGATCGTGGCCGTTCGTGGCCATCAAAGCTCCACGAGCTGCTTGTCGGCGAGAGTCGTCAAGAGCGCGTTCACGTCCGCCTCGATGCGCTCCCGCGGTGCCGAATATGTGGCGGCGAGATCGTCGATGATGCTGGCCAAGGTGGCCTCGCCGGTGCAGCGGTTGATGATCTCGACGCCGACCGCGTCGGTCTTGAACAGCCGTTCCGGCGCCAGCAACACCCAGCCGCCCTGTGCCTCGTTGTGCACGAGGCGCACGCCGCGCCTGAGCCGCGGCCGCGCGTCGGACGAAACGAGCGGGCGCGTCTGCATCTACGCCTCCGGCGCGAAGGCGCCCGGCGGCACCTGCCCGGGCGCGACGTAGGCATGATGCAGCGCGTCGAGCATGGACCACAAGACGTCGCACTTGAACTCCAGCGCCTTGAGCACCGCCTGCTGGCGCTCGGGCGTGGTGGCGTGGCGCTTCACGTAGTCGAGGGCGAAGTCGGAATCGCGCTTGGCTTGCGGCGGCCGCTTGTCGAAATAGGCGAGCGTCTCGGGCTTGATGAAATCGTAGTGGGCGAGCATGCCGGCGACCCGCTCGCTGATGATGACCGGCGAGAACAGTTCCGTGAGCGAGGAGGCCACCGCCTCGAGCAAGGTCTTTTCGGCCACGAAGCGCACATAGGCGTCGACGGCGAAGCGCGTGCCCGGCAGGATGCCGCGCGTCGACGCCACGTAGTCGCGGTCGAGGCCGAGCCCGTCGGTGAGCTTGAGCCAGCGGGCGATGCCGCCGTCGCCTTCGCGCTCGCCGTCGTGGTCGACGAGGCGCGAGCGCCATTCGCGCCGGAACGCCGGATCGTCAGCGCGCGAAATGAGGGCCGCGTCCTTCTTCGGAATCGAGACCTGGTAGTAGTAGCGGTTGAGCGCCCAGGCCTGCACTTGCGCCTTCGTGCACTGGCCGTTGTGCAACATATGGTGAAACGGATGCAGCCGGTGATAGCGCTTGGCGCCGATATCGCGCAGCCGCGCTTCCAGCTCGTCGGCGCTGATCGGCTTCACAGCACGATCTCCATGCCGTCGTAGGCGACCTCGAAGCCCGCCTCCTCCAGGCGCTTGCGCTCGGGCGAGTCCTCGACCAGCACCGGGTTGGTGTTGTTGAGATGGATGTATACGCGCCGGGCATAAACCCGCGCCAGCGCCGCGAGCGAGCCTTCCTCGCCGTCGATCGGGACGTGGCCCATGCGCCGCCCGCTCTTGGTGCCGACGCCGGCCGCGATCATCTCCTCATCGTGGTAGAGCGTGCCGTCGAAGCACACCACGTCGGCCGCCTGCATGCGCTCCTGCATGGCCAGCGTCACCTGCGCCGCACCCGGCACGAACACGAAGCGGGCGCCGGCGGAGCGCACCTCGATGCCGACGTTCGGCCCGTTTTCGCCGAAGATTTTCGGCTCGCCGCTTTCCAGATAGAGCGGCACCTTGCCCGGTACCGGAAAAACCTGCGCCGCGAGACCGCCGGGCAGCTCGAAGCTCACCCCCGGCCGCACCGCCTTCCTCGCCACCGTGCCGGCGGCGAGCGCATCGAACAGGGAATTCTTCGCCAGGATATCGAGCACGGCGGCAGTCCCATAGAGCGTGAACGCGTGAGTCTCGCGCAGATGCAGGAGGCCGGCGACCTGGTCGATCTCGGCGCCGGTGAGCACGACCGCTTCGATCGGGCTCGCGCGCAGGCCGGTGGGGGCTAGCGCCGGCGTCGCCGCGATCTGGGCGCGCAGGTCCGGCGACGCGTTGAGGATCGTCCAGCGCGCGCCGTCGGCGGAGATCGCGATCGAGGTCTGGGTGCGCGGCAATACGCGCGGGTCACCCGCCCAGGCGAGGCGGCACACCGGGCAGGAACAATTCCACTGGGGAACTCCGCCGCCCGCCGCCGACCCAAGCACAATGGCGGTCAGGCGCGGCATCGACGGCGCCTACGTCAAATTTTGGGACTTCACTCGGCGGATTCGTAGCCGGTGACTTCCATCCCGATGCAGATCTCGA
>DATNNN010000120.1:0-5862 GCA_035601815.1 Xanthobacteraceae bacterium | reverse complement strand
GAACAGCAGCAGAAAGTCATGGATTGCAGCGCCGTCCTCTAGCGTCAGGCTGCCGTCCATATAGGCTTCGGCGGCGTACAGCTCCGGATTGATGAACAGCTTGGTGTAGAGCTTGCGATCGTGCAGGTGGATGGCGACGTCGGGCCCGGGCAAGCGATCGCCGAATACATACACATCGCCGTCGGCGTCGCGGACTCGCAGGGTGCCCTGGCGGATGAAACGCCGAAGCAGACTGGACAACAAACGCACGTGGCAGTCCTCCGCGGTCGCCCTGAGTCCCTATAGCAATGAATCCGAAAGGGATCACGCGGCGCCGGACGAAGCAGCGCTGAATTACCCTACGGAATCGATCTTCGCACCATCTAGGTCTGGTTCGGGTCAGAAGCAGACATCCCGCAGGACCGACTGAGTACCGTTCGCCATGCTTGCTTGACTGGCCTTGGGACCGGCCTTAGCTTGCCGGGCGGCCGATCCGAGAATTTCATAGAAATTAGAATGTGTTAAGGCCGAAGGACGCATGGCGGCATTTCTTTCGTTGGCCGAGGCAATGGAAGCGAACGTCCGCGATGGCGACGTGGTCGCCATGGAGGGCTTCACCCACCTCATTCCCTTCGCCGCCGGCCACGAGGTGATCCGCCAAAAAAGAAAACGCCTCACCCTCGTGCGCATGACGCCGGACCTCATCTACGACCAGCTCATCGGCATGGGCGCCGCCGAGAAGATGGTGTTCTCCTGGGGCGGTAATCCCGGCGTCGGCTCGCTGCACCGCTTCCGCGACGCCTACGAGAACGGCTGGCCGAACAAGATCGAAATCGAGGAGCACTCCCACGCCGCCATGGCCAACGCCTACGACGCCGGCGCCGCGGGGCTGCCGTTCGCCGCCTTCCGCGGCTATCGCGGCGCCGAGTTGCCGAAGGTCAACCCCAACATCAAGGAGATCGTCTGCCCGTTCACCAGCGAGAAGCTCGCGGCGGTGCCGGCAATCAAGCTCGACTGCGCCGTCGTCCACGCGCAGCGCGCGGATCGCAAGGGCAATGTCATGTTCGAGGGCATTGTCGGCGTGCAGAAGGAGGCTGTGCTCGCGGCACAACGTTCGATCGTGACCGTCGAGGAGATCGTCGACGACTTCGGCAAGCATTCGCCCAATGCCGTGATCCTGCCGAGCTGGACCGTGGACGCGATCGCAGAGGTGCCGGGCGGCGCGCATCCCTCCTATGCGCACGGCTACTACACCCGCGACAACTCCTTCTATAAGAACTGGGAGCCGATCTCGCGCGACCGCGAGTCCTTCACGGCCTGGATCAACGAGAACGTGCTCGGCAAGGGGCCGGAAGTGTTTGCCGCCAACGCGCGGCGCGCGGCGTAGGGGCGGGCCATGGCCGATTATTCGCCGACCGAGATGATGACGGTCGCCGCCGCCCGCGCGCTGACGAATAAAGACGTCTGCTTCGTCGGCATCGGCGCGCCCTCGGCCGCCTGCAACCTCGCGCGTCTCACCCACGCGCCCGGCATCGTGCTCATCTACGAGTCGGGCACGATCGAGACCAAGCCGAACGTGCTGCCGCTCTCCATCGGCGACGGCGAGCTCTGCGAGACCGCGCTCGTCACCGTGCCGGTGCCGGAAATGTTCCGCTATTGGCTCCAGGGCGGCCGCATTACCACCGGCTTCCTCGGCGGCGCACAGATCGACAAGTTCGCCAACCTCAACACGACGGTGGTCGGTCCCTACAACAAGCCGAAGGTGCGGCTGCCCGGCGGCGGCGGCGCCCCGGAGATCGCCACGAGCTGCGGCCAGGTGTTCATCACCATGAGCCAGTCCAAGCGCACGTTCGTGGACAAGATCGATTTCGTCACTTCCCTCGGCCACGGCGAGGGTGGCGACTTCCGCGCGAAGCTCGGGATCAAAACCAAAGGCCCGACCAAGGTGCTCACTGATCTGTGCGTCATGGAGCCTGATCCCAAGACCAAGGAGCTCACCGTGGTATCGCTCCACCCCGGCGTTACCCGCGATGTTGTGATCAAGGCCACTGGCTGGCCGATCAAGTTCTCCGACAAGGTGAGCGAGACGCCGCCGCCCACCCAGGAAGAGCTCACGGTGCTCCGCGATCTCAACGCGCGCACTGCGCGGGCCCACGGCGAAGCGGCCTAAAGGCAAATCATGCGCGACGTCTTCATCTGCGATTTCATCCGCACCCCCATCGGTCGCTACGGCGGCGTGCTGGCGAAAGTGCGCGCCGACGATCTCGCCTCGATTCCCATCATGGCGTTGATGGAGCGCAATCCGGACGTCGATTGGTCGCGGCTCGATGAGGTCTATTTCGGCGCCGCCAACCAGGCGGGCGAGGACAACCGCAACATCGCCCGCATGGCGCTCCTTCTCGCCGGCCTTCCCGCCTCGATCCCCGGCGCCACCATCAATCGCCTGTGCGCCTCGGGCCTCGATGCCGTGGGCTCGGCGGCGCGCGCCATCAAGTCGGGCGAGATCGAGTTCGCCATCGCCGGCGGCGCGGAATCCATGTCGCGGGCGCCCTTCGTCATGGGCAAGGCGGCGGAAGCCTTCTCGCGCTCGGCCGAGATCTACGACACGACGATCGGCTGGCGCTTCATCAATCCGCTGATGAAGGCGCAGTACGGCGTCGATTCCATGCCCGAGACCGGCGAGAACGTGGCCGAGGAATTCCAGGTATCCCGCGCCGATCAGGACAAGTTTGCGCTGCGCTCGCAACAGCGCGCCGTCGCCGCCCAGAAGCGCGGCTTCTTCGCCGCCGAGACCGTGCCGGTGGAGGTTCCCGGGGGCAAGGCGGGCCCGATCAACGTCGACAAGGACGAGCATCCGCGCGCCGACACCACGCTCGAGGGATTGGCCAAGCTGAAGACGCCGTTCCGCAATCCGGGCACCGTCACCGCCGGCAACGCCTCGGGCGTGAACGACGGCGCCGCGGCACTCATCCTCGCTTCGGAAGAAGCCGTGCGCGCCCATAGGCTGACCCCGCGGGCGCGCGTGCTCGGCATGGCGACGGCGGGCGTCCCGCCGCGCATCATGGGCATCGGCCCAGTGCCGGCGACCGAAAAGCTGATCAAACGCCTCGGCATCAAGGTCGCTGATTTCGATGCGATCGAGCTGAACGAGGCGTTCGCGAGCCAGTCGCTGGCCGTCATCCGCCAGCTCGGGCTTCCCGACGACGCCGAGCACGTGAATCCGAACGGCGGCGCCATCGCGCTCGGCCATCCTCTCGGCATGTCCGGTGCCCGCCTCGCCGGCACGGTCGTGCACGCGCTGGAAGAGCGCAAAGGCAAGCGCGGCCTCGCCACGCTCTGCGTCGGCGTCGGCCAGGGTGTGTCGCTCGCGGTGGAAAGGGTAAGCTAGCTGCTGCTATTGTTGAGATATTGGGCCAACCCGGAGAAGCATTCATGAAAGCCATGGTCGGGTTTTTCGCGGCGGTAACCGTCGCAATCATCGTGCTACCAACGCCGGCTGCCGCCCAGGGATCGGGCATAAATTTGATGACCCCGCCGCAGCAGCGCCCGCAGACCGAGGCGGAGAAGCAGAAGCGGGCGGAGGAGGAAAAGGCCTACGAGGAGCAGCTGCGCCGAATCCCCGATCAGAAGACAAGCAACGACCCATGGGGAAAGGTGCGCAACGTCGATTCGCCGCCGGCCAAGAAAAATCGGCAGGAGACGGGGTCGAAATAATCGCTTCACGCGAGCGCGGCCTCGCTCCCGCCGTTCCTAGGCGCGTCCGCGCGCCGAGCGCTGCGGCTTTATCAGCCCCTCGATCCAGTTCTTCAGTTCGAGAACGCGCTGGTCGCGGTGCGTGACCGAGCCGTTAATGCCGTGCTTCCAGGCGATGCGCCGGTCGAACGGATTTTTCTCGAGCGCATCGAGGTCGGCGGCATAACGCGACGCCTCCTCGGCGTCGAGGAAGAAGCCCTCGACCAGGAGCGAGGCGCTGATCCGGCGCAGGATGGTGGCGATCTCGGCGAACGGATATTCGGGGTGATACTGCACGCCCCAGGCGACCCCGCCGTTGTAGCGGATTTCCACCGCCTGTACGTCCGAGTGGTCGTTGGTGGCAAGCACGATGGCGTCCTCGGGCAGCGCCTCCACCTCGTCGAGGTGCACGGTGAGCGCCTCGAACACGTCGGGCTTGTTCGTGTAGAGCGGATGCTCGCGGCCGCGGCCGTTCAGGCGGATGCGACGGCCGAAGCCGATCTCGCGGCCGCGCGGACTGCGGCGCACGCTGCCGCCGGCGGCGACCGTCGCCACCTGCAGGCCCCAGCAGCTTCCGAATAGCGGCGTCTCAGCTTCGTAGACGGCGCGCACGAGCTGAACCTGCGCGTCGACCGCGGGCCCGCCTTGATAGACGTGCAGGCCGGAGCCGGTGACGGCGACGCCATCATAGCCTTCGAGGCCAGCCTTGTCGGGGAGATTGGCGCCGGCGTCGGCCGGGAAGCACACATCGACCACGGCGTCCGACCACAGATCGCGCAGGAGCCGGGCGTAGCCTTCGCTCGCCACCTGACCACCGGCGGCCACGTGGTGCTTGCGGCCTTCGGCGGTATTTCCTTCGACGACGAGCAGGCGAGGGGCGGACATCGGGTCAACATTACGCGGCGAGAATTACCGCTTCGTTCAATCTCTTATTTAGGGCGAAAGCGAGGATTCGCAATGATTTTTTGTCGCAGGTCAGTCGCGCGGCCGTGCAACTTTGGTCCATGATGCGCGAGTCGCATGGGAACCGAAGGATGGCCGACTACGACCTCGCGGTGATCGGCGGCGGCATTCACGGCTGCGCGGTCGCGCGCGACGCCGCCGGCCGCGGGCTCTCGGTGCTGCTGCTGGAGCAGGGCGATCTCGGCTCCGCCACGTCGTCGGCGAGCACCAAGCTCGTCCACGGCGGCCTGCGCTACCTCGAGCATTTCCAGTTCCGCCTGGTGCGCGAATCGCTGCGCGAGCGCGAGCGGCTGATGCGGCTGGCGCCGCATCTGGTGCGGCCCTTGCGCTTCGTCGTGCCGCAGGTGGCGGGCGGCCGTCCGGCCTGGTTCGTAGGTCTCGGCCTCTTCGTCTATGACCATCTCGCGCGCACACGGTTGCCGAAAAGCCGCCGCCTCGACCTTGCCGACGATCCGGCCGGGGTGCCGCTGAAGCACGGCTTGCGCCTCGCCTTCGAGTATTCCGATTGCGTCGCCGACGATTCTCGCTTGGTGATCTCAAACGCCATCGGCGCCCGCGAGCTCGGCGCCGTCATCCGCCCGCGCACGCGGCTGATCGCGGCGCGCCGTGAGGACGGCCGCTGGCAGCTCGTGCTCCACTCCGCCGCCGGGCGGGAGACCGCGTCGGCCCGCGCGCTGGTCAATGCCGCGGGTCCCTGGGCCGGGCATCTGCTCGAAGGTGTGATCCGGCGGCCGTCGCAGACGCGGCTCCGCCTCGTCAAGGGCAGCCACATCGTGGTGCCGCGCATCGCCGCCCACGACCGCGCCTACGTGTTCCAGAACTTTGACGGCCGGGTGATCTTCGCCATTCCCTATCTCGGCGCGTTTACGCTGATCGGCACCACGGAGCTCGACGTGGCCGGCGACCCGTCGCGGCCGGCGGCGAGCGCGGACGAGATCGTCTATCTCTGCCGCGCCGCGAGCGCGGTGTTCCGCACCCAGGTCGAGCCCGCGAACCTGAAATGGACGTTCTCCGGCGTGCGGCCGCTGATCGACGACGGCTCGCGCCGGCCCGACGACGTGACGCGCGAGTACCGCATGGAGGTGGACGGCCGCTACGGCGAGCCGCCGCTCGTGACCATCTTCGGCGGCAAGCTCACCACCTACCGCCGCGTCGCCGAGCAGGCGATCGACCGGCTCAAGCACTGGT
>DATNNN010000119.1:0-28099 GCA_035601815.1 Xanthobacteraceae bacterium | reverse complement strand
GGGCTTCGCGGTCGCCGGCGGCTCGGACATCGCGCTCTGCTGCGACCTCGTGGTGATGGCCGAGGACGCGCGGATCGGCTACATGCCGGCGCGCGTGTGGGGCTGCCCGACCACGGCCATGTGGGTCTTTCGGCTGGGGCCCGAGCGGGCGAAGCGCATGCTGCTCACCGGGGACACGGTGGACGGCCGCGAGGCCGAGCGCATGGGCCTCGTGCTCAAGGCGGTGCCGGCGGCAAATCTGGACGAGGAAGTGGAGAAGCTCGCGGCGCGAATGGCCAGCGTGCCGGTGAACCAGCTCATGATGCAGAAGCTCATGATCAACCAGGCGCTGGAGAACATGGGGCTGCGCTCGACACAGATGATCGCCACGCTCTTCGACGGCATCACCCGGCACTCGCCCGAAGGCACGGCCTTCAAGCGCCGCGCCGAGAAGGTCGGCTGGAAGGAAGCGGTGCGCGAGCGCGACCTCGGCACCTACGACTGGACCGCCGACCGGCCGATCAACCCCGACCGCTGACGCGCAAATCCGCCGCAAGGAACATCCCGGCATGCCGAGCTTCACCTACGACGGCGTCACGCTCGATTACATCGACGAGGGCGAGGGCGACCCGGTCGTGCTGGTGCACGGCTTCGGCTCCAACAAGGAGATGAACTGGGTCGGCCCGAGCTGGACCTCGGCGCTGAAGCGCGCGGGCTACCGCGCGATCGCGTTCGACAACCGCGGCCATGGCCGCTCCAGCAAATTCTATGATCCCGCCGACTACGACCTCGCCAAGATGGCGGGCGACGTGGTGGCGCTGATGGGGCACCTCGGCATCGCGCGCGCCGATCTCATCGGCTACTCCATGGGCGCGCGTATCGTCGGCTACACGGCGGTGGCGCATCCCGAGCGCGTGCGCTCGGTGGTGCTCGGCGGCATCGGCGAGCGTTTCGTCGACGGCCCGGCCGGGCGGCCGATCATCGCAGAGGCCCTGGAGGCGGCGAGCCTCGATGACGTGACCGATCCCGTGGGCCGGGTGTTCCGTAAGTTCGCTGAGCAGACCAAGAGCGATCTCAAGGCGCTTGCCGCCTGCATGCGCGGCGAGCGCAAGGTGATCACGAAGGCGCAGGCGGCGGCGATCCGCGCGCCGGTGCTGATCGCCGTCGGCACGGCCGACGACATCGCCGGCTCGGGCGAGACGCTCGTCAAGCTGATCCCGGGCTCGCGGTTTCTGCCGATCCCGGGCCGCGACCATAACCGGGCGGTCGGCGACCCGGTGTTCAAGCAAGGAGTGCTGGATTTCCTCGCCCGGCGCCCATGAGGGCCCGCGAAAAGCGGCATTCTGCCTTTCGGAATCCGCTATCCCCGCGTTCATCCGACCGTGCTACAAACCCGCCCTCATTGGAGGCCCGGGAGGATCCCATGGCCCAACGCAACGTGAAGATCGCGCAAAGTGTGCGCACCGTCGATCCGGTGTGGACCCGCATCCGCGAGGAAGCGGAGGACATCACCCGCCGCGAGCCCGAGCTCGCGAGCTTCATCTTCTCCACCGTGCTCCATCACGACAGGCTCGAGTCCGCCGTGGCCCAGCGCGTCGGCGACCGGCTCGACCATCCCGACATCCGCGGCGAACTGATCCGTCAGGCCTACGACGATCTGTTCGAGGCCGAGCCGTCGGTGGGCGAGGCGTTCCGCGCCGACATCGTCGCCGTCGCCGAGCGTGATCCGGCGACGACGCGCTACATCGAGCCGCTGCTCTACTACAAGGGCTTCCACGCGCTGCAGACCTACCGCCTCGCGCATTTCCTGTGGAACAAGGGGCGGCGCGACTTCGCGTTGTATCTGCAGAGCCGGGCGTCGTCGGTGTTCGGCGTCGACATCAATCCCAACACCAAGATCGGCCGCGGCGTGTTCATCGATCACGGCACCGGAGTGGTGCTCGGACAGACCGCGGTGATCGAAGACGACGTGTCGATCTTGCAGGGTGTCACCCTCGGCGGAACCGGCAAGGAACGGGGCGACCGGCATCCCAAGATCCGGCGCGGCGTGCTGCTCAGCGCCGGCGCCAAAGTGCTCGGCAATATCGAGGTCGGCTCGTGCTCGCGCGTCGGCGCGGGCTCCGTGGTGCTGAAGCCGGTGCCGCCGAACACCACGGTGGCCGGCGTTCCGGCCCGGGTGATCGGCCAGTCCAGCTGCAAGGACACGCCAGCCCACACCATGGACCAGATGTTCGAAATGCCGTTTTCCGGCGAAGGCATTTAAGCTAGAGGGGCGGCGTGAATCCGAAGGAAATCGAGGGGCTGCAGTCCTATCTTTCCCGGCTGTTCGGCAATCCGGCGATCCGGGTGCAGCCGCGCCCGAAGAAGGAGGACACTGCCGAGGTCTACATCGGCGAGCAGTTCATCGCGCTCGTCTCTCTCGACGACGAGGACGGTGACCGCTCCTTCAACCTGCAGATGGCGATCCACGAGACCGAGTTCGAGCGGGCGCAGAGCCACCTGCGTCGGCTCCTCGGCAACCCGTCGATCAAGGTCTTGGCGCGGCCGAAGAAGAAGGATTCCGCCGAGGTATTCGTCGGCGAGGAGTTCATCGCGGTGCTCTTCGTCGAGGAACGCGACAGTTCGTACAGCCTGCAGATGGCCATTCTCGACACCGACATCGAGTAGCGCCCCGCCCATGCCTCTCTACGAGTACGAAGGTGCGCGGCCCGCGCTCCCGGCATCGGGCCGCTTTTTCGTTGCGCCCGATGCGGTGCTGATCGGCCGGGTCGCGATCGCAGAAGACGTCAGCATCTGGTTCAACGCGGTGCTGCGCGGCGACAACGAGCCGATCACGGTGGGCCTGCGCTCGAACGTGCAGGACGGCTGCGTGCTCCATACCGACCCGGGCTTTCCGCTGGTGGTCGGCGCCGGCTGCACAGTCGGCCACGGGGTGATCCTGCACGGCTGCACCATCGGCGAGAACTGCTTGATCGGCATGGGCGCGACCGTCCAGAACGGCGCCAGGATCGGCAAGAACTCGCTGGTCGGCGCCAACGCACTTGTGACCGAGGGCAAGGAATTTCCCGAGCGCTCGCTCATCGTCGGCATGCCGGCGCGGTTGATCCGCACGATCGACGACCAGACGGTCAAGATGATCACGCTGTCGTGCGAGATCTACGTCAACCGCTGGCAGCAATACGCCAAGAGCTTGAAGCGGGTCGACTGATCGCCTGGCGTTCCCACTCCCGACGGCTTTGTCGTATAAAGTAGGGTCGAAACGAAGGTCAGGGAGTGATGAGCACGCCAATTCGCGTTTTGCTGGCGAAAGTCGGGCTCGACGGGCACGACCGCGGCGTGCGGGTGGTAGCGCGCGCATTGCGCGACGCCGGCATGGACGTGATCTACACCGGCTTGCACCGCACCCCCGACGAGGTCGTCACCGCGGCGATCCAGGAGGATGTGGACATCCTCGGCGTCAGCCTCTTATCGGGCGTGCAGATGGCCGTGTTTCCGAAGATTTTCGACAAGCTGCGCGCGGAGGGCGCCGACGACATCATCGTGGTCGCCGGCGGCGTGATGCCCGACGAGGACGTGGTGGCGCTCAAGGAAATGGGCGTGAAGGAGGTCATGCTGCAGGACACCCCTCCGCAGGCCATTGTCGACATGCTCCGCAAGCTCGTCGCCGAGCGCGGCGCGCGCTGAGAACCGCGATGGAATCCTGGTCCTTTCCCCCCGCTTACGACGAGTGCTACCTTCCGCCCGGTGACAGCCGCTATTGGTTTCCGCGCCGCGAGACCATGCCCGCGACCGAGCGCGAGGGCGCCATTCTTGTAAGACTGCAGCAGGTCTGCGCCTACGCCTATGAACACGCGCCGTTCTACCGACGCAAATGGGACGAGGCCGGCTTCGATCCGCGCCGGCTGAAGTCGTTCGAGGATTTCGAGAAGGTTCCGGTGGTGCAGAAGAAGGATCTGCGCGCCGCGCAGGAGCGCGTGCCCCCGTTCGGCGACTATCTGTGCGTGCCCGACGGCGAGGTCTTCCACATCCACGGCACCAGCGGCACCACCGGCCGGCCGACCGCGTTCGCCATCGGGCGCAGCGACTGGCGCGCGATCGCCAACGCTCATGCCCGCGTGCTGTGGGGCATGGGCCTGCGGCCGGGCGATACGATCTGCGTCGCCGCCGTCTTCTCGCTCTACCTGGGAAGCTGGGGCGCGCTCGCGGGCGCGGAGCGCCTGGGCGCGAAGTGCTTTCCATTCGGCGCGGGCGTGCCCGGAATGTCGGCGCGCTGCGCGCAATGGCTCGCCATGGTCAAGCCTACGGCATTCTACGGCACGCCGACCTATGCGCTCCACCTTGGGCAGGTCGCGGCCGAGGAGGGGCTCGATCCGCGCGATTTCGGGCTGAAGGTCATGTTCTTCTCCGGCGAGCCGGGCGCGTCGATTCCCGGCGTACGCGACAAGATCGCGGCTCTCTACGGCGCGAACGTGATCGATTGCGGCTCGATGGCGGAGATGACGCCGTGGATGAACGTCGCCGGCTCGCGCGAGACGAGCGGCATGCTGTGTTGGCAGGACGTGGTGTATACCGAGGTATGCGATCCCACGACCATGCGGCGCGTTGCCTACGGCGAGCGCGGCACGCCGGTCTACACGCATCTCGAGCGCACCTCACAGCCGATGATCCGGCTCGTCTCCGGCGACCTCACTCTGTGGACCGACGAGCCCAGCCCCTGCGGGCGCACCTATCCCCGGCTGCCGCAGGGGATCTTCGGCCGCATCGACGACATGTTCACGATCCGCGGCGAGAACGTCTATCCGAGCGAGATCGACGCCGCGCTCAACGAATTGCCGCATTACGGCGGCGAGCACCGGATCGTGATCAGCCGCGAGGCGGCGATGGACGAACTGCTGCTGCGAGTCGAAGCCGACGCCGCGACCTTCAACAACAGCGGCGAGGCGCTCGTGCGCTTCCGCGTCGAGATTGAACGCAAGCTGCAGAAGGTTCTCGGCCTGCGCACGCTCGTGGAGGTCGTCGAGCCGAACTCGATCGCGCGTACGGATTTCAAGGCGCGCCGCGTGATCGACGACCGCGCCGTGTTCGGCGACTTGCAGCGCCACATCGAAGGGATGAAATCCTGAGCCGCGATGTACCTTCGCTAACTCTCGTCGAACGCGTGAGGGCGGGCGACAGGGCGGCCGTTGCGCGCATGATCTCGCGGGCGGAAGGCGGCCAGCCGGAGGCGCGCGACGCTCTGTCGCGCATCTACAAGCTCGCCGGGCGCGCCCACATCGTCGGCATCACCGGGGTGCCGGGCAGCGGCAAGTCCACGCTCGTCAGCAGGCTCGCGGAAAAGCTGCGGACGAAAGGCAAGGTCGGCATCGTCGCCGTCGATCCGTCGAGCCCCTACTCGGGCGGCGCGATTCTCGGCGACCGCATCCGCATGACCGAGACCGCGAACGACCCCGGCGTTTACATCCGCAGCATGGCTACCCACGGCGCGACCGGCGGCATGGCGCGCGCCACGCTCGAAGCCGTCGATGTCCTCGACGTCGCGGGCTACGACACCGTGATCATCGAGACGGTGGGGATCGGCCAGGACGAGGTCGAGATCGCGCGCGCGACGCACACCACGATCGTGGTCTCCGCCCCCGGCCTCGGCGACGAGGTCCAGACGATCAAGGCAGGGATTCTGGAGATCGCCGACATTCACGTGGTATCGAAGTGCGACCGCAGCGACGCCAACCGCACCCTCACCGATCTCAAGCAGATGCTGATGCTGGGGATGCGGGGGGAGAAATCCAACTGGACGATCCCGGTGGTGGCGACGAGCGCGGTCACCGGCCAAGGCCTCGACGAGTTGGTGGCGGCGCTCGACGGCCATCGCCGGGTCGCGCTCGAGGCGGAAACGGGCAAACAGCGCCGCCTTGCGATCGCGCAATTTCGCCTGCGCAAGACCGCAGAGAACCTGTTGCTCGAACGCTTCGACAAGGCCACCGCCGAGGCGAGCGCGCCGCTCGCGGCGCGGCTAGCGCGGCGCGAGGCCGATCCCTATTCGCTTGCGAGCGAGCTGCTAGACTCGTCGCATCACGAGGAGCATGCCCATGAACCGGACGCTCGGTCCAAAATCGCTTAATCGATTGTCGGGCGAGGTCGCCGACTGGGAAGCGAACGAAGTCGCGACGTTCCTGAACAAGCAGGCCGAGCGCCGTACCGCTTTCTTCACCATCGGCGACTTCCCGGTGAAGCGCGTTTATACCGCGGCCGACATCGCCGAGACGCCGATCGACGACATCGGCCTGCCTGGCCGCTATCCGTTCACCCGCGGGCCGTACCCAACCATGTACCGCAGCCGCGTCTGGACCATGCGCCAGATCGCGGGCTTCGGCACCGCCGAGGACACTAACAAGCGATTCAAATTCCTGATCGCCCACGGTCAGACCGGGCTCTCCACCGACTTCGATATGCCGACGCTGATGGGCTACGATTCCGATCATCCCATGAGCGAGGGTGAGGTCGGGCGCGAGGGCGTCGCCATCGACACGCTCGCCGACATGGAGGTGTTATTCGACGGCATCGATCTCGAGAACATTTCCGTGTCGATGACGATCAATCCAAGCGCCTGGATCCTGCTCGCAATGTACGTGGCACTGGCAAGAAAGCGCGGGCTCAACCTCGACAAGCTGTCCGGCACCATTCAGGCCGACATCCTGAAGGAATACATGGCGCAAAAGGAATATTGCTTCCCGATCGCGCCGTCGGTGCGGATCGTGCGCGACTGCATCATCTTCTGCGCCCGCAACATGAAGCGCTACAACCCGATCAATATTTCCGGCTACCACATCTCCGAAGCCGGCGCCTCACCCCTGCAGGAGGCCGCCTTCACGCTCGCCAACGGCATCGTCTATGTCGAGGAAGTGCTGAAGACCGGCATGGAGGTAGACGCCTTCGCGCCGCGGCTCGCGTTTTACTTCGTGTCGCAGGCCGATTTCTTCGAGGAGATCGCGAAATTTCGCGCCGCCCGCCGCGTCTGGGCCAAGATCATGAAGAACCGGTTCGGGGCCAAGAACCCGGAATCGATGCGGCTGCGCTTTCACTGCCAGACCGCGGCCGCGACGCTGACCAAGCCGCAGTACCCGATCAACACCGTGCGCACCGCGTTGCAGGCGCTGTCGGCCGTGCTCGGTGGCTGCCAGTCGCTGCACACCAACGGCTACGACGAGGCCTTCGCCATTCCCACCGAAGACGCCATGCGCATGGCGCTGCGCACCCAGCAGATCATCGCCGAGGAGACCAACGTCGCCAACGTGGTCGATCCGCTCGGCGGGTCGTACTACGTCGAGAGCCTCACCAACGAGTTCGAGAAGCGTATTTTCGAGATCCTCGACGAGGTTGACGCGCGCGGCGGCACGATCAAGCTGATCGCGGAAGGCTGGTTTCAAAAGCAGATCGCCGATTTCGCCTACGAGACGGCGTTGCGCAAGCAAAGCGGCGACCGGCCGGTGATCGGCGTCAACCAGTTCGTGATGGCGGACGAAGCGCACGGGATCGAGACCCATCCCTACGATCCGACCACCGCGGCGCGGCAGGTCGCGCGACTAAAGCGGGTGCGTGCCGAGCGCGACAACCGCAAGGTCGCGGCCCTGCTCGACCAGCTGGTGGCGACCGCCAAGGACGAGCGGGAGAATGTCATGCCGGTGACGATCGAGCTCGTCGCCGCCGGCGCGTCAATGGGCGAGATCATCGAGAAGCTGAAGGGACTGTGGGGCAGCTACCGGGAAACGACAGTGTTCTAAATCAAAAAAGTGAGGCCGGCTCTGGGGGAAGAGCCGGCCTCGGCGTACCCGGTCCGGGGACGGGGAGGGGTGGGGACGTGACCGGGTGCGCTAGGGAAACTCCAATTCAGCGAGGAGCCGCCACCACCGGCGTCTGGCGCGGATCGCCGAGCGCGACCCACAGATTGGGATCGGCCTGCGACTGGCGCTTGACGTAGCGGTAGCCCGTGTCGTGCCAGGGCAGAATTTCATTCACTTGGTTGTCCAAGATGAGCTCGCCCTTGTCGGTGCGCACGGTGAGGACCGAATGGCCGTCGCCCTTCTTGTCGCGCACCACCGTGATCAAGAGCGCCTCCCGCGGCCAGCCAAGCTGCATGAGCATGCGGCGCTTGAGCAATACGTAGTCCTCACAATCGCCGTAGCCGTCCTCGGGATAGGTCCACTTCTCGACCACGCCGTAGTGCTCGAGATCCGTCATCGGCTTGATGCGGTCGTTGACGAAGCGGTTGACGCGCTCAAGCTCCTTGGCGACCGCCTTGGTGAGCTCCACGTCGCGCGGCTCGCTGGCTTCGACGCGGCATTCCCACGGCCGCTCGTCGCAGAACTCGACCCAGCCGATGGGCGGCCGGGTGACATCACCGACCGCGATGTAGATCGGACGCGCCGTCGCCTGCTCGCGCGGGCCCGCCAGAGCGGGCATCGCGGCGCCGATTGCCGCCGCGGCGAGCACTGCAGCCGCCGCGTAAATCAAGACTGCCTGTCGGGGCTTGTTGTGCATGGTCCCCTCTCCCTGTGAGGGTCACATTTGCACGACAGGATTTGCGGCTCGGCTAAGCGCCGTGCTCAATTGAAAGTCTTACTTGAGCGAAATTTTCCTCGAGTTTGATTCAAATCAAGATGGTTCAAATTTTAGATAAATGCGCGCGACCGTGGTCGAGCACGCACGGCGCAAGGGGTCGGCGCCGGGGCGCCCGGCAGAGAGCCGGCTCGCGTCCGCCCCGCCGAACAGCGGCCCGCCAATTTCGTAAAGGCTTTGTTTGCCTTGTCCGGTCGAACTCGGCGGGACAAAAAACGGTCACCGCCGGGCCATCACGGCGTCCCCAAAGACGCACCGGCATTGTTGCGTGCAGGTCAGGAAAGATGCAACTCTTAAGGGTCTCCTGCAACGAGGGGAGGGGTCGATGAGAAAAGCAGCAAGTATTGCGGTGGCGGCAGCGATCTTGACGATTGCTTCGGGGGCGGCGGCGGCAGACCTCAAAGTCGTCGAGGTGAGCTTTCCCGAGGTCAATTGCACTTTCAACCCGACGTGCACGATCACGGTGAGCGACACGGTGGGAACAATCGGCCTCGGGCTCGACGACGGCAATGCGATCCTGCAGTCGCGCACCTTCACGGGCGCGCCCGGCGCGCCGGCTGCGGGCAAGACCGGGTACATGTACCGGGTCGATCTCACGCAAGGAAAAGGGTGGGTGGACTGCCTGGTCGGGCTCACCGTCGACTTCGGCCCGCTGGTGAAGCAGCCCTACGTGAAGGGCTCTCCCGACTTGTTCGACGTCTTCGTCGGCGTGAAGGGCGGCGTCGGCTCGGTTAGCGTCAAGTCGGCCGAACAGGACGGCGCCGCAATCACCTTCATGTTCGCCAAGCCGCTGTGCGTGGGAGAGACCACATTCTTCGTCGGGCTAACGGCCGAAAAGGCACCGCAAAGCGTCAGTGCCGGCCTGTTCGGTTACGGCAGCCCGCCCTATCACGGGGTCGACGCGCGCGGACCGAGCCACTAGGCGGCGCGAACGGTTCGATTTAGGCGTCGGGACTGAGCTCGCGCTCGAGCGTCTCGGTGGACTGCACGCGGCTGAACTCGACGGCGAAGCCGCCCTCGATGTGACGCACGACGCGGGCGGGCGTGCGGCCCACGCTCACCGGCGAGCCGATGGGTGGAACGACCTGGGCGCTGACGGCGGCGCCGGACAGCGATACGTCGATCACTCGGCACGGCACGGTAAGGCCGCTCGGCAGCGTCAGCGTCGAGCGCGGATCCTTGAGCGGGAAACGCTCGTGGCGGCGATCCTCGGGCAGGCCGAGCTTGGCGCGGTTGGCGAACCAGGTGAGCTGGTCGGCGAGCTTCTCGCGGCGGCGGATGGTGCCGGTCACGGTCATGGCGAAGGAGTTCGGCAGGTGGCGGACGCAGCGGCCTTCGAGTCGGCCGATATGATCCACATAGGCCACCACTGCCTCGCCGATGTGCGGCAGCGTCGCGCCCGCGAGCAACGCCCCGCCCGGCGACACATTGATGGTCTGGCAGTCGAACTCGCGGCGATCCAACAGCATGTAGCGACCGTTGAGAACGACCTTGACGCGTTGATGCCGGCGCCGCTCCTGATTTAGCGGCAGCACAGTCGCCTGAATTGTTGCTGGAGCCATCACACCGACCTAAGGGGAAGCGAACTACCGCCCCGCGCGACCCTAGTCGGACGTGGTTAACGAGACGTATCCTCGGTGGCGGCCAGATGAATCGCGGTTAAGGCCTTCCACCCGGAACGACGCGCAGACGCCCGGCGGCGAGCGGGCCGCGTGCGGCGATACTGTCGTGCTCCTCGCTGTCGGGGTGCACCAGCCGCGTCGAGACGAGATGGGCCCGCGTCAGCGGCACCGCGCCTACCCAATACGGCACCTCTAGGGCCGCCAGCGATCCGATCAGGCGGGCATGGGTGCGGCCGCGCAGCCGGAGCGGCAGCACCACGAGCTCCAGATCGAGCTTGCGCCGGTCGGCGGTTTCGGCTGCGAGGCCGGCGACCGCCGGCATAGCGTTGCCGGAGACGTCGTCGAACAGCTCGTAAAGCTCTTCGGGATTGTCGAGGGCGAAGGCGTCGCTGAGCGACTTACCCTTCAGCTCGCGGCCCCACATGGCGCAGATGCGGGTACCGGCCAGGCGAACGATATAGCGCTCCGCCGCCATCACCTCGACGAGGAAGACGTCGCCGAGCAGGTTTTTGATCGCTCCCGGATCGAGATCACTGCGCTCCGGTGCCGCGCGCCCGGCGCGCAGGCGGTCCCAGTAGGCGTGGAGCTCGCGCGTGGCTGCGTGCTTCATGGAAAACTCCGAATTCACTCACCGCCCCGTTGTGGGACGGCACGGAGAAATCGAGCACGCGGCGTGCCGCAGGCGGGCGGACGCGGAAAACGGCGGGGTCGCGCCGAAATTAGGGTTAAGACGCGGTTGGCGTGGACGGGACAATTGTCCGTGCTAGGTTCACCTCGGCTTCTGAAGACGGCTCACCACTGAAAGCTCTCCCGGACGGGGAGCAGGGACGTGACAAGGCCCGCGGGAAGGGGTTTCCCGCGGGTCTCTTCTTTTTCGGCGCCGCTTGCCCCCGGGCGCGCGGACTGCCTATGTGGTTTTTCAGATTCGGAAGCCGCTCGTGCCCCCTTCCCGAGAGCCGATCTTCAACCTGCCGCGGGTCGTCTTGTGGCTTGCGCTCGTGCTCGCGGCCATCCATGGCGTGCGCGGCCTGCTGCTCGACCCGGACACCGATCTCCAGGTGCTCCTGTGGTTCGCCTTCGTGCCGGCGCGCTACGGCTCGGAGCTCCTGATCGACGTGCAGTTCCCGGGCGGCGTCGCCGCCGGAATCTGGACCTTCGTCACCTATGCGTTCCTGCACGGCGACGTCTGGCACATCGGCATCAATCTCGTGTGGCTCGCCGCCTTCGGCAGCCCGCTCGCTTGGCGTTTCGGCGCCGGGCGCTTCCTCGCCTTCTCAGCGGTGACGGCGGCGGCGGGAGCGCTCGCGCACCTGATCACGCACGTAGGCGAGTTCGTGCCGGTGATCGGCGCGTCGGCGGCGATTTCCGGCGCCATGGCGGCGGCGACGCGTTTTGCCTTCGAAGACGGAGGACCGCTCGGCGGCTTCCGTCGCCACGGGCCCGACGCGTTCAAGGTGCCGGCCGCCCCGCTCATGCGCGCGTTGCGCAACCCGCAGGTGCTCGCGTTCCTCGGAGTATGGTTCCTGCTCAACCTGATGTTCGGCGCGAGCGCGTTCGCGACCGGCGTTGCCGATGCGACCGTGGCCTGGCAGGCCCACGTGGGCGGGTTCCTCGGAGGGTTGCTGTTGTTTCCCCTCTTCGACCCGGTGCGGGCGGCACCTCAGTAGAGCCCTTGCCAATCCCGCCGAAAGGCGGACAATCCGCCGGCGGGGTAGGGAATCTCGATTGGAGGACGCCCATGACCGTCCGCGCCATCCTCGACCTCAAGGGCCGTGAAGTCTGCACCATTGCGCCGGTCGCGACGCTCGCCGCGGCCGCGCGTCTGTTGTCGGACCGCCATATCGGAGCGGTCGTCGTGACCGGGGCCGATGCCCGCGTGATCGGTATCCTGTCGGAGCGCGACATCGTGCGTGCGCTCGCCGCACGCGGCAGCGGCGCGCTGGAAGAGCAGGTGGCGCAGGCCATGACCCGCGACGTCATCACTTGCGGCGGCGACGAGACCATTCCTGAGCTGATGCACCACATGACCGCCGGCCGTTTCCGCCATGTGCCGGTCGTGGAAAATGAGCGGCTCGCTGGCATCATCTCGATCGGCGACGTGGTCAAGTACCGGCTCGCGGAGATGGAACGCGAGAAGGGCGCGCTCGAGGAATATATCCGGACCGCCTGACCGCCCGGTATCAGCCCAGCGCCGCGATCGCCTCGTTGATCTCGGGCAGCGCCCGCTCGACCGCCTCCTCGCCAAGCCTGATCACGTCCTCGGCGTGGTGGAACTGGAAGAGGCCGATCTTGCCCAGGCGCGGGGCCACCATGACGTCGGGCGGATCGCCGGCAAGGCGCGAACGGGCGATGCGGTCCTGGGTGATGTTGAAGGCGTCGACCATGACCGACGAGATGCCGCGCGGCCCGTCATAGTCGGCGGCCTGGCGGCGCACCAGGCGCAGCACCTTGCCGAAGCGGCTCTCCTCGGCCTCGGGCTCGGCCATCGCTTCTGCCGCGACCTCCGGCTCGACGCCGTGGTCCTGGATCACGGTGCCGCGGCCGAACACGTCGGCATTCAGGTTGACGGCGATCACTACGCGGGCCCCGAGCGCACGGGCGGCGGAGACCGGGATCGGATTCACCATGGCGCCGTCCATGAGCCAGCGCCCCGCCACCTTCACCGGCGGAAAGATCGCCGGCAGCGCGTAGCTGGCGCGGATGGCGTCAACCAGGCTGCCGCGCGTGAGCCAGATCTCGTGGCCGGTGCTGAGCTCGGTGGCGATCGCGGCGTAGCGGATCGGCAAATCCTCGATCGCGGTATCGCCGACGCTGTCGCGCAGGAGCTGGGCGAGGCGACCGCCGCCGATGAGGCCGGCGCCGCCGAAACGAAAATCAAGAAGGCCGAAGACGCGGCGCTTGGTCATCTCGCGCGCCCACGACTCCAGGTCGTCGAGCCGTCCGCACGCGTGAGCGCCGCCGACGAGCGCGCCAATGGAAGTGCCTGCGATGACGTCGGGTGCGATGCCGGCGGCGACGAGGCGGCGCACCACGCCGATGTGCGCCCAGCCGCGCGCGGCACCGCCGCCGAGCGCGAGCCCGATCGTCGGCCTGGCCGCCTTCGGCTCCTGCCGGTCGACGGGTTCGGCCTCGATCTCCGCTTCGCGCTTTCGCTTCCAGGCGAGAAACACCATATTCACTCCTTCACTCCGCGGGCGGTGCCGGCTCAACGTCGTGCGCACCACCAGTTCCAAACACTAGCGGGCAACCATGACGAATTCGCGTCAACGTTTGTTACCGTCTACGAACGCGGTCGTGATCGAGGCATTCGCCTTGCCGCCGAGCGGCAGCCGCCGGTAGAAGCACGAGCGGCGGCCGGTATGGCAGGCGGCCCCGGAGCCCGCGACGTTAACCTTCATGACCAGGGCGTCCTGATCGCAGTCGACCAGGAGGTCGACAACCTCGAAGCGGTTGCCGGACGTCGCGCCTTTTTGCCACAGCTCCTTGCGCGAGCGCGACCAGAACCAGGCGGCGCGCTCCTCGATGGTGCGGGCGAGCGCCTCCTCGTTCATGTGCGCGAGCATGAGCACGGCGCCGTCGGTGGCGTCGGTGACGATGCACGAAATCAGGCCGCGTTCGTCGAAGCGCGGCGTGAAGCGCACGCCGTCCTCAAGGTCGCCGCCGGGCAAGGCAAAGCGGGTCATGACAAGCTCCTGCCCGCAATTGCGGGCAGGAGTGTCATAACCTGTCGGTCGATGGAGTTGAAGCGTCAGCGCTTGTTGGCGTGGACGAGCTTGAAGAAGCGCACCTGCTCGGCCGGGTCGTCGCGGAACACGCCGGTGAACTGGGTGGTGACCGTCGAGACGCCTTGCTTCATCACGCCGCGCATGGCCATGCACAGATGCTCGGCCTCGATCATCACGGCGGCGCCGCGCGGCTTCAGGTTCTCGTCGATCGCGTTCAGGATCTGCGAGGTGAGATGCTCCTGGGTCTGCAGGCGGCGCGCGAACACGTCGATCACGCGCGCGATCTTCGACAGGCCCACCACGCGCCCGACCGGGAAGTAGCCGACGTGCGCCGTGCCGATCATCGGGAACATGTGATGCTCGCAGTACGAGTAGAACGGAATGTCGCGCACGATGACGATGTCATCGAACGTGTCGATCTCGCCGAAGGTGCGGTCGAGCGCGTCGTCAGGATTTTCGCGATAGCCGCGGAAGGTGTCCTCGTACGCTTTGACCAGCCGCTTGGGCGTTTCCTTCAGCCCTTCGCGGTTCGGATCGTCGCCGATCCAAGCGATCAACGTGCGCGCGGCAGCTTCTGCTTCCTCGCGTGTCGGCCGACGCACACGGTCGACTTCAGCCCCGGCTTCCGCGCGTGGCTGAAACGCAGTTACAACGGCATCCATGTTAGGAGGCTCCCCGTTCGACGGCCGCAGCAAAAGCGCAGCCGAAGTGTCACCGGTGTTTTCATCCTGCTTCAACGCACGGTCCCGAAAGAAGGTTCCGACACCGCGACCGGGGAAGGGTCAACAAGCCGGTTATCCGGCAACCGCGCCTTTCGCCCCACCCGAGCGGCCATTATATTGGGTGTGGATTGTGGCTGACAAACGACAGGGCGGACGGTGCGACATCCGGCCCTCGACAGGCCGATTTAACCGTAAATCCGCCCCCCGATACCGGCGGGTGGCGGCGGCCGACGATCCGGAGTTAGGCAGGCCATGCTGAACGACGTCTACAACCGGCGTATCTTGGAGCTAGCCGGCGACATCCCTCGAATCGGCCGCTTGGCCACGCCGGATGCCACCTCGACCCAGGTTTCCAAGCTCTGCGGCTCCACGGTCACGGTCGACCTCGCCATGGCGGGCGACCGGGTGAGTGACTTCGCCCATGAAGTGCGGGCGTGTGCGCTGGGCCAGGCGTCATCCTCGATCATGGCGCGGAACGTGGTGGGCTCCACCGCGGTGGAGCTGCGGGAGGTGCGCGAGACCATGCGCCGGATGCTCAAGGAAAAGGGGGAGGCGCCAAGCGGCAAGTGGGCCGATCTCGCTGTGCTGCAGCCGGTGCGCGATTATCAGGCGCGCCATGCCTCCACCATGCTCACCTTCGACGCGGTGGTGGCGGCGATCGACGAGATCGAGGGCAAGCGCCCGGTGCGGGCGGCGCAATGAGCGATCTTGACACCTTGTTCGGCGCGGCGGCCAAGGCGCCGCGCACTGCGGCGCGTGGGGTGCTCGGGGTCTATCGCTATACGCTCTCGGCGTTGATCGGCCGGGAGTGCCGATATCTTCCTACCTGCTCGGAATACGCCGACGAGGCGCTCGCCCGCCACGGCCTGTGGGCCGGCGGCTGGATCGCGCTGTCGCGGGTGTGCCGCTGCCATCCGCTCGGCGGATCGGGACTTGATTTTGTGCCCGCGACGTTGCCGAATAGGGCGCGCTGGTACCTGCCGTGGCGCTACGGCAACTGGCGACGGGGAAGCGAACACGCCGGCGGCTGATACTGTTACGCCGCCGCCGGCGCGCCGAGAGCCTCAGCGGCTGTGACTTGCCAACAGCTCTAGCCGCCGCGGCGCCTCCCGGGATCCCATTTCCTTCGCTTTCTCGTACCAGGTGCGCGCCATCGCCACGTCGGACGCGAACCCGACTACGCCGATCTCCTTGAGCACCAGCGGATCGTAGGTGGCGCCGAGCGCGAACGCGGCGCGCGCGCTGCCCGCTTCCGCCGCGCGCTTGAGCAGAAGGCGCGCGCCGGAAAGATCGCCCGTCTCGATGAGGCCCTGGCCGCGTTTCATCAGGAGCGCGAGCTCGTCGTCGTCGATGGTGCGCGGCGCCGCGGCGAGCGCGGGCGGCGTCGTCGTCGCCTCCGGCCAGTCGAGCAGCATGGATTGACGGTCGACCAGCGTGCCGTCGCCGAGGTGCAGCTCGATCGCGTACTGCATGGTGCCGGCGAAACCTTGCGGCGGCCGGATGAATGCGTTCTGTAGTTCCGCCGCCGACAAGAGCCAGCCGTTCGGGCCCGACGCCTGGCCGGCGGTCAGCGTGGTGCCGGGCGCGAGGCCGCTGATCACGGCGACCGCGCCCTCGACAGGGCCCGCGACCTTGACGCCGAGCAGGATCGCATCGCCGGATTCGGTGGTCGAGCCTTCGAGCACGAGCGCCGGCGTCGTCGCGGCGGTTCGCGGCTTCGACGCGGCGCGACCCCAGGGGGCGGCGGAGGCGAGGCGGAAAAGCTCGGCCTTGGCGGTGTGCCAGCCGTTGGCTGGAATCTTTCCGAGCACGACTAGCGTCCCGACCCCGCCCACCAGCACCACGACGCCCATGCGTGCGAAGAAGCCGAAAGTGAAGCCGCGTCGGCGCGCACGCGGCGGTCGCGGACGAAGTTCGGGGTCCACGCGGCGAACCCAGTCCGGAATCGGCACCGGATCCGCCGCACGCCGCGGCGGCCGCATCTCGCTCAGCGGCCGCATGCGGCTCGACTGCAACGCCTCGATGTCACGCTCGAGACGCTCGAGATCGTTGTCGCTAATCTCGAAATCCGGATCGGCGAGCGGCGGGCTGTCGAGCGTTTTCAGCTCCACGTCCGTCGCCGGTGCGTGACGATCGCGCCCGCCCGCGGGCGATACATCGGAATGGGAATGGGCGATGGGAGTATTCATAACGACCTCCTCGTGCCGACAGGGCAACGGGTTACGCGCTTCTCCGATCAACGGCGCTCACGCGCCTGCTTCCACTTGAGGAATTCCTGGAACAATGCCTCGCGGTCCTCGGCGGACACCGCGCTGGCGCGGGCGTTCTGCCGCGTAGCGATGAACTCATTGAGCTGGGCGCGTTCGGCAGTCCGTTCCGCCGCATCCTTCTTCGCCGCGGCCGCCGCCTCCTCGCGCCTCCGGGCTAGCCATTCCTCGGCGCCCGCGAAGCGCTTCCAGCCGGGGATGGTGGCGGTGAGGTTGATCTCCCGCCACTTGGGATGGCGCGGTGCCTTCTGAAACTCGGGAATCTTGGCGAAGAACGCCTCGACGAACCGGTTGATGCGCCGGTAGCGGTCGGTGTCCTTGGGCCAGTTGAAGGCGATGAGTGCCGCGCCCACGGCGATGGTGTCGACGGTTTCGCCCGCAGCGATGAGGCCGGGATAGTCCTCGTGGGTGAGGGTCGCCGGGAGATAGTCGGCCTGCAGCTCCTTGCGGAAAGGCACCGGCAGGATGCGGAAGCCGTCGGCGGCCTTGAGCTTCGCCGTGGAGCCGGTGGGCTTGCCGGCGATGAGCACGCTTGCGGCGATCTCGCCCCGCTTCAGCGCCTCGAAGGCGTCGGCCTGGCCCATGTTGACTTCCTCGGCGGCGATGCCGAGGCGCTCGAAGATGTCGCGGGTGGAAAGCTGCGTGCCGGAGCCGACGTCGGAGAAGTTCACCTTCTTGCCGGCAAGCTGATCGATCGTGGTGATGCCGGAGTCGGCGCGCACCACGAGGTGCATTTCCTCGTTGAAGAGCTTGGCGATGTAGACGATCTTGTCGTCGATCGGCCCGATCTCGTTGGTGCGCCGGAACTGATTGAGCAGGTTCGACTGGGTGATGCCGAGATCGACGCCCTTGAGGAAGCGCACGTCGCGGATGTTCTGGCCGCCGCCCTTGCCGACGACGGGCAGGATGCGCAGCCGCTCCCCGTCGTCGAGCACCGCGGACATGTCGTAGGCGATCGCCAGATACGTGGCGTTGAGGTTGCCCGAGACGATCGAAACCGTGTTCTCGTTGGTCTGCAGGCCGAGGCGCACCACTCCCGCACCATCGGTGCGGGCGACCTTGATGTCCTGGGCTGATGCTGGGCTGAAAATCGCATACGCCGCGGCGAAAAACGCGAACGCGCTCACTCGTCCACGCGTGCGCGTCAGCGCACCGCGTGGAGGCACATAGCCTCTACGCATGACCCCTCCGTCGCCTAACCGGTGGTCGCGCGGAAGTTTTCCGTCTGACCGCCGTCCCGCCGCACCGGCAGCGTCTTCCTGCGTGTTGCAGGGCCGCCGCACGTCTTTTTTATTTTTTGAATTTTTGGGCTCGATTGTGTCATCCGTTCGGGCCGAATGTGACGACTTTGCGGAATCGTGAGTCGTGTGGAAAAAATTTTTCCAAATGCAAGCGCGCGAGGGTCGAATCCACTTTCTTCTTTTGCGTGCGATCAATTTCTTCTGCACGACGCGCAAGTGACGATCGTGATTTTTATTTCAGCGTTTTCAGTCGCGTAGCAGACGGGTGGACGGAGTGCGCGGGGCGCGTTACAGGGAAACGACGCTTACCTGTTGCGGTACGCAGGAGTGAGCGGGAGAGACGACATGATCACCTTGACTTTTCCCGACGGCGCGCGGCGCGAATATTCCCCCGGCATCACCGGACTAGAGGTCGCGAAGGGCATCTCGCCTTCGCTCGCCAAGCGCACGGTGGCGATGAGCCTCGACGGCGGGGTGGCGGATCTTTCCGACAAGATCGGGCGCGACGCCAAGATCGAGTTCATCAGCCGCGACGACCCGCGGGCGCTCGAGTTGATCCGTCACGACGCAGCGCACGTGCTCGCCGAAGCGGTGCAGACGCTGTGGCCGGGCACGCAGGTGACGATCGGGCCGGTGATCGAGAACGGATTTTATTACGACTTCTTCCGCAACGAGCCTTTCACGCCGGAAGACTTCCCCGCCATCGAGAAGAAGATGCGCGAGATCATCGCGCGCGACAAACCGTTCACCAAGGAGGTGTGGTCGCGCGACGACACCAAGCAGGTGTTCGCCGACCGCGGCGAGATGTTCAAGGTCGAGCTCGTCGACGCCATTCCGGGCAACGAGCCGATCAAGATCTACAAGCAGGGCGATTGGTTCGATCTCTGCCGCGGGCCGCACATGACGTCGACGGGCAAGGTCGGCAGCGCCTTCAAGTTGATGAAGGTGGCGGGCGCCTACTGGCGCGGCGATCACCGCAATCCCATGCTGACGCGCATCTACGGCACCGCGTGGCCGGAGTGGGCGCAGCTCGACCAGTATCTCCATCGACTGGAGGAAGCGGAGAAGCGCGATCACCGCCGTCTCGGGCGCGAGCTCGATCTCTTCCATTTCCAGGAGGACGCGCCGGGTGCCGTGTTCTGGCACGCCAAGGGCTGGACGTTATTCGAGGCGCTCGTGGCCTACATGCGCCGGCGCCAGGAGCAAGGTGGCTATCTCGAGGTCAACACGCCGCAGCTCATGGACGCGAACCTGTGGGTCCAGTCGGGCCACATGGAGATCTATCGCGACATGATGTTCCTCACGGAAAAGCGCGAGGACGACGAGCGCGTCTACGCCATCAAGCCGATGAATTGCCCGGGTCACATCCAGGTCTTCAAGAACGGGCTCAAGTCGTACCGCGATCTGCCGCTCAAGATCGCCGAATTCGGCAAGGTGCATCGCTTCGAGCCGTCCGGCGCGCTGCACGGCCTCCTGCGCGTGCGCGCCTTCACCCAGGACGACGCCCACGTGTTTGTCACCGAGGACCAGATCGGCGCCGAGGTGCTGAAGATCAACGACCAGATTCTCGCGATCTACGCCGACTTCGGCTTCGACGACGTGCGCATCAAGTTCTCCGACCGGCCGGAAAAGCGGATCGGCGACGACGCGGCGTGGGACAAGGCGGAAGCGGGCCTGAAGAAGGCGCTCGACGCGTCCGCCCGGCCGTGGGTGCTAAACAAGGGCGAGGGCGCGTTCTACGGCCCCAAGCTCGAGTACGTGCTGCGCGATGCCATCGGCCGCGACTGGCAGTGCGGCACCGTGCAGGTCGACTTCAACATGTCGGGCCGCCTCGGCGCGTTCTACATCGCGCCGTCGGGTGAGAAGGTGACGCCGGTGATGATCCACCGCGCCATATTCGGATCGCTCGAGCGCTTCATCGGCATCCTCATCGAGCACCACGCCGGCCATCTGCCGTTGTGGCTTTCGCCGGTGCAGGCGGCGCTGTGCACCATTACTTCGGACGCTGACGGCTATGCCAACGACGTGGTGGCGGCGGCCAGGCGCGCGGGGTTGCGGGTCGAGGCGGACCTGCGCAACGAGAAGATCACCTACAAGGTGCGCGAACATTCGCTGGCGAAGGTCCCGGTGCTCCTGGTAGTGGGCAAGAAGGAGGCGGCCGAGCGTTCGGTCTCGATCCGCCGCCTCGGCTCGCCGCAGCAGTCGTCGATGCCGCTCGACGCGGCGCTGGCGGCGCTCGCCGCGGAATCGGTGCCGCCCGATTTGAAGCGGATGCAGGAAGCGGCGTAGCCCTCGGCGAGACGGTCGGCGTCAGCGCGCCAGAATTTCCACGTCGCGGTCGCGGCCGGTCTGTACCTTGAAATTCTCGCTGTAGATGCGCCCGTCGTGGCGGGCGACGGCGACGTACTCGCCCTCGGCCAGCACCACGCTCGGGAAGGCGCCGATCGATTCCTTGATGGTGTCGCCGCCCGGCGTGAGCACTGACCAGGCGGTGTTGGCGATCGCCTCGCCGCCGGGCGAGCTCACGAGGCGGAGCGTGATTTGGGCCGCGCGGTGATGCACGGTGGCGTCGGTGAGGCGGGCGGGCTCGACGCGCACGTCCACCTGGATCGTGGCGTTGCCTTCGCCGTAGGTCGACTGCACGTAGTAGGCGCCGGCGGGAAGGAGCACGAGGTCGCCGGCCGCGATGCCGCGCGCCACCGGCGGCCGCTCGCCGCTGGTGCGGGCGCCGGGCTTGCCGCCGACCCGCTGCAGGAAGCTTCCCTCGTAGATGTCGAAGCGCAAGCGCTGGGCAGCGATGGCGGTCTCGCCGATCACCCCGCGCAGCCTGAGGCCGCCCGCCGGTACGATCAACGTCTCGCGCCGCGCCTCGGCGCGGAGCTGCACGCGCTTGGTTACGCTCGCGAGCCCATAGTTCGCGTGCACCACGTAGTTGCCGGGCGAAAGGGCGAACACCGGATAGGGCTCCGCGCCCTCGGCGGCGAGCACGAGCGGTCCGGTCGGCTCGGTGCGCTCGTTGAACACGCGCCAGATCACCGAGCGCTGGATGAACGGCCCGTCGGTCGAATAGCGGGCGGCGAGCGCAAGCGCGACCTTGCCAGCGGCCACCGCCGGAATGCTCTGGTGCGGCGTCGTGGAGGGGGCGGCGAGCGGCGCACGCGGCTGCACCGGCGGCACGCTCTGGATCGGCGGTGGGGCGAACACGGGTCCGCCGTCGGCGTTGCCGGCGAACGGGGACACGGTGACCGCCTGGGCGAGCGCCGTCGCGGGCGCGATCACAAGCGCGAGCAACGCGCCGGCCACGCGGGCGCGGGGCCCAACCATCGGGGAGAGAAGCCGCCCAGGCATGGTGTTTTTTCCACTGGCCTTGTGGCGAATGCAAGTCCGTTGGAGCTTTACGCGGCCTTATGCTACTGGCCCGCCCTCATGCCCGACGCCTTCGATCTGCTGCGCACCCGCCGTTCGCCCAAAATCCCCGATCTCGCCGAGCCCGGGCCCACAGCCGCCGAGCTCGACCAGATCCTCACTGTCGCCGCCCGCGTGCCCGACCACGGCAAGCTCGTGCCTTGGCGGTTTCTCGTGATCGCAGGCGAGGGGCGCAAGAAGGCGTCCGCAATCGTGCTCTCGGTCTATCGCGCGGACAACCCCAATCCGAGCGGGCCGGAGATCGAGAAGGAAACGAAGCGCCTTGGCGAGGCGCCGGTGTGCGTCGCGGTGATTTCGCGCGCGATGAAGCATCCGAAGATACCCGAATGGGAGCAGCAGCTTTCCGCCGGTGCCGCCTGCATGAACCTCGTTTCGGCGGCGCATGCGCTCGGCTTCGGCGCCAACTGGGTCACCGGCTGGCCGGCCTATGACCGCCGCGTGCTCGATGCGTTCGGCCTCAAGCCGGAGGAGCGCATCGCCGGCTTCATCCATATCGGAACGCCACGGCAGAAGCCGGAGGACCGGCCGCGGCCGGCGCTCGGCGACGTGGTCACGCGACTTTAGGAGTCCGTCTTGTTCTACGAGACTGCGCGCAACGATCACAACCTCCCGCACGATCCGTTCAAGGCGATCGTGGCGCCGCGGCCGATCGGCTGGATCACGTCGATGAGCGTGAGCGGCGCTGTCAATCTCGCGCCCTACTCCTACTTCAACGGCATCTCTTCGCGCCCGCCGTGCGTGATGTTCTCGAGCGAGGGCCACAAGGACTCGGTCTCGAACATCGAGGAGACGCGCGAGTTCGTTTGCAGCCTCGCCACCTGGGACCTGCGCGAGCAGATGAATCTCACCTCGGCGACGCTTCCGCGGGGTGTGAACGAGATGGAGCAGGCTGGGCTGGCGCCGGCGCCGTCGTGGCTGGTCAAGCCGCCGCGAGTCGCTGCCGCCCCCTGCGCGCTCGAATGCAAGCTGTTGCAGATCGTGCCGCTCAACGACATCGCGGGAAAGTTTCTCGACCGCTACGTGGTGCTCGGCCAGGTGATCGGCGTCCACATCGACGATCGGTTCATCAGGAACGGCCTGCTCGACACCGCCGCCCTCAAGCCGATCGCGCGCTGCGGCTACCACGACTACGCGGTGGTCACCGACGTGTTCCAGATGATCCGGCCAAAGTGAATCAAACGAGGCCAATTGCCTTGGCGCGCGCGAGCAGCGCCTCGGCACGCGCCTTGTGCGGCTGGTCGAGCATCTCGCCGTCGAGACCGATGACGCCCGCGCCTGGATCGGCGGCGAAGGCCGCGACGATGCGTTTGGCCCGCGCCAGCGAATCCGCCGAGGGCGTGAACACCTCGTTGATCACCGCCACCTGGTCGGGATGGATCGCCATCTTGGCTGCGAAGCCGTCGCGGCGGCCGGCTTCGGCCTCGGCGCGCAGCCCGGCGAGATCGCGATAGCTGACGTAGACGGAATCGATGGGGGTCACCTCGGCCGCCGCCGCCGCGGCAAGAATGAGCGCGCGGGCGAGGCGATAGGGATCGGCATAGCCGCCGTCGGTAAGGCGATTGGTTTCGGCGCTGAGCGCCGCCGACAGGTCCTCAGCGCCCCAGGTCATGCCCTCCAGACGCCGGCTCGAGCCGGCATAGCTGCCGAGCGTGAACAGCGAGCCCGGCGTCTCCGTCGCGAGCGCGAGGATGCGGGTCGCGCCGTCGGTGAGGCCGGCGAGCGCCTCGTGCACCGCGAGCTTGGCGTCGAGCAGCGTCACGTCGCCGCCGCCGCCGCACTTCGGCAGCATGATCCCGTCCGGCGCCGCCGCCACCACCGCTTCCAGGTCGCCGTCGGCAAGCCCCGTGGCGAAGGCGTTGATGCGCACGAACAGCCGCGGCCGCGTCTTGAAGCCGCGCGCCTCGTTCAGAAAATCGCGCACCGTCGCGCGCGCCGCGGTCTTCGCCGCCGGCGCCACCGCGTCCTCGAGGTCGAGGATCAGCGCGTCGGCGCCGCTCGTCATGCCTTTCGCGAGCTTCTTCGGGCTGTCGGCCGGGACGAACAGGAGCGAGCGCATCAGGCGCTGCGCTTCTTCATGAACGCCTGGCGGCGGCATTCGGCCACGAGCTCGCCGGTCTGCTTGTAGGCGCGGTGGTGGAACTCGACGATGCCGGCGTCGGGCCGCGACTTCGACTCCCGCTTGTCGATCACCTCGGTGGTGCAGCGGACGGTGTCGCCCTCGAACAGCGGATGTGGGAACTTCACCTCGTGCATGCCGAGGTTGGCGATGGTCGTGCCCACGGTGAGGTCGTTCACCGAAATTCCGATCATCAGCCCGAGGGTGAAGAGGGAATTCATCAACGGCTTTCCCCACTCTGTTTCGGTGGCGCAGAATTCGCGGTCGATGTGGAGTGGCTGCGGGTTCAGCGTCATGTTGGAGAACAGCACGTTGTCCATCTCGGTCACCGTGCGCCGCAAGCGGTGCTCGGTGAGGCTGCCCACTTCGAAGTCCTCGAAGTAGAGACCGCCGCGCGGGTGGCGAATCGATTCGGCCATAACCTCCCCCAGGAAGGAATTGTTAACCGGCTGCCGCACCCCTTAATGGGCGGCTGTGGAACAGTAGCCAAATCCTTCATTTAGTTCAAAGATTCAGGGTTAACGAATTGTTAAGCGAGACTCGGCGACTTTCCAAACAGCGGTATTTCCGGCACACCGCCTAGGTTCCGCCGGTTCAACCTTCCGGTGCTGCATGATCGTCCGCCACTTCCTGCGCTGGGTTCAGACGGCGCCCGCCGGCGAGCGGGCCGAAGCCACCAGCGCTCTCGCCCGCGCCTATCTCTACTCGGAACTCGAGCGGGAAGACCGACTCGCGGCCGAGGCCGCGATGACCGTGCTGCTCGACGACCCGTCGCCGCTCGTCCGCCGGGCATTGGCCGAGGCGCTGGGCGCCGCCGCCGAAGCGCCGCACGGCGTGGTCATCGCGCTCGCCCACGACCAGCCGGAGATCGCCGAGATCGTGGTGGCGCGCTCGCCCATGCTGAACGAAGCCGAGCTCGTGGATCTGGTGGGCGCCGGCTCCGAGCGCATGCAGAGCGCGGTCGCCGCGCGCGCCCCGGTGTCGCCGGCGGTGGCCGCGGCGCTTGCCGAAGTGGGAAGTGCGGCCGCCTGCCTCGTGCTTCTGGAAAATCCGGTGGCGCAGCCGACGGCAAGCGGGCTCGCGCGCATCGCCGAGCGCCATGGCCATCTCGCGGCACTGCGCGACGCGCTGTTGGCGCGGCCGGAGCTGCCGCCGGAGACCCGCCAGGCGCTGGTCGCCGTCTTCTCCGAGACGCTCGCCCGCTTCGTCACCCACCGCGAATGGCTGCCCGAGGAGCGCGCCAAGCGCGTGGCGCGCGACGCCTGCGACCGCGCCACGGTCACCATCGCGTCGGAAATCTCCAATGACGACGACGTCGCCGCGCTGGTGCACCACTTGCGCACCACCGGCCAGCTCACCGGCGGATTGATCCTGCGGGCGCTGCTCGCCGGCAACGTGCGCTTCCTGGTCGAGGCGCTGGCCGAGCTCACCGGCATGGAGCCCCCGCGCGTCGCCGGCATCGTTACCGACCGCGGCGGCCACGGATTCCGCGCCGTCTACCAGCGCGCCGGGCTCCCGCCGGCCGCCTTCCTCGCCTTCCGCGCCGCGCTCGAGGTCATCAACGAGATGGGCTTCACCGCCGACAAGCAGAGCCACGCCATCCTGCGCCGGCGCATGATCGAGCGCGTGCTGACGCGGTATGAGAGTGCCGCCCCCGACGAGCTCGACCAGCTGCTGGCGCTGTTGCGGCGGTTCGCCGCGGAAGCGGCGCGCGAGGAAGCGCGGTCCTACACGGCCGATCTCGTCGTCGCCGCCTGACGGCGACGGCAACTCTCCGCCACAATTCGGTGTAGCCTTGCAAAGGTCGGGCGACCTTTGCAGGGGGAGTTCATCACATGCGGACAATCTGGTCAGTTGGTTGCGGCGTTGCGCTCGCCTTAGCCGCGCTTGCCCCGGCGGCGGCGCAAACGGAATCAGTGGCTCTCCCCTTCGACGCTGCGAAGTCCCGTCTCGCGCAGCCGGAGGCGAACCGCGAAGCCCGCGTGTTCTTCGGCGAGGACGCGCCGGAAGGCGCCTATCCGTTCATCGTGGCGCTGATCAACGCCAATGCCGGCGGCGACCAGAAAGCGCTGGCCAACGGCCAGTTCTGCGGTGGCTCGCTGGTGACGCCGCGCTGGGTGGTGACCGCCGCGCACTGCGTCACCCGCAAAGGCACCGACGACAAGTCGCGCATCGTCGAGCCCGCGGAGATCGACGTCTACGCCGGCTCCAACCAGTTCCAGAACGGCGAGCGGATCCATGTGCGCCGGGTGATCCGCCACCCCGATTACAACGAGCACAGGATCGATAACGACATCGCGCTCCTCGAGCTCGTGGCAGCGCCGAAGGTCAAGATCAGCACCGTCACGCTCGCCACGCGGGCGAGCGAGCTCGAGCTCGGCACCGCCGGCAAGCCGGTGACCGCGGCAGGCTGGGGCCGCATGCAGACCGGCTCGTTTCCCATCGCGCTCCAGCACGTCGACCTCGACGTGCTCGACCGCAACGCCTGCAACACCGCGATCGTGAACTATCGCCGCGCCATCATCGACGTCATGGCAAGCGCGATCGGCGTCGGGCGCGAGGCGCGCGAGAGCATCCAGGGAATTCTGGAGAAGAACGCCGGCCGCGTGCTCACCGACAACATGATCTGCTCGGGCAAGCGCGGCACGCGCCAGGACGTGTGCAACGGCGACTCCGGGGGGCCGTTGTTCGCGAAGCTCGCGGACGGCAAGGTGGTGCAGGTGGGCATCGTCAGCTTCGGCACCACCGTGTGGGGCGGCCAGCACTGCGGCCTCGGCGCCAACTTCGACCTCTACGGCATCTACGCCCGGGCCGCGAACTACGCGGACTGGGTCGCGGAGCAAATCAAGTAGCGCTCAGAAGCCGAACTGCTCGGTGAGGATGCGTTCGTCGAGGCTGTGGCCGGGATCGAACAGGAGCACGCGCGAGGCCTCGGTATCGAGACGGGCGCGGACCTCGACCACCGAGCGCACCTCGAAGTGGTCGGCGACGGCGCTCACCGGCCGCTTGTCGGCCTCGTTCACCTTGATTTCGATCTTGGCGCGATCAGGCAACAGCGCGCCGCGCCAGCGCCGCGGCCGGAACGGGCTGATCGGCGTCAGCGTCAGCATCGGCGCGTTCAGCGGCAGGATCGGCCCGTGCGCCGAGAGATTGTAGGCGGTGGAGCCGGCCGGCGTCGCCACCAGCACGCCGTCGGCGATGAGCTCGACCAGGCGCACCTTGTTGTCGATGGAGATGCGCAGCTTCGCCGCCTGGTAGGACTGACGAAAAAGCGAGACCTCGTTGAAGGCGGGCGCCTTGTGAATCTTTCCGCTCGCGTCCTTGGCCTCCATGGCAAGCGGATGGATCACGGTGCGTTCGGCCTTGACGAGGCGCTCCGTCAGGCGGTCGTCGCCGAACTCGTTCATCAGGAAGCCGACGGAGCCGCGGTGCATGCCGTAGATCGGCTTCTTACCGTCGAGCTCGTGCAGCATCTCCAGCATGAAGCCGTCGC
This sequence comes from Xanthobacteraceae bacterium, assembly GCA_035601815.1. Classification (GTDB taxonomy): domain Bacteria; phylum Pseudomonadota; class Alphaproteobacteria; order Rhizobiales; family Xanthobacteraceae; genus DATNNN01. Next base: position 895 of record DATNNN010000119.1, on the reverse strand, counting down.
CGCCGAGCGCCACCACTACATCGGCCTTGGCCGGCAGGTGATCGCCATGGCGGGCGACCAGGCGCGCTTTTGCGGCCTGTGCCTCTTCGTGCGCGCTCGCGACGAACGCGATCCTGTCGTACTTTGCGTTTTCGGGCATCGTTCGGCTCGCGAGGAGCGCGGCAATGGATGAAGTAGTTCTCGTCTATACGACCTATCCGTCGCTTGTCGAGGCGGAGGCGGCCGGCCGCCGCCTGGTGGACGCGGGGCTGGCGGCCTGCGTGAACATTCTGCCGCACATGGTCTCGATCTACCGCTGGAAGGGCGCGGTGGAGCGGGCCGACGAGGTGGTGATGCTGGTGAAGACCCGCGCCGCGCTCGCCGAGCGGGTCGGCGAGGCCGTCCGCCGCGGCCACAGCTACGAGCTGCCGGCGATTCTGGTGCTGCCGGTCAGCGGTGGCGATTCGGACTACCTCGGCTGGATCCGGGCGGAGTCGGCGGCTGCGAATAGCTGATCCGCATGTTCGACGGCGCTAATACAACCCTGCGCGTGTATGCCTAGATCGTTTTCCCGCATGGGTAGGTAAGGGCTGAACGATGGATGAACGGCCGCATCATCCGACGTTCACCTAGCTGAACCGCGGGTGACACGGGGTTTCAGGGGGAGTTCAGCGCCGTAGGCTCAATCTCGGCGCGACGATCGGCGAGGGGAGTCGATCGAATCCATAATCCGATCCCCGCGAGGAATTCCCATGTTGAAGAAACTCCAGGTCGCGTTGCTGGCCGCCACCATGTTCGCCGTGCCAGTCGCCGTGAATATGGCGGACGTCGAGGCGGCGACCGCCACGACCGCGACGTCCGTCGTGAAGGCCAAGAAGGCCAAGAAGGCCAAGAAAGGCAAGAAGGGCAAGAAAGG
>DATNNN010000118.1:0-4919 GCA_035601815.1 Xanthobacteraceae bacterium | reverse complement strand
TCGAGGCGGCGCCGGCGGAGGTTGCCCGCGCGGCACGTTATTACATCACCGCGCAGGTCGAGAGCGGGCATCTATGTCCCGTCACCATGACGCGGGCCTCGGTCGCCGCGCTCGCCGAAGAACCGGCGCTGGTCCGATCCTTGATGCCAAAAATCCTTGGCCGGGCGTACGATTCGGGCTTTAGCCCTTGGTCGGAGAAAACCGCCATCACGGTCGGCATGGGCATGACCGAGAAGCAGGGCGGCACCGACGTGCGCGCCAACACCACCCGCGCCGAGCCCGACGGCGATGCCTACCGCGTCACCGGCCACAAGTGGTTCCTGTCGGCGCCCATGTGCGACGCCTTCTTGGTGCTGGCCCAGGCAAAAGGCGGGCTCACCTGTTTTCTCCTGCCGCGCTTCCGCCCCGACGGGACGGTCAACGCGCTGCGTCTGCGCCGCCTCAAGGACAAGCTCGGCAACCGCTCCAACGCGTCGTCGGAGGCGGAGTTCGAGGACGCCTACGCGGTGCGCTGCGGGCCCGAAGGCGAGGGCATCAAGACCATCATCGCCATGGTGCAGCTCACGCGCCTCGACTGCGCCGTCACCTCCGCCGCCTACATGCGCGCGGGGCTGGCGCAGGCCATCCACCACGCGCGCTACCGTAGCGTCTTCCAGAAGAAGCTCGTGGACCAGCCGCTGATGCGCACCGTGCTCGCCGACCTCGCGCTCGAGCGCGAGGGCGCGACCGCCTTGTCGATGCGGCTCGCCGCCGCGTTTGGCCGCACAGTGGACGCCGACGAAGCGGCGTTCGCGCGCATCGTGACGCCGGCGGCGAAGCTGTGGATCTGCAAGTCGGCGCCCGGCTACGTCTACGAGGCCATGGAGTGCCTCGGCGGTAACGGCTACGTGGAGGAGCTGCCGTTGGCGCGGCTCTACCGCGAGGTGCCGGTCAACGCCATCTGGGAGGGCTCGGGCAACGTCATGGCGCTCGACCTGTTGCGCGGTGCGGAGCGCGACAAGGAGGGGCTGGAGCGGGTGCTGGCAATGCTTGTACGCGCGGTGGACGACCTTCCTGGAGCCAGGGCTGCGCTCGAGCGGGTGAGGGCGGCCTTCGGCGCCCGGGACCGGGAGGTGCAGGCGCGGCGGACCGCTGAGACGCTCGCGCATCTGGCCGCGGCAGCCGCGCTCAAGGCCTCGGCACCCCCGGCCATCGCCGAAGCTTTTGTAGTGCAGCGTTTCAATGGGTCTGGCGGCCGGCTCTACGGGAACCCGATGGCGGGTTCGCTCGTTAGTACGGTACTCGAACGGAGTCTGGCGAACGCATAGCCCGGTCAGGCTCCCCGTAGATAACGGCCGGCGCCAAGCGGTGCCCGGCCAGGGAGACAAGCCATGACCCGCTTTTCCCGCAAGGCGTTGGCGTTGGGTACTGCGGTCGCCATTGCGACCGCCTCGAGCGCTTTCGCCGGCCCCATCGGTCCTGCCGGCACGCAGGTGAAGCAGGCGGTGCCGTCGGCCGCCACCGACGTGCGCATTCGCCGGGGAGCCGCCATAGCGGCGGGTGTTGCCATCGGCGTTGGTGCCGCGGCGATCGCCGCGAGCTCGTACAACTATGGTTACGGGTACGGGTACGCTCAACCGTATGGGTATGCTGAGCCATACGGGTACGAGAGCGGCTACGGCCCCTACTCCCAGGGCGGGTACGCACCCGGCTACGGGTACGGTTCGCCGTGGGGCTACAGCGGTTACTGCCAGAACAGTGGCAGCCCGGAACGCTCCACGTGCTGAATCAGCCCTTTTGAACTTGGGCAGCTAGAGGCTTCGTGGGTAACGAAGCCTTTGGTTTGCCACAAGCCGGCCCCAGTTTATTCAGGGGCCATTCAGGCATGCCGCGCGATCCTTCGTGCGGTCCCGCCCACAAGTCCCGGGCGTTACTAAAGACGAGGTTAGAGCCCATGAACAAGATCTTGCTGACGACCGCTGCTCTCGGCTTCGCTGCCGCGATGTCGGCGGGTGTTTCCACCTCGGTGGCCGCGCCGATCGCGCCATCGGGTGCGCAGGTGAACATCGCGACCCCGAACGACGATATCGTGCAGGTGCAGCGCCGTTGGCGTCGCGGTCGCTGGGTAGGCCCGGCGGTAGGCGTAGGCATCGGTCTCGGCATCCTCGGTGCCGCGGCAGCCGCCAATGCCTATCCGTACGGCGGCTATGGCCCCGGCTACGGCTACTACGGTTCCGGCCCCGGCCGTTGCTGGGTGCAGACCGGCCCGTATCGCGGCCAGGGTTACTGGACCTACTGCTAACGCAGTCGGACCAGAGCGCAAGAAAACGGCGGGCCTCGCGGCCCGCCGATTTTTTTTAGCCGTAGCCCAGCCGGTCGAGCGCGCCCTGCAGGATGTAGGCGGCGGCGAGCTTGTCGACGAGCGCGGCGCGCCGCTTGCGCGAGGTGTCGGCTTCGATCAGCGTGCGCGTCACGGCGGCGGTGGAGAGCCGCTCGTCCCAGAACGCAATCGGCAGATCGGTGAGGGCCGCGAGGTTGCGGCCGAAGGCGCGCGCCGACTGGGCGGCGGCGCCCTCCGAGCCGTCCATGTTGCGCGGCAGGCCAATGACGAAGCCGCCGACGCCGTGCAGACGTGCGAGCTGCAACAGGCGCTGGGCGTCGGGCTGAAACTTGGTGCGCTTCAAGGTTTCGAGCGGCGAGGCGATGGTGCGCCGCGCGTCGGAGAGCGCGATCCCGACCGTCTTCTCGCCGAGGTCGAGGCCGAACAGCCGCGCGGTGGCGACAAGCGGCGGCAGGTCGGCGAGCTCGACCACGGGCATGGGCGAGCCGTTAGCACGGCGCCGCGCCAGGGACCACGGTTGTCCGGGTCCGACCGTCGCCTATAGTGTGAGGGCTTATTAACGGGTGACGCGCTCAACTCGTGCCATGGCGCGCGTTCGGTCCCTCAACCCAGTTTCGCCTTGCAAGCCGCTCGGTGTCGGCGCGACGCTCGTGTGGAGCGCGGCCGCGCTCGTCGCCTGGATCGGCGCGCAGGTGGCGCTCGCGGTCGCGGCGGCGTTTTGGCTCGGCGCTTCCGCGGACCTGGCCAGCGATGCGACCGTCATCTCGGTCGTGGTGATCGGTGCGGCGCCCGCGGCTCTCATCGTCATTGCGTTCGCGGCGCGGACCGCCCGGTGCGGGATTGTCGAGTACCTTGCGTTGCGTTGGCCGGCGCCGAGACACGTCGCGCTCGGTCTGCTGTGCTTCGCTGTGCTCATACCGACCGTCGACGTTGTCTCGTGGCTCGCGGGGCGCGAAGTGTCTCCGGCCTTCGTGACGAACGTTTATCGCAGTGCGCGCGACGGCGGAGCGTTGCCATTTCTTGTCGTTGCGCTGGTGGTGGCGACGCCGCTTGTCGAAGAGGCGCTCTTCCGCGGCCTCCTTCTGCCGGGTCTCGCCGCTTCGCGGTTGGGGCCCACCGCCGCAATCGGGCTCACCGCTGCGGCGTGGGCGCTGATGCACATACAGTACGCGCCGTTCTACCTGATTCAGGCGCTAGCGTTCGGCGTTGCTTTCGGCTGGCTGCGCTGGCGGAGCGGTTCGACGCTGCTGACGATCGTGCTGCACGGCGTGGTCAACCTCGTCTCGCTCATACAGGCGGCGGCGGTGGTCGAAGGGCTCACGACTGCGCGAGGATTTGCGGCCCGAGGATTCGCCTTGCTATACGGTGCCGGGTAACCGGAGATCGTCCATGTCCGTCGACGCCGCCACCGTCCGGCGCATTGCCCATCTCGCGCGCATCGCCGTCGCCGAGAGCGAGATCGAGCACTTGCGGGGCGAGATCAACGCCATTCTCGATTTCGTCGAGCAGCTGAAGGAAGTGGACGTGGAGGGCGTCGAGCCCATGACCTCGGTCACGCCCATGAAACTGCGCCTGCGCCAGGACGAGGTCAGCGACGGCGGCGATGCGGAGAAGGTGCTGGCGAACGCGCCGCAGAGCGAGGACGGATTCTTCCTCGTTCCGAAAGTGGTCGAATGAGCGCGCTCACCTCGCTGACGCTCGCCGAAGCCCGCGACGGTCTCAAGGCGAAGAAGTTCTCCGCCCGCGAGCTGGCCCAAGCGCACGTCGCCGCGATCGAGAAGGCGCGCTCGCTCAATGCCTACGTGCTGGAGACGCCGGAGAAGGCGCTCGCCATGGCGGCCGACGCGGACGCGCGCCTCAAGTCCGGCAAGGCGCGGCCGCTCGACGGCATCGCGCTCGGCGTCAAGGACATGTTCGCCACCGCAGGCGTGCGCACTACCGCCTGCTCGAAGATTCTCGACGGCTTCACCCCGCCCTACGAATCGACGGTGACCGCCAATCTGTGGCGCGACGGCGCGGTGCTGCTCGGCAAGACCAACAACGACGAGTTCGCCATGGGCTCGTCGAACGAGACCTCCGCCTTCGGCCCCGTGCACTCGCCGTGGCGGCGAAAGGGCTCGAATGCCCCTTTGGTGCCGGGCGGCTCATCGGGCGGCTCGGCGGCGGCAGTGGCGGCGCAACTTTGCCTCGGCGCCATCGGCACCGACACCGGCGGCTCGATCCGCCAGCCGGCGGCGTTCACCGGCATCGTCGGCGTCAAGCCCACCTACGGCCGCTGCTCGCGATGGGGCATCGTGGCGTTCGCCTCGTCGCTCGACCAGGCCGGCCCGCTCGCGCGCTCGGTGCGCGACGCTGCCCTTTTGCTCGGCTCCATGGCCGGCCACGACCCGAAGGACACCACCTCGGCCGACCGGCCGGTGCCGGATTACGCGGCGGCGGTCGGGCGCCCGGTCAAGGGCATGCGCGTCGGCATCCCGCTGGAATACCGGATCGACGGCATGCCGGCGGAAATCGAGGCGCTATGGCAGCAGGGCCGGGACTGGCTCAAGGACGCCGGCGCCGAGCTGGTCGAGGTGTCGCTGCCGCACACCAAATACGC
>DATNNN010000117.1:0-8179 GCA_035601815.1 Xanthobacteraceae bacterium | reverse complement strand
GTATTTCTCGATCAATACGCGGCCGTCGCCGAAGGCGCTTTGCGCCTCGCGCTGGGCGGAGGCGAGCGCATTGTCGAACTCGATCGCTTTGTCGACGCGCCGCATTCCCTTGCCGCCGCCGCCGGCGACCGCCTTGATCAGTACCGGATAGCCGGTCTCGTACGCCTTCTGCCGCAGGAAAGCCGCGTCCTGCCTGTCGCCGTGATAGCCCGGGACCACCGGCACGTCGGCCTTGGCCATGAGCGCCTTGGCCGCGCCCTTGGCGCCCATCTGGCGCATGGCCGTGGCCGGCGGGCCGACGAACACGATGCCGAGCACGGCGCACGCTTCGGCGAGCTCGGGCCGCTCGGCGAGGAAGCCATAGCCGGGATGCAGCGCCGCGGCCTTGGTCCGGCGGCCCACGTCCATGATGCGGCCGATGTCGAGATAGCTGTCTCGCGCCGCGGCCGGGCCGATCAGATGCGCCTCGTCGGCGAGACGCACGTGCAGCGCCTCGCGGTCGGCTTCCGAATAGACCGCGATGGTTCTGAGCCCGAGCGCCCGCGCGGTGCGGATCACGCGGACCGCGATCTCGCCACGGTTGGCGATGAGGACGGAGGGAAACATGCCGCGATCCTAGCGCTTCGCTACCGGATCGCGAGCATTCAGTTTTGCCGCGGTGCGACCGGCGCCGGGGGCCGCACGCCCGAGGTCTGCGGCGGCGGCGCATCGTCGTCGTCCGCAGCCGGGTGACGCGGCACCACGCGCGGCAAGCCTGCCACCGGCTCGGGCGGAACGCGCGGCCGCACGTTGGATGTCCCGTCCTTGAGCTTCTGCTTCGGCTGGGTGGCGCGCGGCGAGGGCGCCGTTGCAGTCGAGGCCGGAGGCGGCGGCGTGGTCACCACCGGCGCCGGCGGCGTCTCGGTATTGGGCACCTGCGGCTCGCTGCGCACGACAGGCTTGGGCTCGCGCCAGCTCTCTTCGTATTTCGCGACGAGACCTTCCAGGCGGCGTTCGCGCAGGTTCTCCTTGACGCGGTTTGCATCGCGCAACAGACGGAAGCGGGCACAGGCGTCGGCCGTGCACTTGTCGTCGCTCGCCAGCACGAAGGCGACGAAGCCGTAAGGATCGGCCTCAAGCACGCGCCGCACGGCGACGATGCGCTCCACGAACGCCGGCTCGCGCGTGGCATAGTCGAGCGCATCGGACACGAACGCGAGCCGCTCGCGGGCGAGCGACAAGCCCGCGGCCACCCGCTGCGGCTCGGCGAACAGGCTGCGCTCGCAAGCCTGGCCGGGCGCCTTATCGGCGCCCACGTCGGCGCAGGCGACGGCGGGCTGCACGGTCTGCAGGCCGAGCGCCGCCGAGCGCTCTTCGAGGCCGCGCCGGTCGGCGAGACGCCCCGCCTCCTCGAGATAATTGAGCCCGAAAAACGCCGCCCCTCCGACCACCGCCACCAGCGCGAACTGGGCGAACAGGCTCAACGGATCGCGTTCCGCGTTCGGCCGAAACAGCATAAGAAGGAGCACGATCGCCGCAAACGCGCCGACGACCGCGAGCCAGGTCGGCACCGACACGGCGGCAAACAAGGCCTCGATGTTCATCATTTCACCTTACCCCTATCGCCGCCGGTCGTCGAAGGCAAACCGCCGCGACTACGCGCAACCCGTTGCTACCAAGCCTGGATTCGAACGCGACCCGCCGCCCGGCGCCGTTAGGAACGAAGAAGCAGGCGGATTTTCGGCAGCCCGGCCAAATCACACGGTGACCTGTGTGCCGATCTCCACCACCCGCTCGGTGGGGATGCGGAAGTACGTGCTCGCGTCGTCGGCGCTGCGCGCCAGCAGAATGAACAGCCGGTCTTGCCACGGCGGCATGACCGAGTGCTCCGCCGGCTTCAGCGTGCGCCGCGACAGGAAGAACGAGGTTTTCATCACCTCGTAGTGCCACCCGTGCCGGCGCGCGACGGCGAGCGCCTTGGGTATGTTCGGCTGCTCCATGAAGCCATAGCGGATGGTGAGCACGGAGAACGAATTGCCGACCCGCTCCATCTTCACCCGCTCTTCGGCGGCGACCTTGGGCGTATCGGCGCTCCGCACGGTGATGATCACGTTCTCCTCGTGCAGCACTTTGTAGTGCTTGAGCGAATGCATGAGCGCGGTCGGCGCGCTCTCCGGGTCGCTGGTGAGGAACACGGCGGTGCCGGGCACCCGTGGCGGCGGCTTCTTCTCCAGGCTGTGCACCAGGGCTTTCAGCGGCACCTCGAGCTTGCGCGTCTTCTCGAACAGGATGCGCGCGCCTCGCCGCCAGGTCGCCATCACCCCCATGAGCAGGGCGCCGACAAACAGCGATACCCACCCGCCCTCAGCGACCTTCATCAGGTTCGCGGCAAGGAACGTGGCATCGACTACGAGGAAGGGCGCGATCAGCGCCGCCGCTGCCCACGGGTTCCAGCGCCACGCCCGCCAGATCACCACGAACGCCATCATGCAGGTGACCACCATGGTGCCAGTAACGGCGATGCCATATGCCGACGCGAGCGCGCTCGACGAGCGGAACAGCAACACGAGCAAGAGCACGCCCGCAAGCAACAAGCCGTTCACCCGCGGCATGTAGATCTGCCCGGCCAGCGTTTCCGAGGTGTGGCGGATGGCCAGCCGCGGCAGGAGCCCAAGCTGGATCGCCTGCTGGGTCAGTGAATAGGCGCCGGTGATCACCGCCTGGCTTGCGATCACGGTGGCCGCGGTGGCGAGCCCTACCATCGGCAACAGCGCCCATTCCGGATAGAGCCGAAAGAACGGGTTCTCGATGGCGGCGGGGTTGGCGAGCAGGAGCGCGCCCTGGCCGAAATAGTTGAGGACCAGCGCCGGAAACACGAAGAACAGCCATGCGTACTGAATCGGCTTGCGGCCGAAATGGCCGAGGTCGGCGTAGAGGGCCTCGGCGCCGGTGACGGCGAGGAACACGGCGCCGAGCGTCACGAGCCCGATGACGCCGTGGCCCATGAGGAAGACGATGCCGTGCACCGGGTTGACCGCGGCGAGCACCTGCGGATTGCCGCCGATGTGAAACACCCCAATGGCGGCGATGGCGACGAACCACACGGCGGTGATCGGGCCGAAGAACGCCGACACCTGCGCCGTGCCACGCGACTGCACCGCGAACAGCCCGATCAGAATCACCACCGTGAGCGGCACCACGTACGGCTCGAACAGCGGCGTCGTCACCTTGAGCCCCTCGACCGCCGACAGTACCGAGATCGCCGGCGTGATGATGGCGTCGCCGTAGAACAGCGACGCGCCGATGATGCCCAGCACGACCACGGCGCGGCTCTGTCGGCCGAGCGCCCGCTGCGCCAGCGCCATCAGGGTGAGGGTGCCGCCCTCCCCGTGATTGTCGGCGCGGAGCAGGATGAAGACATATTTCAGCGTGACGACGATGATCAGCGACCACAGGATCAGCGACAGCACGCCGAACACGGCGGGCTGGCTGACGCCGCCGGCGGCGAGGATCGACTCGCGCACCGCATAGAGCGGGCTCGTGCCGATGTCGCCGTAGACCACGCCGATGCAGCCGACGGTCAGTGTCCAGAAACCGGCCTGGGCGTGCGTGGTTCCATTCCCGTTGACCGGGACTTCGGCTCCGCTGGAGCCGGCGGGTGACGTTGTCATGGGGAGAAAGCCGGAGGAATGTTGCGCCGCACCATCAGCGGCGGCCGAGGCTTATAGCACCGTGCCGGCTCAAGCGCGCACCAGGGCCGCATGTCTTGCGCGCAAGGCATGCACGGCAGACAGCGACGCCGAGGGAAAATTTGCCAAAGGGAGCAGCGCCTTACGGCGAAACGCGGCGTCGCTGCCGCAATCACACGGTGACCTGGGTGCCGACCTCCACCACCCGGCCCGTCGGAATCTGGAAAAAGTCGGTGGCGTCGTTGGCGGTGCGCGCGAGGCCGATGAACAGCCGGTCCTGCAGCCGTTTCAGCCCATAGCGCGCCTCGGGTTTGAGCGAGCGGCGCGACAGGAAGAACGACGTCTTCATGATGTCGAACTGCCAGCCGAGCTTGCGGGCGATGGCGAGGGCCTTGGGCACGTTCGGCGTCTCCATGAAGCCGAACTTGAGCCGCACCTTCATGAAGTGCGGCGTCACGCCGAGAATTTCGACGCGATCATCTTCGCTGACCCGCGGGGTATCGGCCGTGACGATGGTCAGCACCACGTTCTGCTCGTGCAGCACTTTGTTGTGCTTGAGGTTGTGCAGGAGCGCGGTGGGTGCGAAGTCCGGATCGCTGGTGAGGAACACCGCGGTCCCCGGCACGATGTGGGGCGGCTTCTTCTCCAGCATGCGCGCAAGCGAGTCGAGCGGCACCTCGGTGCGCCGCGTCTTGGTGGTGAGGATGCGCGTGCCGCGGCGCCAGCTCAAAATCAGCCACACCATGCTGGAGCCGAACAGCAGCGGCACCCACGCTCCCTCGAGCAGCTTGGTGAGGTTGGCGGCGAGGAAGGTGACGTCGACCACCAGGAACGGCAGCATCAGCAGAGCCGCCGCAGCGAAGCGCCAGTTCCACAGCTTCCAGATCACGATGAACGCCAGAAGCCCATCGACGACCATCGTCATCGTGACCGCGATGCCATAGGCCGATGCGAGCGCGCTCGACGAGCGGAACAGGAGCACGAGCAGAAGCACCCCGATCAGAAGCGCGGCGTTGACCCGCGGCAGATAAATCTGCCCCGAATAGGCTTCCGAGGTGTGGCGGATCTCTAGCCGCGGCAGAAACCCGAGCTGGATCGCCTGGCGCGTGATGGAGAAGGCGCCGGTGATCACCGCCTGGCTCGCGATCACGGTCGCGGCCGTCGCCAGCACGATCATCGGCACCAGCATCGCCTCCGGCACGAGCTTATAGAACGGGTTCTCCGCCGCGCCGGGATTGGCGAGCACCAGCGCCCCCTGCCCGAAGTAGTTGATGATGAGCGACGGCAGCACCAGCCCGAACCAGGCGATGCGGATGGGCTTCCGCCCGAAATGGCCGAGGTCGGCGTAGAGCGCCTCGCCGCCGGTCACGGCCAGGAACACCCCGCCGAGCGTGGCGAGGCCGACCGCGTGGTGCTGGAGCAGGAACTGGATGGCGTAGCCCGGGTTGATCGCCTTGAGAACCGCCGGGTTGTCGGAGATGTGCATGCCGCCGAGCACGGCAATCGCGATGAACCATACGGTGGTCACCGGCCCGAACAGCGCCGAGACCTTGGCGGTGCCGCGCGACTGCATGGCGAACAGGGCCACCAGGATGACCACGGTGACCGGCAGCACATAGTGCTCGAGCCCCGGCCGCACCACTGAGAGCCCTTCGACCGCCGACAACACCGAGATCGCCGGCGTGATCACCGCGTCGCCGTAGAACATGGAGGCGCCGATCACGCCCACGAGAAAGATGCCGCCGTGGCGCCGGCCGAGCGCCCGGTAGGCGAGCGCGGTGAGCGAGAGCGTGCCGCCCTCCCCGTTGTTGTCGGCGCGGAGCAAAATCAGCACGTACTTGCCGGTGACGACGATGATCAGCGCCCATAGGATCAGCGACAGGACGCCGAGCACCGCGTCCGCCGTCACCGGTCCGTTCGGGCCGCCGATCGCCGCGTGCAGCGCCTCGCGGAAGGCGTAGAGCGGGCTCGTGCCGATGTCGCCGTAGACCACCCCGAGCGAGCCCAGCGTTAGCAACCAGATGCCGCTTTTCGCGGTGCCGTTGTGGCCGCCGGCGCCGTTGTGCGCCGGCGCGACCGCGTCGCGGGTCTCGGGTTTGGTGAGCGCCATCAATCGCTGCCGCTGGTCGTGGTGAAAAAAGCCACGCGCGTCGGGCGCGAGCGGCGCGGGCTTGTAGCACCGCGCGCCGCCCCTTGTCATGCCGCCGCAAGGCCTGGCACCGCCCGACAAATGTATCGCCGCATCAGGCCGTTAGGAGGCGGACATTAGTCCAGCTTCACGCCCGCCTTTTGTATGATCGGCCCCCACTTGGCGAGATCGGCGGCAGTCAGCGCCGCGAGCTGCTCGGGGCCCTCGGCGATGATGTCGACGCCGAGGCCGGTGAGGCGCTCCCTCAGCGCCGGCAGGGTGAGGATGTCGAGGATTTCCGCGTTCAGCTTGTCGGTGATTTCGCGGGGCGTGCGCGCCGGCGCGAAGACGCCGAACCAGGTGGCCGCCTCGAAGTTCGGAACCCCCGCCTCGATCACCGTGGGCACGTCCGGCAGCACCGCCGAACGATGCAAGCCCGTAGTGGCGAGCGCCCGTACCTTGCCGTCGCGCACGTGCGGCAGGCCCGTGAGCACGAAATCGAAGAACACCGGAACGCGCCCGCCGATCACGTCCATGATCGCCAGCGGATTGCCGCGATAGGGCACGTGCAGAAGATCGATCCCGGTCGTGATCTTGAACAGTTCGACGGCGAGATGGTTTGTCGTCCCATTCCCCGCCGACGCGTACGGAATATCGCCGGGCTTCGTCTTCGCCATGGCGATGAGCTCGGCGATCGATTTCGCAGGAAAGTCCGGCGTCACAACCACCACCATGGGGATGGAGCCCACCAGCGTCACCGGCACGAAATCCTTCACCGGATCGAACGAGAGCTTGGTGTAGAGATGCGGTGCGATCGCGATCGAGCTTGGGCTCATCAGAAGCGTGTAGCCGTCGGGCGCCGCCTTCGCCACGTAGTCGGTGCCGAGATTGCCGCCCGCGCCCGGCTTGTTCTCCACCACCACCGGCTGCTTCCAGCGTTCCGAGAGCTGGGCGCCGATCAAGCGCGCGAGCGTGTCGGCCGAGCCGCCGGCCGGGAACGGCACCACGAAGGTGATCAGCCGCGACGGGTAGGATTGTGCCGGCGCTTCGCTCGCGAACGGCAGTGCAACCGCGAGCAAGGCAACCAAGCGGCGCAGGTTTTTCACGAGACCCTCTCAGACTTTAGGAACGGATCATGGCACGCTTTATTCCGGCGGAGAGCGCCGATTCGACCCTTCCTCCCGCCTTAATCGCCCCGCAGGTTCGCCGGGCTTTGCCAAGGAGACGTGGATGCGTCTGCTGTTCGGGATGATCCTCGGCGCCGCCCTGCTCGCGGGCATCGCCTACTACCATGACACGAGCCTCGTCGGCACCCCGGGCCATAGCGCGCGGCCACTGGTCAACTGGGACGTGGTGAACGACGTGACCCGCGGCCTCAGCGGCCGCGTGCGCGCCGAGATCGACCGCTGGCTAGGCAAGGAGCGCATCTAGACGGAACCATTGCCGTCCTCGCCGCGTTATCCCCGCAGCCTTCATTACACGGGGAGCAGTCGCATGCGCATTTTTCTCGGAATGATCTTCGGCGCGTTTCTCACCATCTTCGGCGCGTATCTTATCGACTCCTACAATGCCGGGCCGAATGCGGCTCCCGCGCAGGCGGAGGGTCGCATGGTCAATTGGGACGTGGTCGACCGCAACTGGCAGAGCTTCAAGACCCGCGTTCAATCCGAATGGACGCGGCTGTCGTCGTCGCTGAAGGCCTGACGGCCGTTCACTGACGGCCAAAAAAAATTACGGCCCCTCGCGGGGCCGGTTTCGTTTCTGCGGAAGGCCGTCAGGCCGCCTCTTGCCACTTTTGCTTCGCGTCCGCACTCGATTTGTCGAGGTGCACGTGCTTGTCGACGTGGTCGACCCATTGCACCGGGATCAAGTGATGCTTGCCGCCGGCGGCCGGGTCGTTCTTGGCGAGCTTGATGTGATCCTCGCCTTGCAGATGGTCCACGGTACCCACGTGCTTGCCGTCGGAACCGATGACTTCCATGTGCTCGCGGATTTCATTCTTGTCGACCATGGCTTGTCTCCCTTTGCTTTGGTCGTCAACGAACGAAAGCCGCGAAAGGTTCCGCTAGCGCTTGCTCCGGGCGAAATAGGCGAAGCCCAGCGCCAGCAGGCCGTTGATCACGACCTGTCCCCAGCCCATGGTGCTGACCAAGCCGGTCCAGGTGGCGTGCGCCATGATCAGCGCGTCGAGCCCGTTGCTGATGCAGGCCGCGACCAGCACCGCCTTCAGCGTCTCGGCGCCTTTGGAATTGCGCGCGCCCCAGTAGACGATGGCGAAGGCCAGGATCGTCGAGCCGGCGATGCGGCCGACCACGACGCCGGCCGGGTTGAGCCGCGGACCGTAGAGCGCCACGAGCTCGGCCGGCACGATCAGGAACGCAAG
>DATNNN010000116.1:0-4102 GCA_035601815.1 Xanthobacteraceae bacterium | reverse complement strand
TCGGGATCGACGCTGATGAACAGCACCGCCGTGTTGGCGGCGTCGGGGCCGAGGCGACGCAGCACCTCGGACATCTCGAACAGCGCGGTCGGACAGATGTCGGGGCAATGGGTGAAGCCGAAGAACACGAGGAACGGCTTGCCGCGGAAGTCGGCCTCCGTCACCCGGCGGCCGTCCTGGTCGAGGAGGCGGAACGGCCCGCCCACCGCCGACGGCTGCGTGTGCGCCGGCGGCAACGCCACCACCACGACGGCGGCGATCGCCGCAGCACCGGCGGCGAAAACGGCGAGCACCGCGATCAGGCGCAGGTTTGCCTTCATCGATCGGCCTTCACAAGCAGTAGGCGATGCCGGCCGCGATCATGTCGAAGAACACGGCCGTGCCGACCTTCGCCCAGAGCACGATGCCGGCGGCGAGCAGCAGCGCGCACACCGCCGCGATGCCGACGAGCAGGATGCGGCGCAGGCGCGGCGGGTGGGATGGTTCGGCCAACGCGGTCATCGGCACCCTCGGAGCTCAATCGATCTGCAGCAGGCCGGTGCGGACGGTGTTAAGCGCTCCCAGCAGAACCTTTGCTATTCCACTGTTTCGACTCCGTCAACGCAGCCGCGGCCACACGGCATTAACCAAGCGTGGCCGGTACGTTTTTACTGTATTTACGAGTTCGTATTGTTGCGACGCTATCAATTGGCGACCCTTCGGCATCGCTCGGTTGCACGCGAAAGCTCGCCAATGATCCCCGCTGAAATTCCGGTTGCCGAAAAGGCACGTGACGACATTCGCACATGGGCCGCGAAGCGGCCGGCGCGCCGCTCCAGTTTGCATGTGGCGGTGATCGGCGCTGGTCCCTACGGCCTTTCGGTCGCGGCGCATTTGAAGGCGGCCAACGTCGACACGCGCGTTTTCGGCGACGCCATGAGCTTCTGGCGCGGCAACATGCCGAAGGGCATGCGATTGCGCTCGCCCTGGTGCGCATCGCACCTCGCCGACGCAAAAGGCGAGTTTTCGCTCGATCGCTACGCCGCAAGTCACGGCTTCGCGCCTACCGAGCAGTTCCCGCGCGAGGATTTCGTGCGCTACGGCGAATGGTTTCAGTGCATGGCCGTGCCCGATCTCGACCCGCGCAAGGTGGCGCGCGTCGATATCGCCGAGCAAGGATTCCGTCTTCGACTCGAGGACGGCGAAGTTCTGAATGCCAGGCGCGTCGTCATCGCCGTGGGCTTGGCCAACCAGTCGTTCAAGCCGGCGGTGTTCGAGCAACTGCCGGCAACGCTCGCGAGCCATTCTTCCGAACACGCAAGCTTCGACGCCTTCCGCGGCCGGCGCGTCGTCGTCATCGGGCGCGGGCAGAGCGCGTGCGAATCGGCGGTGCTCCTGAGTGAGGCCGGGGCCGAGGTCGAGTTGTTGAGCCGCGGCGAAGTCCGGTGGATTGGTGCGGAGACCGAGAACGTCGCGCGCTCGCCCGGCTGGAAGCGCCGCGCACGCGAGCTTCTCGCGGCCAAGTCCGCGGTGGGACCGTTTCCGCTCGACTGGGTCAACGAGGTTCCCGGTATCATCCGCCATCTGCCGCTTTCGACACGAGAATGGCTCGCGATCCGGAGCTTGCGGCCCGCAGCCACGGCCTGGCTGCGACCGCGCGCGGGCGCCATCCGCTTCACCGCGGGAGCGCAACCGGTGGGCGTGCAGGCCGCGCGCGACAAGGTCGAGATCAGGCTCGACAGCGGGACGTCGGTGCTCGCCGATCATGTCCTGCTCGGGACCGGCTATCGGATCGATATCGCCAAGCTCGGAATCCTGGCGAGCCCGCTGTTGAACCAGATCCGCCGCGTCGACGGCCATCCGTTGCTTGCGGCGGGGTTCGAATCGTCGGTGCCGGGACTCCATTTCGTGGGCTCGAGCGCGATCAAGAGCTTCGGTCCGCTGATGCGCTTCATCGCGGGTGCGGGCTACGCGGCGCGGGCCGTGGCCGCGACGGCGCTTGCGGAGCGCCAGTGAGCAACGCCACATCCTTCGTTCGCCCGCAACGGATAGAAGCCGCGCGTTCCGTTTCCACCGCGGAAACGGCCGCCACGGCGGCGGCGGGCGGCGGGCGAACAGTCGCCGCGAGCGCACCGGCCGGCGCGCTCGTCTTCGGCGGCGCACATGGCAGTCTCGCGGTCGTTCGCAGCCTCGGACGGCACGGAATTCCGGTTTGGGTTCTCATCCACGATCATCCGATCGCACGCTTCTCACGCTACGCGAGCCGCCACATCTCCTGGTCGGGACCCGACCGCGCCGGCGCCGCCGAAGAACTGATTGCGATCGCCCGACGCCACGGGCTAGAGGGCTGGGTTCTGTTTCCGGCCGGCGACGCCGAGGCGCAGCTCGTCTCGCGGAACCATGAGGCGCTGTCGTCGATATTCCGCCTCACGAGCCCTCCCTGGGAAGTCGCCCGCTGGGCTTATGACAAGCACCTTACCTACGATCGCGCCGCCGAAATCGGCATCAATTACCCATGGAGTTACTATCCGCGGGATCGGCAAGATGTCGCGCAGGTGCCGTGCCGGTTTCCCGTCATCCTGAAGCCGACCATCAGAGACCGCGTCGACGCGCCCATACTGGCGAAGGCCTGGCGAGCCGACGATCGCGCTACGCTGCTCGCCCGCTACGATCAGGCGGCTGCCCTGGTCGGCGAGCATGCCATCGTATTGCAGGAGCTGATCCCGGGCGACGGGTCGACGCAATACTCGTATGCGGCAATCTGGGATCGCGGCGCGCCGGTAGCCTCGCTCGTCGCGCGCCGCGCTCGTCAGTTCCCCATCGACTTCGGCTACACCAGCACCTTCGTCGAGACCGTCGAGCAGCCTGAAGTGGAGGACGCGGCGTGCCGGTTCCTGAAATCCATCGGTTATAACGGACTCGTGGAAGTCGAATTCAAGTACGACGCGCGCGACGCCCGATACAAGATTCTCGACGTTAACGCGCGAGCCTGGACGTGGATCGCGCTCGGAGAGATCGCCGGAGTCGATTTTCCCTATCTGCTGTGGCGGCTCGCAATGGGCGAGACGTTGCCGCGAATGCGCGGCCGCGCCGGCGTAGCCTGGATGCACGCCTCCCGCGATGTCGTGGCAGCAGTCGAAGAAATGGTCCTCGGCATCCTGTCGCCGGTGAGCTACCTGAAATCGTTGCGCCGGCCTTTGCAGTTCGCGGCCTTCGCCGCGGACGATCCTTCGCCCGGAATCGTTGACTTGCCGCTGGCACTCTCGCGGGTATTGGTCCGGCGGCTGCCAGCGATCGCGCGACAGCTTTTCAAGCGCCCGCGGTAGAGCCGTGGTCGCCTCGCGTATCGCTTCGAATTGGAGCGGGCGATCGGAATCGAACCGACGACATACAGCTTGGGAAGCTGTCGTTCTACCACTGAACTACGCCCGCCTTGCCGCCGACCTTAGCGAACCGGCGCGCCGTGCGGCAAGGCGCCCCCGAAAAATCCCGTGCCGGCCAAAGACTTCGATGTGACCCGGCAACCTTACAGGTTGGCGAATCCTGCTTTAGTATCGGCATTTCCACCGCGAGAGGCGGGAACATGCCTGGCGAAAGCGTCGAGCGGCGGCTGGCCGCGATCATGGCCTGCGACATGGTCGGCTTTAGCCGCTTGATGGGCAGCGACGAAGTAGGAACGCTCAGCCGGCTCAAGGTATTGCGCGACCAGACGCTTGCCGAGCGCATCGGCGCCAACCGCGGCCGTATCGTCAAGACCACCGGCGACGGCGTGCTCGCCGAGTTCACCAGCGTCGTCGACGCGGTGCGCTGCGCGGTCGAAATTCAGGAAGAGATCAACCGCCGCAACAGCGCCTCGAACGAGGAGCAGCGGATCAATTTCCGCATCGGCATCAACCTCGGCGACATCATCGTCGAGGGCTCCGACATCTACGGCGACGGCGTGAACATCGCGGCGCGGCTCGAAGGCGTGGCGGAGCCCGGCGGCATCGTGGTGGCGCAGACGGTGCACGACCATATCCGCGGCAAGCTGCCTTACGGCTTCGACGACCTCGGCGAGCACAGCCTCAAGAACATCGCCCAGCCGGTGCGCATCTTCCGCGTGCTGTTGCCCGGAACCGCGGCG
>DATNNN010000115.1:0-3549 GCA_035601815.1 Xanthobacteraceae bacterium | reverse complement strand
GGACCGCTACGACCGCGCGGACGTGGAAAGGGGTGGAGGTCTTCACCGCCGAGCGACGGCGGAAGGCTTGTAGCAAAGGACCGGCGCGGACGAAAGCTGCGACGCTGCTTGACGGAAGGCGGGGCCTCCGGCACAGCCGGCCGCGAGGGAGCAGCCCATGCCTGGCGCCGGAACCGACCGCACGCGCGAATGGATCGGCGGCGGCCCGGCCGTGGTGCTGGTCGAGCCGCAGCTCGGCGAGAATATCGGGGCGGCGGCGCGCGCCATGGCGAACTTCGGTCTCGAGGAACTGCGCCTGGTGGCGCCGCGCGACGGCTGGCCCAGCGTCTCGGCGCACCGCTCGGCCTCCGGCGCCGACCGCATTCTCGAAGCGGCGAGCCTCCACGCCGCGTTACCGCAGGCCATCGCCGACTGCACCCTCGTTTTTGCCGCCACCGCGCGCATTCACGATCAGGCAAAACCCGTGGTTGGCGCCGAAGAGGCGGCGCGGCTGATGATGCCGCGGCTCGCCGCCGGCGAGCACGTCGCCGTCCTGTTCGGGCGTGAGCGCAATGGTCTCGAGAACGACGAGGTGGGGCTTGCCGATTACGTGCTGACGCTGCCGGTGAATCCGGCGTTCGCTTCGCTTAACCTCGCCCAGGCGGTGGCGGTGGTGGCCTACGAGTGGTTCAAGCTCGTCACCGGCGGCGCGCTG
Organism: Xanthobacteraceae bacterium; assembly: GCA_035601815.1. GTDB lineage: Bacteria > Pseudomonadota > Alphaproteobacteria > Rhizobiales > Xanthobacteraceae > DATNNN01. The sequence continues at coordinate 2,855 of DATNNN010000115.1, read as the reverse complement.
CCGTTCTCGACGCCCGAGCGTTCCGAGCCCGTGACCCAGGAGCAGCTCGCGGCGTTCTTCGCCAACCTCGAGCGGGAGCTCGAGCGCGTCGAATTCTTCCGGCCGCCGGAGAAGCGGCAGACCATGCTGATTAATCTGCGCAACATCTTCGCGCGCATGCAGCCGACGCGGCAGGACGTCCAGACGCTGCAAGGCATCGTGCTGGCGCTCGCGGAGGGCCGCAAGGGTCCCGCGCGCGGCGGCGTGCTCAACGGGGCGGAGGCGGAGGTGCTGCGCTCGCTCTTGGCCGAGCACGGTGCGGGGCTCGTGCCATCCGAGCGCACGCCGGTGCGCGGGCTCGCGCGTCTGCTGCGGCGCAATCCCACCGACGCCGAGCGGGCGCTGTGGACGGCGCTCGTCAATGACCGGCGCTTTGCCGGTCTCTTCAAGCGGCAGGTGCCGGTCGGCCCGCACATCACCGATTTCGTGTCGTTTCCGTTGCGCACGGTCCTCGACGTGGTGCCGGCGGGCGAGGATGCGGGCGCGGCGCGGGCGCGGGGGGAAAAGCGGGTCTGGCTCGCCGAGCGCGACTACCGGATCGTCGAGGTGATGGCGTCGGACGTGGCGAAGGACTTGAGCGGCGTGCTCGACCGGCTCGTTGTCTATACCAAGCCCTGACGCTTACGCTCCGTTGAGGATTTGCCGCCACACTTGCGCCGCGAGAGAGGGGGAAGCCTGCGGGATCAGTAGGCTTCTGGGTTCATGTCGGGCGTAGCCAATCCAACCGTGCTGGTCTTCGACTCCGGGCTCGGCGGCCTCACCGTGCTGCGCGAGCTCGCCCGTGCGCGGCCCGACCTCAAGCTCGTGTACGCCGCCGACGATGCCGCGTTTCCTTACGGCCGGCTCGACGATCAGGCGCTCGTCGACCGGGTTGCGGCCGTCATGGAGCAGCTGGTGGCGAGGTTCGCTCCCGACCTCGCCGTCATCGCCTGCAACACGGCGTCGACGCTCGCGCTGCCGGTGCTGCGCGCGCGCCTGAGCATTCCTTTCGTGGGCACGGTGCCGGCGGTGAAACCGGCCTGCGAGCGCTCGGGAACGAAGCGCGTGAGCGTGCTCGCGACGCCCGGTACGGTTCGGCGCGACTATACGCAGAGCTTGATCCGCGAGTTTGCCGGTGATTGCCAAGTGACGCTCGTCGGCAGCGACAAGCTCGCGAGCTTGGCGGAGGCCGCGCTGCATGGCCAGGCGGTGGCCGACTCGGACATCGCCAGGGAGATCGCGCCGGCCTTTGTCAACGATGGTGCGCGCACCGATACGGTGGTGCTTGCCTGCACTCACTACCCGTTGATCCTCGATCGCCTGGAACGGCTTGCGCCCTGGCCGGTGGCGTGGATCGATCCGGCGCCGGCGATCGCGCGCCGCGCGTCCAGCCTGATGGGCGCGCCAGGCGCGCCCGCGGGCCTGCCGATCGAGGCCTATTTCACGAGCGGTGAGCCGCCGTCCGCCGCCTTGGTGGCGGCGCTCGGTCGTTTCGGCGTCACGCCAAGCGCGATGCCGATTGCCGTTTGACTTAGGCAGCCCGAGCCTGTATTTCCGCCCGTCTTCCACCCGCACCCGTGGTCCAGGCCGGCGCTCGGCTCATGACCTGTCGGCCGGCGAAATCCGGCAGAGGAGGGCGCGACCCAACCTTTAGAAGGGACCGCGATGACGAAGCGCTTATCGGCCAAGCACAAGCTTGACCGCCGTATGGGTGAAAATATCTGGGGTCGCCCCAAGAGCCCGGTCAACCGCCGCGAATATGGCCCGGGCCAACATGGCCAGCGCCGCAAGGGCAAGCTCTCCGATTTCGGCGTGCAGTTGCGCGCCAAACAAAAACTCAAGGGCTACTACGCCAACATCTCCGAGCGGCAGTTCCGCAAGATCTACGAGGAAGCCGTGCGCGAGCGCGGCGATTCCGGCGCGATCCTCATCGGCCTTCTGGAGCGGCGCCTCGACGCGCTGATCTATCGCGCGAAGTTCGTGCCGACGGTGTTCTCGGCGCGCCAGTTCGTCTCCCACGGCCACGTCACGGTGAACGGCAAGCGCGTGACCATCCCGAGCTACCGGGTGAAGGTCGGCGACGCGGTGGCGCTCAAGGAGAAGGCTAAAGGTTTGGCGATCACGCTCGAGGCGAGCCAATCCACCGAGCGCGACGTCCCCGACTACCTCGAGGTCGACCACTCCAAGATGAGCGCCAAGATGCTGCGGGTGCCGGGCCTTGCCGAGGTGCCGTACCCGGTACAGATGGAGCCGCACCTGGTCATCGAGTTCTATTCGCGCTGACGGCTGCATCGCAGCATGAAATTCGGAAGGCCGCCCTTGTGGCGGCCTGCTTTGTTGGGGTGCCGCGCTTCGGTTGTAATTCTCCCTGACCTCCCGTTAGCATGCGAAGCGAACGCCGGGTGTGTGCGATCGGCGCGGCACAGGAGGGGGCAATGGCCAAGAACATCGTCGTGCTGTCGGACGGCACCGGCAACAGCGCAGCGAAGATCTGGAAGACGAACGTCTGGCGGCTCTATCAGGCACTGGATCTCGCGGACGGCAAGCAGATCGCCCGCTATGACGACGGTGTCGGGACTTCGTCGTTCAAGCCGATAGCCATTCTTGGCGGCACCCTCGGCTACGGGCTGAAGCGAAACGTCATCGCGCTCTATTGTTTCCTCTGCCGCCATTACAAACCGGGCGACCAAATCTACGCCTTCGGCTTCAGCCGCGGCGCCTTCACCATTCGCGTGCTGGCGGCGATGGTGGTCTCGCAGGGGCTCGTCCCGTGGAATCAATCGGAGAGCGAGCTCAGGCGTAACGCCAAGGCGGCCTATCGAAACTATCGCTACAGC
>DATNNN010000114.1:0-2999 GCA_035601815.1 Xanthobacteraceae bacterium | reverse complement strand
GCGCGCTCGAAGGCCTTGGCGTCGGGGACCGGCAGCGCCGGCCCGCACGCGGTGTTGGCGTCGCGGCCCGGCGCGAAGCTTTTCTCGGCGGCGAGGTCGGCGATGAGCTCCCACTGCGGGCCCAGGTCGGTGTCGCCGTCGGCGTCCTTGCCGAAGGGGCGGAAGCCGAACGCGACCTTGAAATTATGCAGGCCGTCCTTGGTCTTGTCGTATTGCTCGCCCGGCTCGCCGCCGCGGGTGGCGACGAAGTTGGGCGCCACTAGCGCCGACAGCGCCGCGAGATTCTTCTTCGCCACCGCGTCGGCCACCGCCTTGCGCGCCGCGTCGAAGGCGGCGTCGCCGGCGAACGGCGCCGGCATCTCCACCTTGACCGCGGGGTAGGCGACCTTTTTCACCGCCGCGGCTGCGGGCGCGAGCGCCAAGACGAGGGCGACGGCGGCGGCGGCAAGACGACGCATCGGGGCTCTCCCGGACGGGTGCAGAGCATAGCGCCCGTTTGCGACAGGTGCACGTCGCGGAGCGTCATTCCGAGACGGCGCGCGGCGCCGTTCCTCACACGCCCTTGAAGATATTGCCCAGCACCAGCACCGCCCACGCCGCAGCCATGAACCAGAAGCCGTTCGGCGTAATGAGCGGGATGTACAAGACGAGGCTCAACAGCGCGAGCGCCGCGAGCACCAGCGAGATCACGAAGGTGACGGTGGTCGGCGCATTGAACCGCATGTCGTTCCGCCTCATAACCGCCCGCATTGTCGCACGAGTCCCCCGGGTCGGGCACGCCCGATCCTTCCGCCATCCACTGCCGAGACGCTTCATGCCGCTATCGCCCGCGCTCACCCCGATCGTGATGCTGTTCGCCTCCAACGTGTTCATGACCTTCGCCTGGTACGGCCACCTGCGCTACAAGGCGGCGCCGCTCGCGCTCGCGATCCTGGTGAGCTGGGGCATCGCCTTCATCGAGTACTGCCTGGCGGTGCCGGCCAACCGCTAGGGGTCGGCGGTCTATTCGCCGGTGGAGCTGAAGACCATCCAGGAGGTGGTCACCCTTGTGGTTTTCGCCGGCTTCTCGGTGCTCTATCTCGGCGACGCATTCCGCTGGAATCATGCGGTCGGCTTCGCGCTTATCGCCGGGGGCGCCTTCTTCGTGTTCCAGAAGTGGTGACCTTCAAATTTCCCCATCCCTTCTGCTAGGGTCCCCGCGCCCATGCGTATCGGTCTGAAAAGCGCGTTCGTTCTTGCGGTGCTCGCCCTCGCCACGGGTCTCGCGGCCGTGGCCCAGGAGCCGCTGCCCCAGATCGATTCCTGGCGGCACCAGCGCCCGCCGGGCTCCGAGCCCAAGGTCACCGAGCCCAAGGCGGTGGCGCCGGTGCGCGAGCGCAAGAGCGCCGCGCCGAAGGAGAAGCAGGAGGCCCAGCGCAAGGTCGCAGCACCCGCGGTCCCGCCGGTGATCCAACCGGTGCCGCTCGCCGCGGTGCCGCCCGAGCTTCTGCTCAACGACGCGCTCAGCAAGCTCGCGCCGCAGCGCCCCGGCGTGCACGACCTCTATTTCCTCGCCTTTGCCGGTTGGGGCGAGCAGAACGTCTTCCGCAAGGAGGCCGAGCGCGTGCGGGCGCTGTTCGACTCCCGCTTCGGCACCAAGGAGCGCTCGCTCATCCTGGTCAACAGCCCGGAGACCGCCGCGCGCTACCCGGCCGCCACCCTCGACAACCTGCGCGCGGCGCTCGCCATCATCGGCCAGCAGATGGATCCGAAGGAGGACGTGCTGGTGCTCTTCCTCACCTCGCATGGGGAGGCAAACCGCGGCATTGCCACCCAGCTGAACGGCAAGGATCTCGGCTTGCTGACGCCGCGCCGTCTCGCCGAGGCGCTCGACCAGGCAGGCATCCGCAACCGCATCGTTCTCATCTCGGCGTGCTTCTCCGGCCAGTTCCTGACCGCGCTCGAGAGCGAGGACTCGCTCGTGATCACCGCCTCGGCGGCGAACCGCATGTCGTTCGGCTGCGCCACGTCGGCGGAGTGGACGTGGTTCGGACAGAGCTATTTCGTCGACGCGCTGCCCAAGGTCGGCAAGTTCGTGCCGGCGTTCGCGCGGGCCAAGGAGCTGGTGGCGAACAAGGAGACGGCGGAGAAGATGGTGCCGTCGCAGCCGCAAATCTCGGTGGGAAAGAACATCGCGCGGCTGCTCACGTCGCTGGGGTACTGATCCTTACTTCTCCGGCACCAGCCGCAGCACCTTGCCGTCGCGGTGGTCGGTGAGAAGCCAGATCGTGCCGTCGGGCGCCTCGCGCACGTCGCGGATGCGGGCGCCGAGCCCGGCGAGCAACTTTTCCTCGGCGACGACTTTCTCGCCGTCGAGCTCGAGGCGCGCGAGATGCTGGCCGGCGAGGGCGCCGACGAACAGGTTGCCGCGCCATGCGGGAAACGCGCTGCCTGAATAGAACAGCATGCCCGAGGGCGCGATCGACGGCGTCCATTGGTGGATGGGCGGGGTCATGCCCTCTTTCTCGGCGCTCGCGTGCAGCCGCGCGCCGGAATATTCGAGGCCGTAGCCGACCACCGGCCAGCCGTAGTTCTTGCCTTTCTCGGGGATGTTGATCTCGTCGCCGCCGCGGGGGCCGTGCTCGTGAATCCACAGCTTGCCGGTCACGGGATGGATCGCCGCGCCCTGCGGGTTGCGGTGGCCGTACGACCAGATCTCGGGCTTGGCGTGGCTCAGGCTCACGAACGGATTGTCGGGCGGCACGCTGCCGTCGGGCTTGAGGCGCACCACCTTGCCGAGGTGGGTGGAAAGATCCTGGGCGGCATCGCGGCGGTAGCGCTCGCCCAGGGTGACGAAGAGCGTGCCGTCGCGGGCGAAGGCGATGCGCGATCCGAAGTGGAAGCCGCCGGCCACCGCCGGCTCCTGGCGGAAGATGATCTTGAGCTCCGTGAGCTTGGCGCCATCCTTATCGTCCACGAGCTTGGCGCGGGCCAGACTCGTGCCGTTGCCGATGAGACCG
>DATNNN010000113.1:0-4999 GCA_035601815.1 Xanthobacteraceae bacterium | reverse complement strand
CCCCAAAATGGGTGTGTCCATCCAACATGGCGTCTATGTCGGGGGTAACAAGGACATACCGAACAGGGGGCCCCACGGGCCTCGGTGGTACGCGTTCCAAGAGGCGCTTCGCCCTCAACGCCCGCAACAAAGGTAGTGAGGTTGTGTTAAAAGTCAACTACTCGCTCTGGTAATGAGAGCTATGCTTAATTCAGCGTAGCGTAACTTAGGGTTGAATGCAGGAGACAAAGCAATGCCCCCCAGTGACCGGTTCGCCCCCAAGGAAGCGCACAGGCGATTTATTGCCACCCTACGGGGCGCTCTCTCCGCGCCGAAGAAAAAGGAAACTAAGAGGAAGCGGCGCTCTAAGCGCGCCGCTTCCTCTTCCGCCTCCACCTAAGGAAACGTGCAGCCTGAAAACTGTAGTCTGGTTTAGTGAGGCAACCGATACGTGAGGCGCTTGCCTTCCGCGCCCTTCACGGCGCGCACCGCACGTTCTCCATCCTCAACGCCTAGATTGGAGCGATTGTTGTAGCGGAAATCAAATTCCGCGAGATAGCGATGCAGATGCTTCTCGCCGCAATGCTGATATACGCCGCGCATTCCGCGTTTAAAGATTGAAAAGTAGCCTTCCGCGCTATTCGTGTGCACATCGTCGCGGACGTACTCGCCCGCGCTGTGCTTGACGGTTTCGTGGGAGGCAAAGTGTTCGTCCGCGCCGAAATAGAGGCGGCTTTCGTCCGTATGCAGGCGGCTCTCGCGTGAGATGTTCGCGGCGACGATGGCCTGTACGTTGGCCTTGTCGGCAACCGGGACGTGGAATGTGCGGACGCTTCCGCCACGCTCGACTAGTGCGAGGATCGGGCGGTTATTCCAAACGTGGCCTTTCTTTATGAAAGGACGGCCCTTGCGCTGCGGAGAAGGGCGCGGATTGTTTGCTTTGCCGAAATAAGTTTCGTCGGCTTCGACGATCTTGCCAGCGCCGCCTAGAGGCTCTAAACCGCCCGTCCGCATTGCTTCGCGGACCCGGTGTGCGAGAAACCACGCACTTTTGTAAGTGATTTTCAGCGTGCGATGGAGCTGGTGCGCGCTCATGCCTTTCTTAGACGAGGCCATGAGGTAGAAAGCGGACAGCCATTTGTGGAGCGGAATATGCGAACGCTCCATCACGGTGCCAGTCATGACGCTGAAATCGGCGCGGCACTCCGGCTCCGCGCAGCGATAAACGCCGGGGCGGCTGGTGGCGTAGGACTTGAGGGAGCCGCACTTGCCGCAGACGGGGCCGGAAGGCCAGCGGATCGCCTCCACGTACTTGCGGGCCGCGTCATCGTTCTGGAAGTGGGCAGCGTTGAGAGCGTTCATGGCGTCACCTGTTTGATGCCGCCATACTAGCTATTGGGGCTTGTGGTGTCAAGTATATAATTGGGAATTAGTTCCTAAATGCATTTTATGGCAAGGGGATGCGGCCACGACAATCGATTGACCGTCATTCCGGGGCGACGCGAAGCGTCGAACCCGGAATCCATAGTCCCTGCGCTCGATGGAGACCGGGCTTATGGATTCCGGGCTCGCGGGCTTCGCCCGCGCCCGGACGGCGCGAAGCGCCGATGCGGGTGGCGCGCGCCCCGGATTGGCGAGCCTGTCATCGCCGGGCTTGGCCCGGCCCGTCGCGGACTCGTTAATATCCAGCAAGGATGATATCTTTTTAGAAGACAGGATCAGACGCCATGGTTTGGGTTGTCGGCCCCTTCGTGCAGGATCCGGATCAGGAGCTAGTCTGGACCCTCAGCTGGCCCACCGATCCCGGCATTCAGCAAATCCAGGCGATCGTCGCGAACGACGAGAGTGCCGTCGAATACCTGCCAGCGCGAACCGCTAGGTCGATCACACTGCCGCCGCACATGACGCTCCATTACCAGATCACCGTTACCACGCGTGAGATGAGAAAGCTCGGCGCCCCGATTGTCTTTTACCTCGTCGGACAATCGCTCGGCCCCTTCAATATACCAGGGCCCTAGGAGAAACATCCGGTGCGTGTCACGGTCGTCAGCAATCACCGCGGCAAGATCGTCGCTCTTTGCCAGTTGCAAGAGCTCGGCGACCAGCCGTCGGGAATTTCGGCGATCTCCGTCGCGACGAAAGGTCACCGCAGCCACGTGCTCGCCCTGCCGCAGGATATAAAGGGGCGCGCACTCGGCGATCTGATGCGCGAACTGCGGCTCGACCTCTCCGGGCGCGAGCCCGTGCTGCGCGCTCAGCCGAAGAAGACGAAGGCGCCGCGACGGCGGCGGTGAAGCCGGCTTACAGCCGATAAAGAATCTGGTCGGTCCAGAAGCGCTCGAGCCGCTGCAGCGCCTTGTTCAGCACCTGCAGGTCGTCGCCGCGGATGCCGCCCACCTGCTCGATGGTGGACACGTGCTTCTTGTACAGCGCCTCGACGATGTCGCGCACCTCGCGGCCCTTGTCGGTGAGGCTGATGCGCACCGAGCGGCGGTCGACCCGCGAACGCTGGTGATGCAGGTAGCCCATCTCCACGAGCTTCTTGAGATTGTACGACACGTTGGAGCCGAGGTAATAGCCGCGCGTGCGCAGCTCGCCGGCGGTAAGCTCCGCGTCGCCGACGTTGTACAGGAGCAGCGCCTGCACCGAGTTGATGTCCGAGCGGCCGCGCCGGTCGAACTCGTCCTTGATCACGTCGAGCAGGCGGCGGTGCAGCCGCTCGACCAGCGTCAACGCCTCGAGATAAGGCGTCTTGACGTCGGCACGTTCGTCGGAAGGCGCGGGTGCGACCGCGCGCGCTAGGTTCTTCATTTGACGCCCCACTAAACTTGTTCGTTCGGCGGATTTTTCCGCTCGTAGGGGATCGTTATAGGCGGGTCGCGCAAAGGAAGGCTTAAATTGCAGGCTAAACAGTTCCTCTCTTTACACGATTGACGAACTATTGACGGCAACCGGCAGCCGCTAAAAACTCCATAAAATTCAATGCATTCCGCCGGCCGTGCCGTCGCGGGACGACCGCCCGCAGGAATTCATTCACGCTCCCCTGCGGATCATTTCCATGATGCCGGAGAAGTCGCGGGGCCGAAAATGCAACGCGCCGTTCTTTCCGGTCCGCAGGTCAAGCGCTACTGCGGCAAACCCTCGACGATGTAGATGCGGTGCGTGGCGTATTGGTCGCCGATCTTCCTGGCCTCGCGGTAGGGCCCCGCAAAGGCCGCTTGCGCTTTCTCCACGTTTTCGAAGGCGAGCACAGTGACCGGGCTCTTGGGCGGCTCGCCGTCCACTGCCACGACTCTGCCGCGGCGCGCCAGGAATTTTCCGCCCGCTTCGATGAGGGCTTTCCCGGCGAGCGGGGCAAACTCCCTGGCATAAGCCTCCGGATTCCTGACGTCGTTCTCGACGATGGCATAGGCGGGCGGCTTGGCTTGCGCATGCAGTCCGTGGACGGCAACGGCGCCGATCACGGCCCCGGCAAGCACGGACAACGCCATCGTCTGATACCGCTTCATCACCTTTCCTCCTCAGCTGTTGTTATCTGCCGCGCACCATCCGGATGATGCCAGAGAAATCGCGGCCGCCCTCGCCGCTCCCCACGTAGCGCTCGTAGAGCGCCGCGGCCTCCGCGCCGAGCGGCGTCGCGGCGCCCGCGGCCTTCGCCGCGTCCTGGGCGAGCTTCAGGTCCTTCAGCATCATCGCCGCGGTGAAGCCAGGCTGATAGTCGCGGTTCGACGGCGCCGCCGGCACCGGCCCCGGCACCGGGCAGTAGCTCGTGAGCGACCAGCACTGCCCCGACGACTTCGACGAGATGTCGAAGAGCTTCTGCTTGTCGAGCCCGAGCTTCTCGGCGAGCACGAAGGCCTCCGACACCGCGATCATCGAGCAGCCGAGGATCATGTTGTTGCATATCTTCGCCGCCTGCCCGGCGCCGGCGGCGCCGGCGTGCACCACGGTCTTGCCCATGGCCTCGAGCACGGGCTTGGCCTTGGCGAAGGCCGCGTCCGGCCCGCCCACCATGAAGGTGAGTGTCCCGGCCGCCGCCCCGGCGACGCCGCCCGACACCGGCGCGTCGAGCATGAGTATGCCTTTCTTCTCTGCTTCTCCGGCCACTGCACGCGCGGTCTCCACGTCGATGGTGGAGGAATCGATGAGCAGCGTGCCAGGCTTGGCCCTCGCGAGCACGCCGTCGGCGCCGAGATAGACATCGCGCACGTGTTGGCCCGCCGGCAGCATGGTCACGATCGCTTCACTCGCCGCCGCGAGCGCGCCGATGCCGGTCCCGGCGCTGCCGCCGCCGGCCGCGAGCTTGTCCACGGCGGCCCTCGTCACGTCGTGGCCGGCGACCTGATGGCCGGCTTTGACGAGATTGAGCGCCATGGGCAGCCCCATGTTGCCGAGGCCGATGAAGCCGATCTGCATGACGTCCTCCCTAGCGCGAATGTTTTTCCGAATGGGCCCGGAAGCGGAGCAGCACGTAGACCGCCACCAGCAATATTTCCACGATGGACAACAGCACCATCACTGCCGAATGCTCGATATACGCCACGTCGGCGATGAGCTGCGCCGCCACCGTCATGAACCAGAGCGACGCGCCCCACGGCGAGCCGAGCCATAGCGCGACCCCGGCGGCCAGATCGACGATGGCGAAGAACACGACGGAGGACTGCGCCTCCACTGCCTCCTTGAAGAAATCGGTGCCATCGAGGCCGAACAGCGTGCCCCAGTGCAAGAGGCCCTTGAGGATCATGAAACCGCCGGCGATGCGGTGGAAGTTGGCGAGCCGCCGCTGCCAGGGCCCTAGCTCGACGGTGGCGGGGCCGATCGGGGCGTCGGCGGGATCGAGCAAGGTCAAGGCTTGAGCTCCTGCTCGCGCGGCAGCGGCGCGAAGTGGCGGGCCACCATGGCCTCGCTCACGCCCGCGAGCGTCGGCGGATTCCAGCGCGGCGCGTTGTCCTTGTCGACCACCACGGCGCGGATTCCCTCGAAGAAATCGTGGCCGGGCACGACGCGCGACACGATGCGG
>DATNNN010000112.1:0-3807 GCA_035601815.1 Xanthobacteraceae bacterium | reverse complement strand
GCGCGCCTTGCCGATCATGGCGTCGGCGAGAGCCAAAATCGACTGATCGGCCGGGGCGAGCGTCCCTCGCTCCGGCACCTTCGCCCCGCAGTTTCTCGCGATCATGGTGAGCGAGCGCTGCGCCAGATTGCCGAGGTCGTTCGCGAGATCGGCGTTGGTGCGGGCCACGATCGCCTCGTGGCCATAGTTGCCGTCCTGGCCGAAGGGAACCTCGCGCAGGAAGAAATAGCGCAGCGCATCGACCCCGTATTCGTCGGAAAGCGCAAATGGATCGACCACGTTGCCCACCGACTTCGACATCTTTTCCCCGCGGTTGAACAGGAAGCCGTGGCCGAAGACGCGTTTCGGAGGCTCCAGACCCGCTGACATGAGAAAGGCAGGCCAATAGACCGCGTGGAAGCGCACGATGTCCTTGCCGATCACATGCAGATCGGCAGGCCAGAACGTACGGAATTGTGCTGATTTCTCATCCGGATAGGCGACGCCGGTGATGTAGTTTGTGAGCGCGTCGACCCAGACATACATGACATGCCCCGGCGCGTCCGGCACCGGCACCCCCCAGGTGAGCGAGGTGCGCGAAACCGAGAGGTCCTGCAGGCCGGATTTCACGAAGCTCACCACCTCGTTCCGCCGGGTCTCCGGCAGGATGAAATCCGGGTGGGCCTCGTAATAGGCGAGAAGCCTGTCACCATAGGCCGACAGGCGGAAGAAATAGGTGTCCTCCTTGGTCCAGTCGACCGGGGTGCCGTGGGGCCCTACCCGCACGCCGTCCTCTACCTTGGTCTCGTTCTCGCCGTAGAACGCCTCGTCGCGCACCGAGTACCAGCCTTCGTAGGTGCCGAGATAAATGTCGCCCGCCGCCGCCATTTTCTTCCAAATCGCCTGGCTCGACTCGTAATGGGTGGGCTCGGTGGTGCGGATGAAGCGGTCGTAGGAGACCATCAGCCGGTCGCACATCTCCTTGAAGCGCGGGCTGTTGCGGTCGGCGAGCGCGCGGGGCGTCACGCCCTCCTTCGCCGCGGTCTGGCTCATCTTCAGGCCGTGCTCATCGACGCCGGTGAGGAAGAAGACGTCGTGGCCGTCGAGACGCTGGAAGCGCGCGATGGCGTCGGTGGCAATCGCCTCGTAGGCGTGGCCGATGTGGGGCGCGCCGTTGGGGTAGGAGATCGCGGTGGTGACGTAGTAGCGCGGCTTAGTCGCCATGACTTTTCCAATCCCGACGCGCGCCGCGGTCAGCGGCGCGTCGCCTCGGCGAGCATGGCGAAGACCTGGAACACGAACGGCTTGCGATCGAGCCGGAAAACCTCGGCCTCGGCCGCGGCGCGGCGGACCTTCTCCCATGTCTCGGCGTATCGCGCAAGGCGCGCGCGCTCGGCCGGCCCCCGCGCCGCATCGGCGAGCCAGTCCTCCACCGTCTCGGCGAACACCGCGAGACCCTCGTCGCCCGCCATACGGTCGCTGAGCGCATGCAGCGCAAGGCCGTCGGTCGCGGGCAAGCGCGCCAGCGCCTCGCGGGTGAGGTTGCGCACCTCCAACCCCTCTCCCCTGAGCAGCGCCAGCGCATGGCGGACGCTGCCGCCCGAGGCCTCCGCCGCCTGCGGGATCTGCGCTTCGGGCAAGTCCTCCATCTCGGGCGCGAGCGACTGCAGCGTGCGCGTCACGTCCGCCGCCGAAAGCGGCCGCAGCATCAGGCGCTGACAGCGCGAGCGGATGGTGGCGAGCACGCGGCCGGGCGTATGCGACACGATCAGCAGCAAGGAGCGCGGCGGCGGCTCTTCGAGAACCTTCAGCAGGGCATTGGCGCCGTAGCGGTTCATTTCGTCGATCGAATCGACAATGCAGACGCGGTAGCCGCCATAAGCTGCGGTCGAGCCGAAGAACCCGACGCTTTTGCGCGCCTGAGTCACGAGTATCTCCGAGGGAAGCTTCTTGCCCTCCTCGGCGACACGGCGGAGCACCAGCAAGTCCGGGTGGGCGAGTGCCGCGATCTGGCGGCTCGCCGGATGATCGGCCGGCACGTGCAGGCTTTGCGCGCCACGGTCCGGATTGGAGAGAACGAAACGGGCAATGCGGTAGGCGAGCGTGGCCTTGCCGATGCCTTCGAGACCGCCGATGAGCCAGGCGTGCGGCAGCCGGCCCTGTCCGAACGCGGCGACCACGGCCGCTTCCGTCTCGGCGTGGCCGAAGAGCTCACTGCGTTCGCGCGGGTGGGGAGCGCCGGGAAAGCGGTCGCCTTCCTCGACCTCGTCCTTCTCTTTCACCCGGCCACCGTCCCGGTGGGATCGGGCGCCGGCGCCGGGGTGGGTGCGGCGATAGGCTTGGCCGCCGGTGCGGCTGCCGCCGCCGGAGCGCGTTTGCGCAGCAGGCGATCGGCCACCGCCATCCAGATGCGCACGGCGAGCACGTCGGCGTTGATGGTGCCGTCGATCAGGATGCAGCGGTTGGGCTCGTTCTCGGCGATGTGGCGAAACGCCTGGCGCAGGCGCTCGTGGTAGGCGAGATCCTCGGACTCGAAGCGGTCGGTGCCCTGCCCGCGCTTGCCCGCGCGCGCGAGGCCGACTTCGGGCGGAACGTCGAGCACGAAGGTGAGATCGGGCACCGTGGTGCCGACGGTGACGCGCTCGAGCGCGCGCACCAGGCGCTCGTCGACGCCGCCGAGCACGCCCTGATAGACGCGGGTTGAATCGAGAAAGCGATCGCAAATCACCCAGGCGCCGCCGGCGAGCGCCGGCCGGATCACGCTCGTCACGTGGTCTTCGCGCGCGGCGGCGAACAGCATCGCCTCGGCGTCGGAGCCCAAGGGCTTGGCGATGCCGGCGAGCAGGAGATGGCGCATGGCTTCGGCGCCGGGCGAGCCGCCGGGCTCGCGCGTCTCCAGCACGTCGTGGCCAAGCACGCGCAGGCGCTCGCCTAGACGCTTGACTTGCGTGGTCTTGCCGGCGCCCTCGCCGCCTTCGAACGTGATGAACCTGCCGGGGGCTGCCATCGCGGCTCTCAGTTGCGCTTGATGCTCGAGAGGCCCGTGCGCACGAGGTCAAGCGCGAGCTCGTAGACGCCGTCGAAGGCGCGGCGCGCGATGCCGCCCTCCGCCACGTCATCGGCGGCGACGAGCGGCACGTCAAGCGCCACCTTCTCGCCGCGCCACACCTTGAGGCGGGCGACCTCCGCTCCCTTCTTTACCGGCGCGCGCAGCGGTCCCTGGTAAACCATGCGCACCACGAGCTTATCGGCGGTGCCGCGCGGAACCAGCAGGCGGATGGGGCGCTGTCCGACGACCGACACGCGCGAGCGCTCGCCGCCGAACACCCGCGCGTCGCTCACCGTTTTGCCCTCGGCGAACAGGAGGCGCGAATCGAAGGCGCGGAAGCCCCATTCCAGGAGCCTGCGCGCCTCGTCGGCGCGATCCTTGATGGACTTGGCGCCGTTCATGGCGAGCACCAGCCGGTGTCCGCCCTGGACCGCCGTGCCAACGAGGCCGTAACCCGATTCCTTGATGTATCCCGTCTTCATGCCGTCGGCGCCGAGGCCCATGGTGAGCAGCGGGTTGCGGTTCTGTTGGCGGATGTTGTTCCAGGTGAACTCAGGCTGGCTGTAATACTTCATGAACTCGGGATAGGTGCGGATGATGTGCATGGAGAGCTTGGCGAGGTCGCGCACCGAGACCTTCTGATCGGGATCGTGCAGGCCGGGGGCATTGCGGAAGTCGGCGGTGGTGAGGCCGAGCTCGCGGGCCCGCTCGGTCATCCTCGTCGCGAAGGCCGATTCGTTGCCGGCGATCGCCTCGGCGAACACGATGCAGGCGTCGTT
>DATNNN010000111.1:0-25731 GCA_035601815.1 Xanthobacteraceae bacterium | reverse complement strand
GCGGCGAGCTTCATCTCGCGCCCGGCTTGCGCGAACTTGTTCCACGGGCAGGCGGCGAGGCAATCGTCGCAGCCGTAGATGCGGTTGCCGATGAGCGGGCGGAGCTCGCGCGGGATCGGGCCCTTGTGCTCGATGGTGAGGTAGGAGATACAGCGCCGCGCATCGAGTTGGTACGGCGCCGGGAACGCCGCGGTGGGACAGATGTTCAAACACGCGCGGCAGCTGCCGCAGTGGTCCGCTTCCGGTTCGTCGGCGGGAAGCTCGAGCGTGGTGAACAGGCTTCCAAGAAAGAGCCACGAGCCGTGCGCGCGCGACACGAGGTTCGTGTGCTTGCCCTGCCAGCCGAGACCGGCGGCGGCGGCGAGCGGCTTCTCCATCACCGGTGCGGTGTCGACGAAGACCTTCAGCTCGCCGCCGGCGTTGGCCACGAGCCACTGCCCGAGCCGCTTGAGCTTGCCCTTGATCAGCTCGTGGTAGTCGCCGCCCCGCGCGTAGACCGAGATCGCGCCGGCGCTGCGTCGTGCGAGCGCCGCGCGCGGGTCCTCGTCGGGGCTGTAGTTGAGGCCGAAGGCGACGACGCTCTTCACCTCGGGCCACAGCGCCTGCGGGCTCGCGCGCCGCTCGCGCGTGCGCTCCATCCAGTCCATGTCGCCGTGGCTGCCGGCGGCGAGCCAGTCGCCGAGGCCGGCTTCTGCGCCGGCCGTGGCATTGGGACGCGTGACGCCGACCGCGTCGAAGCCTTCGGCGCGGGCGCGCTCGATGAGCGCCGCTTTGATCTCGGCGGGATTCAGAAGTCGAGGTCGGCGTACGACGCCGACGGCGCGAGGCCCGGCAGCACGTCGGCGAGCAACGGGCGGAACGCCGGGCGCGACTTCACCCGCGCGTACCAGATCTTTGCGTTCTCTTCCTCGTTCCATGGCACGTCGCCGAGATAGTCGATCACCGACAGATGCGCTGCCGCCACCAGATCCGCGTAGGTCAGCCGGTCGCCGGCGAGCCAATTCCGCGCGCGGGCCAGCCAGCCGATGTACTTTAGATGATAGCGGATGTTGGCGCGCGCCGCATGGATGGCGGAGGACTCGGGCGGGCCGCCGCCGCGCTCGTTCGGCATCAGGCGCTTGTAGATCTTCTCACGCACCAGGAGGTCGCTCACCTCCACGGCGAACTTGTCGGTGAACCAGCTGGCGATGCGCCGCACCTCGACGCGCGCCACCGGATCGAGCGGCATCAGGCGGTATTCGCCCATGCTCGCCCCGCGCGTCTCGTCGAGGTACTCGGCGATAACGAGCGCGCCGGGCACCGGCCAGTCCTCGTCGACGAGCACCGGGGTCGCGCCCGCCGGGTTGAGCGCGAGGAATTCCGGCCGCCGCTCCCAGGTGCGCTCCTCGACGAGCTCGGCCGTGATCGCGTATTCGCCGAGCGCGAGCCGGACGAAGCGGGAATGCGGGCAGAACGGATGGTGGAAAAGCTGCATTCGGGCGATTCGGCCGGTTTCTACACGGGGAACGGGGCAAGAGCCAGCACGGCGAAGCGGGCGATCATGGGGCGAAAGATGGAGAAGGCGGCGATTGCCGCGGCCCGCGGCCCGGGCGATCCTCGCCCGCGATTCGCCCCGCCTTTCCCGGAGCCGTCATGTTCGATCTCTTCAAGGCCTTGATCCTCGGCATCGTCGAGGGCCTCACCGAGTTCATCCCGGTCTCCTCCACCGGGCACCTGTTGCTGCTCGAGCACTTTTTCGGCTTCGACGACGACGACTTCGGCAAGTCGTTCGCTATTCTGATTCAGCTCGGTGCGATCCTGGCGCTCTTGTCTATCTATTTCACGCGCCTGTGGGCGCTGGCGACGGGGATGTTCACGAGCCCGGAGGCGCGACGCTTCGTGATCGGCGTGCTCATCGCATTCCTGCCCGCCGCCGTGATTGGGGCGATTGCCGGCGGCTTCATCAAGGCGGTTCTGTTCAACGTGTGGATCGTCTGCACCATGCTGGTGCTCGGCGGCTTTGTCCTCCTGTGGGTCGACCGGCTTGACCTCAAGCCACGCTACAGCGATGCGACCCGCTTCTCGCTGCCGATGTACCTCGTGGTCGGCATCGCGCAATGCACCGCCATGGTCCCCGGCGTGTCGCGTTCGGGGGCGACCATTGTGGCGGCGATGCTGCTCGGCGCCGACCGGCGCTCGTCGGCAGAATTCTCTTTTTGGCTGGCGATGCCGACGATGGTCGGCGCCTTCGCCTATGAATTGTTCAAGAGCCGCCATGACTTGGCTGGCGGCAACGTGCTGCTTATCGCGGTGGGCTTCGCCGCCTCGTTCATCTGCGGCTGGATCGTGGTGAAGACGTTCCTCGGCTACGTCCAGCGCCACAGCTTCGCGCTGTTCGCCTGGTGGCGCATCGTCGTTGGCACCGCCGGCCTCTTAGCGCTCGCGCTCACGCGCTGAATCGGGGAGCGGCTTCGAGAACTGCCCCGCCTTGCGGAAGCGCCAGAGGTAACTCGGCAGCACGGCGGCAAGCGCCGTCGGCGTGACGCCGAGGCCAAGCAACGTGCGGCCCTCGCGCGCCGCCTCGTCCGACACCACGGCGTCGCGCTCGAGCAGGCGCACCTGATCGCGGGTGAGCGGCGGAGTCGGCAGCCATTCGAGGAAGAATGCCTGGAAGCGCGAGAGCGCGAACGGTAGCGGCACGAGCAGGCGCTTGCGCCCGATCTCGCGCAGCATAAGCTGCATCAGCTCGCGGAAGGTCTTCACCTCCGGGCCGCCGAGCTCGTAGATGGTGCCGCCTTTGGCGCCGCCGTCGAGGGCAACGGCGACGGCTGCCGCCACGTCGCCGGCGAACACCGGCTGGAAGCGCGTGTGGCCGCCGCCGATGAGCGGCAGCGCCGGCGCGACGCGCGCCATCGACGCGAAGCGGTTGAAGAAATCGTCCTCGGGCCCGAACACGATCGAGGGCCGGAGCACGACCACGTCGGGCAGGGCGCTTAGCACCGCGGATTCCCCGGCCGCTTTCGTACGCGCGTAGGCGGAGGGCGCATCCGCATCGGCGCCGATTGCCGACACGTGCACGAGTCTCGCGCCTTGCGCGGCGGCGGCGCGCGCCACGGTCGAGGCGCCCTCGGCCTGGATCGCGGTAAACTTCTGCCGCCCGCGCTGGTGGAGGATGCCGACGAGGTTGACCACCGCGTCGGCGCCGTCGGCGGCCTCCGCGACGGAATCGGGAAAGCGCAGGTTCGTCTGCACCGTATGGATCTGGCCGACGCCGCCGAGCGGCTTCAGGTGCGACGCGAGCTCGGGCCGCCGCACCGCGACGCGGATGCGCCATCCCCGATTTGCCAGCGTCCGCACGACGTGGCGGCCGAGAAATCCGGAGCCGCCGTAGATCGTGACCAGACGATCGCTCGATACCGCCTCGGCCATGCTGCCTTTCCGTTTCCGGCCCGAGCCGGCCGGTGCGAGCGATACTCGATCGCCCGCGGCCCGTCCAGCAACGGCTTCGATTGACAAGGCGGAAGCCCAAGCTCTACCTGTCGCTCCCGGCCCAGGTGGCGGAATTGGTAGACGCACTAGTTTCAGGTACTAGCGGGTAACACCGTGGAGGTTCGAGTCCTCTCCTGGGCACCATCTTTTAACGGGACGAGGCCTATCGTGGCGGCGATTTTGGACAGGCACGGCTCCAGCGAATGACCATCCGCCTGCATCGTGGCGACCTTCCCGATCTCAAGGCCTACGGGGCCTCGGTCGCCGTCGACACCGAGACGCTCGGCCTCAATCCGCTGCGCGACCGGCTGTGTGTGGTGCAGCTTTCGCCCGGCGACGGCTCGGCCGACGTGGTGCAGATTCCGCCCGGCGAGATCGCGGCGCCCAATCTCGCCAAGCTCCTCGCCGATCCGAACCGGCTGAAGATTTTCCACTACGCCCGTTTCGATCTCGCCATCCTCTACCAGACCTTCGGCGTGATGCCGGCGCCCGCCTACTGCACCAAGATCGCCTCGCGGCTCGCCCGCACCTACACCGACCGGCACTCGCTCAAGGATCTCGTGCGCGAGATCGCCGGCCTCGATCTCTCCAAGCAGCAGCAGAGCTCGGACTGGGGCGCCGCCGAGTTGAGTGACGCCCAGGTCGCCTACGCCGCCGCCGATGTCCTGTATCTGCACGCGGTGAAGGAGCGCCTCGACGAGATGCTCGCCCGCGAGGGACGCGGCGAGCTCGCGCGCGCCTGCTTCGGCTTCTTGCCGACGCGGGTCGCGCTCGACCTGTCGGGCTGGGCGGCCGAGGACGTATTTGCGCATTCCTGAGCCCGGCGGCGGGCGCCACGCCGCTGGAAAGCCTTAAATTCCCTGCATTCTTCGCGCCTCTGGACCGGACGAGATGCGCAGCTTCCCCCGCCGTAGCCGAGCCGCCACGCTTCATGCCGGCGAGGAATCGTCCTCGCGCGACGGCGCTTTCCGCGCTGCCCGGCGCCACAGCCGGCTTGTGCGCTTCCTGCGCCGTGCACTGCCCGCGCTGACGCTCACCACTTGCGTCATCGTGTTCCTGTGGGTCTGGCTCGACCCGCTGCGCTTCGCCCACGGGCTCGGCTTCGATCTCGCGCGCCTCGTGCTTTCGGGCAACAAGCTGACCATGGAAGCGCCCAAGCTTTCCGGCTTCACCCGCGACGGACGCGCCTATTCGATCTCGGCGCGCGCCGCCGCCCAGGACCTGACCAAGCCGCACATCGTCGAGCTTTCCGACGTGGAGGCGCGGCTGTTGCAGCCCGACCGCAGCACCACCGAGCTCACCGCTAAGAGCGGCACGTATGATTCCAAGGAAGAGCGCGTCTATCTCACCGGCGGCATCAAGCTGAGCTCGACCGCCGGTTACAAAGGCGTGCTCAAGGAAGCCATGGTCGAGGTGCGCAAGGGCCGCGTGGTGTCGGAGCAGCCCGTAGATTTCGCCTTCAACGACGGCAACAACGACGGCACGATCCGCGGCGACCGCCTCGAGATTCAGGACAACGGTGCGCGCATCCGGCTTGAGGGCGGCGTCGTCATGACGTTCAGGATGCCACCGGAGGAGACGCCAGCGGCGTCTGCTGCGCCCGGCAAAGGAGCGGCGCGGTGATCCTGCGATCCGTCCTTTCGGCAGCGCTGATGCTCGGCGGCTTTGGCCTCGCCGACGTCGCGCGTGCGCAAGCGGCGAAGGAGCCGGCGGCGAAGCAAAAGGGCGGGGCGATTCCCGGCCCGATGCAGGGCTTCTCACGCAACCGCAAGGATCCGGTGAAGATCGAGGCCAACGCGCTCGAGGTCCGCGACCGCGACAAGACTGCCGTATTCATGGGCAACGTGGTCGTCGTGCAGGGTGAGACCACGCTGCGTTGTAGCGAGCTCAAGGTTTTCTACGAGGGCGATACGCTGACCGGCCAGACGCAGAAAGTGGCTGCCGCCGGCACCGCGGCGCAGCGCATTCGCCGTCTCGAGGCGGGCGGCGGCGTCATTATCACCGCCAAGGAGCAGAAGGCGACCGGCGACTCCGGCGTCTATGATCTGCGCGCCAATACCATGACGCTGAACGGTAACGTGGTGGTCACTCAGGGACAAAACGTGATGCAAGGCGACCGGCTGGTCGTCGAGCTCGGCACCGGCACGTCGCGCCTGGAGGCGAGCGGCAAGCCGGGACCGAACCGCGTTAAGGGATTGTTCGTGCCGAGCAACACGCGCGACGGTGGGACGCAGGAGCCGGTCAAAGGGCCAAATCCTCGTAACTAACAACCGCGAGTCGCGTTGCCATCGTCCGGCCCAGGGACTATCACCGGAGAGGCAACAAGCAGGAATTGGGCCATCTTTGCGCTGACAAGGGTTTGCGGCGCGACCGTGGAGACTGTGCGTGGGCGTTCTCTCCTGGCTCCGCCCGAAACGGGCGGAGGACACTGAACCGGCCGCCTTCGAGGGCGCCTGGCGCCTGGACCTTGATCCGTCCGAGCAGCGCCAGCCCCGGCGGGCGCGCGAGCCGCATCCGGCGCCGCGCGCGACCGCGCCGCGGCCCGCCGCTCCGGTTGCTCGCCGCGACGCGCCGCCGACGATCTCGCTTCCCGAAGTGCTTCCCATTCCCGATCCGCGCGAAATCGCCCGCCGCGCGTCGCGCCGGCCAGCGCCACGCCTGCATTCCGGCGAGGGCTTTCTGGTCGCGACCGGGCTCGAAAAAAGCTATGGCGGCCGGCCCGTCGTCCATGACGTGAGCGTCGACCTCGCCCGCGGCGAGGTGGTCGGCCTGTTGGGCCCGAACGGCGCCGGCAAGACCACGGCGTTCTACATGATGATCGGACTGGTGCGCGCCGACGCCGGCACGATCGAGCTCGACGGCGTCGACGTCACCGCCTTTCCCATGTATCGCCGCGCCCGCCTCGGCATCGGCTACCTGCCGCAGGAGCCGTCGATCTTTCGCGGCCTCAGCGTCGAGGACAATATCCGCTCCGTACTCGAGGTGATCGAGCCGGACAAAGCCAAGCGCGAGCGCGAGCTCGACAATTTGCTCGACGAGTTCGACATCGCCGACAGGCGCAAGGTGCCCGCGATCGTGGTCTCCGGCGGCGAGCGCCGGCGCGTGGAGATCGCGCGCGCCATCGCCACCCGTCCGTCTTTCATGCTGCTCGACGAACCGTTCGCCGGCATTGATCCGATCCAGGTCAACGAGATTAAGAAGCTCGTGCGCTATCTCGCGCGCCGCGGCATTGGCGTTCTGATCACCGACCACAACGTGCGCGAGACACTCGACCTCGTCGACCGCGCCTACATCGTGCACTCGGGCGAGATCCTCATGGAGGGAACGCCCGACGAGATCGTCGACAACCCCGACGTCCGCCACCTCTATCTCGGCCGGGAGTTCGAGCTTTAACGGATTGGAGGCGGCAGTTCGCTAGCCTCCGTCTGAACAGGAGTTAGACGCTGCCCTAGGGCGGCAGATTCCAATGGCACTTTCGCAGAAACTCGAGCTTCGCCAGGGCCAGGCCCTGGTCATGACGCCGCAGCTCATGCAGGCGATCAAGCTCCTGCAGCTGTCGCACCTCGATCTCGCCGCCTTCGTCGACGCCGAGCTCGAGCGCAATCCGTTGCTCGAGCGCGCCGAGCCCGAACGCTCCGAGGAGCCCGCCGCCGAAGTCGAAAGCGTGGCGGAATCTGGGGGTACCGGGGACGGGGAACGCAGCGAAGAGTGGCTCGGCGACAGTCTGGAGACGAGCCGCAGCGCCATCGAAGACAAGCTAGACACCGGCCTTGAGAACGTCTTTCCCGAGGACACGGCGACGTCGGAAGGGCGCGCCACGCCGCGCGACACGCCCGGGTATTCGGAGTGGGCGGGGGTCGGCGCCGGCGGGCGCGAAGGCGGCGACTACAATCTCGAGGCTTTCGTTTCCGCCGAGGTGACGCTCGCCGATCATTTGGCGCGCCAGTTGACGCTTGCGATCGAGGATCCGGTTCAGCGCATCATCGGCCAGTATCTCATCGATCTCGTGGACGAGGCCGGTTACCTGCGCGGCGACGTTGCCGGCATCGCCGAGAAGCTCGGGGCTTCCGCGTCCGACGTCGCCGCCACCCTCGATATCCTGCAAACATTTGATCCGCCCGGCGTGTGCGCGCGCGACCTCGCCGAGTGCCTGACGCTCCAGCTCAAGGAGCGGGATCGCTACGATCCGGCGATCGCGGCGCTGGTCGCCAACCTCGATCTTCTCGCCAAGCGCGACTTTGCCGGACTCAAGCGGGTGTGCGGCATCGACGAGGAGGATCTGGTGGACATGGTCGGCGAGATCCGCCGGCTCAATCCCAAGCCCGGCCTCGCCTTCGGCGGGGGCGCCGTGCAGCCGATCGTGCCCGACGTGTTCGTGCGCCCGGCGCCCGACGGCGGCTGGAACGTGGAGCTCAACGCCGACACGCTGCCGCGCGTGCTGGTGAACCAGAGCTATTACGCGCGGGTGTCGAAAACCACCCGCTCCGACAAGGAAAAGACGTTTCTCGCCGATTGCCTGCAGACCGCGACCTGGCTGACGCGCTCTCTCGACCAGCGGGCGCGCACCATCCTCAAGGTGGCGATCGAGATCGTGCGCCAGCAGGACGCCTTCCTGGTGCAGGGCGTGCAGCATCTGCGGCCGTTGAACCTGCGCATGATCGCCGACGCGATCAAGATGCATGAATCGACCGTCTCGCGGGTGACCGCCAACAAGTACATGGCGACGCCGCGCGGCATCTTCGAGCTCAAATACTTTTTCTCCTCGGCCATCGCCGCCGCCGACGGCGGCGCCGCGCATTCAGCCGAGGCGGTGCGCGATCGTATCCGCGAGATGATCGAAGCCGAGCAGGCCGAGGGTGTGCTGTCCGACGACACCATCGTGCAGAAGCTGAAGGAAGCGGGCGTCGATATCGCTCGGCGCACGGTCGCCAAATATCGCGAATCGATGCGCATCCCCTCGTCGGTGCAGCGCCGTCGCGACAAGCAGGCCGACGATTTCGCCTCTTGAACTGCGGATTTTTCGGCATTGACCGGGCCGGCCCCCGCTCTTATGGTCCCGCGCCATTCGCAAGGCCGGCACTACAAGTGCCGCGTATCTTGTCGGCCACGGATCATCCCCCATGCCGCTCAGCGATTTGCTCGCCTCCAAGGCGGTCGTTTCCGCGCTCAAGGCGAGCGACAAGAAAGAAGCGATTCAGGGACTGGCGGCGCGCTTGGGCACGCTCATTCGCCGCGACGCGAACGAGATATTCGAGGTTCTGTTGCAGCGCGAGCGCCTGGGCTCGACCGGGATCGGCGGCGGCGTCGCCATCCCCCACGGCAAATTGCCCAAGCTCGACAAGCTCGTGGGCGTGTTCGCGCGCCTGGCGAAGCCGATCAACTTCGATGCCCTCGACGGCGAGCCGGTGGACCTCGTGTTCGCGCTGCTCGCGCCCGAAGCGGCCGGCGCCGATCACCTGAAGGCGCTTGCCCGCATTGCGCGGCTCCTGCGCGACCCGGAGGTAGCGGAGAAGCTCCGCACGGTTGTAGATTCAGATCAGATGTTTGCCGTGCTGACGGCGCCTGCCGCGGCCGCCTGAGAAATCCGCTTAGTGGACGCTGACGGTGTCGAGTTCGTGCTCGCGCGCATTGGCGACAGCCGCCTCGCGGCTGTCGGTGAGCAGGATCGGGGTGCCGTCGGCGGCATGGAGCGAGAACAGCCTGAGGCCGGGCGCGATGGCCGGCGCCTCTGGGAACAGGCTCCGCACGTCTTCCGATTTGACCGCGCGCACGTAGGCAATGCGCCCGCCGCCGAGCACGGCGAAGGCTTCCGGGGTCAAGACGGGCTCAACATGCGACTTCTGGTTCTCTGTCATCACTCGGACTCCTTGCCTGGTTACGCAGGCATGCACAAAGCCCTTGCTTGAAATGCGGCTTTGGAAGGCCCAATTGGCGGCGCCTTCGGCAGCTATATGGGAATGCCGCCCGTACGCCGCAAGTTTGGATAGCTACTGATGCGCCTAGCCCGGATTTCGGCCCTTGTGCTCGCCCTCGCCGGCGGGCCGGCGGCCGCGCAGCCGCTGCACCCGAGCTCGCCGGCTTTCGTGCCGGCAGTGGCGGGACAAACGCAATGGCTTCCTTTTTCCCTGTTCGGCAACCGCGCGTGCAAGCGCCAGCCGGTCTTCCAGATCAACGCCGTGACGCTTGCCGAAGCCAAGGGCAAGATCGAGGTGCAGGTCGAAGCCGTCGCCGACACCGCGCTATGGACGGACCCGGCACTCGTGGCGCGGCAGGGGAGCCGCTCTCCGCGCACGGTCGAATTCGATTTTGTCGCCTGTCCGCCCGGCGGCTTCGTGGTGCAGGTATTGGCGCCGATCGCCGGGCGTCAACTAATCGAAGCGGCGCCGCGCGACGTCGATACGGTCATCGTGCATAGCCGCACGAATTCGATGACCGCACGCGTGAAAAACTTCTTGCGCTGATGTGCCCGCCGCCATCAGCGGCGGCGCAGAAAGCGAGGAAGTGGTGGAGCCAGGCGGAGTCGAACCGCCGACCTCTTGAATGCCATTCAAGCGCTCTCCCAACTGAGCTATGGCCCCGATTGCCGATTGCCGATTGACGAGTGAGCATCCGCGAGCGGACGCTCAGGTTTCCTCTTCTTTCTCCTCGACCCCCTCGCCGATGATGTCGGAGACGTCGCCCACCTCTTCCTCTTCCTGCTCGAGGAAGGTGGTGTTGTCCTCTTCGGGCGTGGCGATCTCGACCTCTTCCTCCTCGCCTTCGGCGCCGGCCACCTTCTTCTTGGCGCCGGTCGCCTCGGCCTCGGCCTCCTCCAGCGAGATCACCTCGGCGCCGGTGGGCTGCGGTAGGTCCACCTCCTCGGTGGGACGGGCCGGCGCAGGCGCCACGCGTGCCGCCGCGGCGGGAGCGGCCGCACGTGCGCTGGTCACGATTTGATAGACCGTCCCGCACTTGGGACAGACGATCGGATCGCGTGCGAGGTCGTAGAACTTTGCTCCGCAACTGGCGCAAACGCGCTTGGTGCCGAGCTCGGGCTTTGCCACGGCGGTCAATCCTCCGCTCAAAGGGGGCCTCCATTGGACTGCAGGTCGGAGCCTGTCAAGGTCGAAAATCGCGCGGCCGTCCGTTCGTGACGCAACGCCGGCTGCGTGCTAAAGCCCCGCCGCAGATACGAGAATCCGATGTCCGTCGCCCCGGCTGAAACCGCGCCCGCCTTGCATCCTGCAGTCGCCCGCAGCGGCGGCAAGCTGAAGGGCAGCATCCGCGTGCCCGGCGACAAGTCGATCTCGCACCGGGCGCTGCTGCTCGGCCTCCTCACGGTGGGTAAGACGACCATCGAAGGGCTGCTCGAGGGAGACGATATTCTCGCCACGGCGCGCGCCTGCGCCATGCTGGGCGCCAACATCGAGCGCAACGGTACCGGCGTCTGGCAGATTTCCGGCGTCGGCATCGGCTCGCTGCTCCCGCCCGTGGGCGCCCTCGACTTCGGCAACGCCGGAACCGGCACGCGGCTGATGATGGGGGTCGTCGCCGGCCATCCGATCGAAGCCGTGTTCGACGGCGATGCCAGTTTGCGCAAACGGCCCATGCGCCGGGTGCTCGACCCGCTCGCCCGCATGGGCGCCGAGGTGCTGGCGGAGACTGACGGAGGCCGTCTGCCGGTGCGGC
Source organism: Xanthobacteraceae bacterium (assembly GCA_035601815.1). Taxonomy (GTDB): domain Bacteria; phylum Pseudomonadota; class Alphaproteobacteria; order Rhizobiales; family Xanthobacteraceae; genus DATNNN01. The sequence goes on along the minus strand of DATNNN010000111.1, from coordinate 14,595 downwards.
TGCGCGGAGCGCGCGAGCCGATCCCCATCGTGTTCGAGAGCCCCGTCGCGTCGGCGCAGGTGAAGTCGGCGGTGCTCTTGTGCGGCCTCGCCGCACCGGGCGAGACCACGGTCATCGAGCGCGAAGCAACCCGCGACCACACCGAGCGCATGCTTGCGCATTTCGGCGCCGAGATCGTGACTAGCGATGACGGCGCCGGCCGGCGCATTCGCCTCAAGGGACGGCCCGAGCTCCGCGCCCAACGCCTGCGCGTACCGGCCGATCCGTCCTCGGCGGCGTTTCCGCTGGTGGCGGCGCTGATCGTCCCAGGATCGGAGATCGTCGTCGAAGGCATGCTCGCCAATCCCCTGCGCACCGGGCTTCTCACGACGCTCAAGGAAATGGGGGCGGAGATCGAGGAGATCGACCGGCGCGACCGTGGGCCGGAGCCCGTCGTCGACCTGCGCATTCGCGCGTCGCGGCTCCGTGGCGTCGAGGTGCCGGCGAGCCGCGCGCCCTCCATGATCGACGAGTATCCGGTGCTGGCAGTGGCCGCCGCCTTCGCCGACGGCACCACGGCCATGCGGGGGCTGGCGGAGTTGCGGGTGAAGGAATCCGACCGGCTGGCCGCGGTCGCCGCCGGTCTCGCGGCGAACGGCGTCGCCCACGAGATCGCCGGCGACGACCTGATCGTGCATGGCAGGGGCCGCGTGCGCGGCGGCGGCACCGTTGCGACCCATATGGATCACCGTATCGCCATGGCCTTTCTGGTCATGGGGCTCGCCAGCGACAGGCCGGTCGCCGTGGACGACGCCTCGTTCGTGGCGACGAGCTTTCCCGGCTTCGTCGAGCTCATGGGCAAGCTCGGCGCCGATCTCGGCCGATGATCGTCACCGTCGACGGGCCCGCCGCTTCGGGCAAAGGCACGCTCGCCCGCGCGCTGGCGCGGCACCTCGAGCTTCCGCATCTCGACACCGGGCTCCTCTATCGCGCTGTCGGCGCCGCCGTCATCGCCGCGGGCAAGCGCCCGGACGATCGCGCGGCCGCGGTGGCTGCGGCCCAGGCGGTCGATCTTGCCCATCTCGATGCCGGCTGGCTGTCCAGCAAGCACCTCGGCGAGGCGGCCTCGGTGGTCGCCGCCATTCCCGAGGTGCGCGCGGCGCTCCTCGATTTTCAGCAGGCCTTCGCGCGCCGACCCGGGGGCGCGGTCCTCGACGGCCGCGACACCGGTACGGTAATCGCGCCCGCGGCCGAGGCCAAGATCTTCGTCACCGCCGCGGCGGAGCGACGCGCGGAACGCCGCCATCGTGAGCTCGTGGCGCAGGGCGAGACCATCACACTCGACGAGGTACTCGCCGACCTCAAGCGGCGCGACGCCCGTGATGCCGGGCGGGCGATTGCGCCCCTGAAACCCGCGCCGGACGCGGTCTTGCTCGATACCACCGAGTTGGATATAGAAGCGGCGATCCGGGCCGCACTTGCCATCGTGGAGGCAGCCCGGGCGGGCCGAGGGCGCGGCTAACCGCACCCTCAGTGAGTTGGAGGCAAGCCCGCCCCGCCTTCCGTTTAGCGTCTCGGACCGTTCAATCGTTTCATTCGCATGGCCGTCGCCGGTCCGCAGGACCGCGCGTCCATGCGCAAGCATGCGAACCCCCTTCGAACCAGGAGATTCAATGGCCACCGCCGCCGCCACCGCCGCCGCCCAGCCGTCCCGTGAAGATTTCGCCGCCATGCTCGAGGAGTCCTTCGGTCACTCCGACCTGCAGGAAGGAAGCGTCATCAAAGGCAAGGTGGTCGCGATCGAAAAGGACATCGCGGTCATCGACGTGGGGCTGAAGACCGAGGGCCGCGTGCCCTTGAAGGAATTCGCGGGGCCCGGCCGCGAGGCGGCGCTCAAGGTCGGCGATGAGGTGGAGGTCTATCTCGACCGCGTCGAGAACGCGCTCGGCGAGGCGGTGCTGTCGCGCGACAAGGCGCGGCGCGAGGAGAGCTGGGGCCGGCTCGAAAAGGCGTTCCAGGCAAACGAGAAGGTCAACGGCGTTATCTTCAACCAGGTCAAGGGCGGCTACACCGTCGATCTCGATGGCGCCGTCGCGTTCCTGCCGCGCAGCCAGGTGGACATCCGTCCGATCCGCGACGTTGGCCCGCTCATGCACCAGCCGCAGCAATTCCAAATCCTCAAGATGGATCGCCGGCGCGGTAACATCGTCGTGTCGCGCCGCACCGTGCTTGAGGAGACCCGCGCCGGCCAGCGCCAGGAGCTCGTCTCGAGCCTCGAGGAAGGCCAGGTGATCGACGGCGTGGTGAAGAACATCACCGACTACGGCGCCTTCGTCGATCTCGGCGGCATCGACGGCCTGCTTCACGTCACCGACATCGCCTGGCGACGCGTCAACCATCCTACCGACGTGCTCAACATCGGCCAGACCGTCAAGGTCAAGATCATCAAGATCAACCACGAGACCCACCGCATCTCGCTGGGCATGAAGCAGCTGCAGGGCGATCCCTGGGAGGGCATCGAGGCGAAGTATCCGGTCGGTCAAAAGCTCAAGGGCCGCGTCACCAACATCACCGACTACGGCGCGTTCGTCGAGCTTGAGCCCGGCATCGAGGGCCTCGTGCACGTGTCGGAGATGTCGTGGACCAAGAAGAACGTTCACCCCGGCAAGATCGTTTCGACCTCGCAGGAGGTCGAAGTCGCCGTGCTCGAGGTCGATCCGGTCAAGCGCCGCATATCCCTCGGCCTGAAGCAGACGCTGGCCAATCCCTGGGAGCTGTTCGCCGAGAAGAACCCAGTGGGCTCCACCGTCCAGGGCGAGGTCAAGAACAAGACCGAGTTCGGTCTCTTCCTCGGCCTCGACGGCGAGGTCGACGGCATGGTTCACCTCTCCGATCTCGACTGGAACCGGCCGGGCGAGCAGGTGATCGAGGAATACAACAAGGGCAATCAGGTGAAGGCGGTTGTTCTCGACGTGGACGTGGAGAAGGAGCGCATCTCGCTCGGCATCAAGCAGCTTTCGGGCGATCCCTTCGCCCAGGCCGGCGACCTCAAGAAGGGTGCCGTCGTCACCTGCGAGATCACCGAGGTGAAGGAGGCCGGGCTCGAGGCCAAGATCGTCGGCACCGATCTCACCACCTTCATCAAGCGCTCCGAGCTCGCCCGCGACCGCTCCGAGCAGCGCACCGAGCGCTTCGCCGCCGGCGAGAAGATCGACGCCCGCGTCACCATGTTCGACCGCCGCGCCCGCAAGGTCTCGGTGTCGATCAAGGCCCTGGAGATCGCCGAGGAGAAGGAGGCGGTCGCCCAATATGGCTCCTCCGACTCCGGCGCGACGCTGGGCGACATCCTGGGGCCGTCGCTGAAGCGGCAGACGGACAAGAAAGAGTAAAGCGTTCCGCGCTGAGGCCGGTCCCCGCAGGCTTTGTCGGGGCCGGCCCGCGCGCCGGGTGTCTTGATCGCGCCACGAAACGGGCATTAGTTGCGCCGGCGTGGCGCGATCAGCGCCCGCACGGAGGAGATGCCATGTCCCTCGATGTGGATTCGATTGTCGATCGCCGCCGTTTGCGGCGGAAGATTACGTTGTGGCGCGTGGTCGCTGTGGTCGGGGTTGTCATTGCCATTGCCGCGATCCTCGGCGCCGCCGGCGGCACCAAGATCGTGGCGCAATCGAGCGCGCACGTTGCGCGCGTCAACATCGGCGGGCTCATCCGCAACGACCGCGACCGGCTCGAGCTGCTCGACGACATTTCCAAGTCGGGCGCGAAAGCCGTGATCCTGTCGATCGACAGCCCCGGCGGCACGGTCGCCGGCTCAGAGGCGCTTTACAACGGCATCCGCCGCTTGAGCGAGAAGCTGCCGGTGGTGGCGGTGATCGAAGGCGTCGGCGCCTCTGGCGCGTATATCACCGCACTCGGCGCCGAGCGCATCTTCGCGCCGCGCAACGCGCTGGTCGGTTCGATCGGCGTCATCTTCCAGTTTCCCAACTTCTCGCAGCTCTTGAAGACAGTGGGCGTCGAGGTCGAAGAGGTAAAGTCGTCGCCACTGAAGGCGGCGCCCAACGGCTACGAGCCGACGAGCCCCGAGGCGCGCGCCGCGATCAAGAGCCTGATCGACGACAGCTACAGCTGGTTCAAGAACCTGGTGAAGGAGCGCCGGGCGCTGGATGACGCCCTGCTCGCGCGTGCCGCCGACGGCCGCGTCTATACCGCAGCGCAAGCGCTGCCGCTCAAGCTCGTCGACGAGATCGGCGACGAGCGCGCCGCGCGCGCATGGCTCGCCGCCAACAAGAACGTTTCCGCCGATTTGCCGGTGCGCGAATGGAAGAACCGGAGCTTCGCCTCGGAGTTCCGCTGGCTCGGTGTCGCGAGCAACGTCGCCGAGGGTCTCGGCCTGCCGGTGCTCGCCCAGCTTCTTGGCGGCCCGTTCATGGCAAACCGTGTCCAGCTTGACGGGTTACTGGCCATCTGGCAGCCTTCGCTCACCAATTGATCGAGGCCAACTCGTTCGGATCGTTCACATTTTCCGCTGGGGGCGGCGGGCTGCATGATCAAGTCGGAGCTCGTACAGCGGATCGCGGAAGCGAATCCGCATCTTTATCAGCGCGACGTCGAGAACATCGTCGACGCCGTGCTCGACGAGGTCACCGCCGCGCTCGCCCGCGGCGACCGCGTCGAGTTGCGCGGCTTCGGCGCCTTCTCGACCAAGAGCCGGCCGGCGCGCATGGGCCGCAATCCGCGCACCGGTGCGCAGGTACGCGTCAACGAGAAGATCGTTCCGTACTTCAAGACCGGCAAGGAAATGCGCGAGCGGCTGAACCGTCCGCGGCGCTAATCGTCGGTTTCGCGATCAGCGGGAGTCTTGATCGATGCGCAGACTCTTCGTCTGGGCCATACTCCTTCCGCTCGCAGTCGTCATTCTCGTGTTCGCGGTGGCCAACCGAACGTCGGTGACGATCTCGTTCGATCCCTTTTCAGCGACGGCGCCCGCCTACGCGGTGACGGTTCCCTTATTCCTCGTGATGTTCGTGGCGCTGATCCTGGGCGTGATCGTGGGGAGCTTCGCCATGCTGCCGCGCCAACTCCACTGGTGGCGCGCCGCGCGGCGGGCGGAGCGGGAAGCCGAACGCCTCCGGGCCGAGATGGAAGCGACTCGCATCGTCGGCGAGGAGCCGCCCGCGGTGAACTCGCTCGCGCCGTTCGAGCGGCGCATCGGTATCGGGTGAAGCCCTCGAAAAGCCCGAAGAATCGGGAATAGTCGGCGCTTGCCGCGGGCGTGGACAACCCTTTGCCGGCGTGTCATCGAACAGCAATGATCGAGATCAAGATCTGCGGGATCAATCACCGGACCGGCCTCGACGCAGCACTTGCGGCGCGCGCCGAGTTGATCGGGCTCGTGTTCTTCTCGCCGAGCCCGCGGGCGCTCACGCCCGAAGCCGCGGCGCGGCTTGCCTCCGTCGCGCGCGGCCGCGCGCGCGTGGTGGCGCTCGTGGTCGATGCCGACGATGTGCTTTTGGGCGAGATCGCCGAGAAGGTCGCGCCGGACTTTCTCCAGTTGCATGGCAACGAGCCGCCGGCGCGGGTGGCCGAGGTGCGGGTTCGTTTTGGCCGCCCGGTGATCAAGGCCATGCCGGTCTCCGTGCGAAGCGATCTCGCGGCGCTTGCGGCCTACGAAGCGGTGGCGGAGCGCATCTTGTTCGACGCTAAGCCGCCTCGCGACGCCACGCGTCCCGGCGGTCACGGCCAGCCGTTCGACTGGAGCCTCGTCGCCGGCATCAAGCGCCGGCGCCCGGTCATGCTGTCCGGCGGCCTCGACCCGGGCAACGTCGCTGACGCGATCCGCGCCGTGCGCCCCGATGGCGTCGACGTTTCCTCCGGCGTCGAAAGCGCGCTCGGCGTCAAGGATCCGGTCAAGATCCGGGCGTTTGCCGACGCGGCGCGGGCGGCCGCGTCGCTCGCCGCCAGCCGGGAGAAGGTGTCGTGAACGCGCCGCGGCGGAACAGCCTACGCGCCGGCCCCGATGAGCGCGGCCACTTCGGCATCTATGGCGGCCGCTTCGTGGCCGAGACGCTGATGCCGCTCGTGCTCGAGCTTGAGCGCGCCTATGCCAAGGCCAAGGACGATCCCGCCTACCAGGCCGAGCTCAAGAGCTTCCTTACGCACTACGTGGGCCGCCCCAGCCCGCTCTATTTCGCCGAGCGTCTCACCGCGCATCTGCGCGGCGCCAAGATTTATCTGAAGCGCGACGAGCTCAACCACACCGGCGCCCACAAGATCAACAACGTGCTGGGACAAATCCTGCTCGCGCGACGCATGGGCAAGAAGCGCATCATCGCCGAGACCGGCGCCGGCCAGCACGGGGTCGCCACGGCGACGGCCTGCGCGCGCTTCGGCCTCGAGTGCATCGTCTACATGGGCGAAGTCGACGTGGAACGGCAGAAGCCCAACGTCTTCCGCATGAAGCTCCTCGGCGCCGAGGTGCGGCCGGTGAGCGCCGGCTCGCGCACGCTCAAGGACGCCATGAACGAGGCGCTGCGCGACTGGGTGACGAACGTGGAGACCACGTTCTACTGCATCGGCACTGTCGCCGGCCCGCATCCGTATCCCGCCATGGTGCGCGACTTCCAGGCGATCATCGGCAACGAGACGCGCGAGCAATTGCACGCCGCCGAAGGCCGCCTGCCGGATTCTCTCGTCGCCTGCATCGGCGGCGGCTCCAACGCCATCGGCCTGTTCCATCCCTTCCTCGACGAGCCGTCGGTGGAGATGTACGGCGTCGAGGCGGCGGGCCACGGCATCGCCACCGGCCAGCACGCGGCCTCGATCGGCGGCGGTCGGCCCGGCGTGCTGCATGGCAACCGCACGTATCTGCTCATGGACGACGACGGGCAGATCAAGGAGACCCACTCCATCTCCGCCGGCCTCGACTACCCCGGCATCGGGCCCGAGCATTCCTGGCTGCACGACATGAAGCGCGTGACGTTCCTCAGCGCCACCGACGCCGAGGCGCTCAACGCTTTCCAGCTCCTGTGCGCGCTCGAGGGCATCATTCCGGCGCTCGAGCCGGCGCACGCGCTCGCCAAGGTGATCGAGCTTGCGCCGAAGAAGCCCAAGGACCATCTCATGGTGGTCAATCTCTGCGGCCGCGGCGACAAGGACATTTTTACCGTCGCGGAGCACCTGGGGGGCAAGCTGTGAGCTCCCGCATCGACGCACGCTTCGCCGCGCTCGCGCAGGAAGACCGCGCCGGGCTCGTGACCTTCGTCACCGCCGGCGATCCCGACCACGACACCTCGCTCGCGATTCTGAAAGCGCTGCCCGAGGCGGGCAGCGATCTGATCGAGATCGGCGTGCCGTTCACCGATCCCATGGCCGACGGCCCGGCGATCCAGGCGGCGGGCCTGCGCGCCTTACGCGGCGGCCAGACATTGAAGAAGACGCTCGCCATGGTGCGCGCGTTCCGCAAAACCGATGCCGACACGCCCGTCGTTCTCATGGGCTACTACAATCCGATCTATGTGTATGGCGTCGGACGCTTTTTACCGGACGCCATTGCCGCCGGCGTCGACGGCCTCATCGTGGTGGACTTGCCGCCCGAGGAGGATGAAGAGCTGTGCCTGCCGGCGCTGAAAGCCGGGCTCGCCTTCATCCGCCTGGCGTCGCCCACCACCGACGACAAGCGGCTGCCCGCGGTGCTCAAGCACACGTCCGGCTTCATCTATTACATCTCGATCACCGGCATCACCGGTGCCGCGATCCCCGATCCGAACCGGGTGATGGCCGCGGTCGCGCGTATCAAGCGCCACAGCAAGCTGCCTATCGCCGTGGGCTTCGGCGTCAAGACCGCCGACCAAGCACGCGCCATCGCCCGCGGCGCTGACGCGGTGGTCGTAGGCTCGGCGCTGGTGGAGGCGGTGCGCTTGAGCCTTGACGCGGACGGCCGGGCGACGCCAAAGACCGTCAGGGCCGTGACCGGACTCGTGAGCGAGCTTGCCGCCGGCGTGCGTGCGGCGCGCCGGGTGGCGGCGGAGTAGGAGGCACTCGTGAACTGGATCTCCAACGTCGTTCGGCCGAAGATCCGCAACTTCCTGCAGCGCAAGGACGTGCCGGAGAATCTCTGGATCAAGTGTCCCGAGACCGGTCAGCTCGTTTTCCACAAGGACGTTGAGGCGAACCAGTGGGTGATCCCGAACTCCAACTACCACATGCGCATGGGCGCGGCGCAGCGGCTGAAGTCCATCTTCGACGGCGAAACGTGGCTCGACATTGCGCTGCCCGAGGTGGCGATCGATCCGCTGAAATTCCGCGACGAGCGGCGCTACGTCGACCGTCTCAAGGACGCCCGCGCCAAGACCGGCCTCAAGGACGCGGTCAAGCTCGGCCTCGGCCGGCTCGAGGGCCTGCCGGCGGTGATCGCCGTGCAGGATTTCGATTTCATGGGCGGCTCGCTCGGCATGGCGGCCGGTGAGGCCGTGATCAAGGGGTTGCAAACCGCTGTCGAGAAGCGCACGCCCTTCATCCTGTTCGCCGCCTCCGGCGGCGCTCGCATGCAGGAGGGCGTATTCTCACTCATGCAATTGCCGCGCACCACCATCGCCGTGGAGCGCCTGCGCGAGGCGAAGAAGCCCTACATCGTCGTGCTGACCAATCCCACCACCGGCGGCGTCACCGCGTCCTACGCCATGCTCGGCGATGTGCACATCGCCGAGCCCGGCGCGCTCATCGGCTTCGCCGGGCCCCGCGTCATCGAGCAGACCATCCGCGAGAAGCTGCCCGAGGGCTTCCAGCGCGCCGAGTATCTGAAGGAGCACGGCATCATCGACCTCGTGGTGCACCGCCACCAGCTGCGCCCGACGCTGGCGCGGCTTTGCCGCCTCCTCACCAAGGCCCCGCCGACCCCGCGGCTGCCGGCGCCTCCGGTCGCCGCGTGAGCGCGAGACCGGCCCGCTCGCGCGAGCCGCTTGACGCGCTGATCGCGCGCCTGGTCTCGCTGCATCCAAAGAAGATCGATCTTTCGCTCGGCCGCATCGAGCGGCTGCTCGGGCAGCTCGGCAACCCACAGCGCCGGCTTCCGCCGGTGATCCACGTGGCGGGAACCAACGGCAAGGGCTCCACTATCGCGTTCCTGCGGGCGATCATGGAAGCCGCCGCCCTCGGCGTGCACGTCTATACCTCGCCGAGCCTCGTGCGCTTCCACGAGCGCATCCGGCTCGCCCATCCCGGCGGCGGTCGGCTCGTGGACGACGACGCGCTTGCCGATGCGCTCGCCACCTGCGAGCGGGTCAATGCCGGCGAGCCCATCACCGCCTTTGAGATTGGCACCGCCGCAGCGTTTCTTCTGTTCGCCGGCCGTCCGGCTGATGCGCTCTTGCTCGAAGTCGGTCTCGGCGGCCGCCTCGACGCCACCAACGTGATCGAGCGGCCGGCGGTCACCGTGATTACGCCGATCTCGATCGACCACACCGAGCATCTCGGCTCGACGCTTGCGGACATCGCGGGGGAAAAGGCCGGCATCCTGAAGCGCGGCGTGCCCGCGGTGGTGGCGCGGCAGGACGTCCGCGCGCTCTCGGTGATCGAACGCGCGGCTGCCCGGCTGCAAGCACCGCTCCTCGTCGCCGGCGAGCATTGGACCGCCCACGAGGAGGGCGGCCGGCTGGTGTTTGCCGACGAAGCCGGGCTTCTCGATCTGCCACGGCCGCGGCTCCTCGGCCGCCATCAGGTCGAGAATGCGGGGCTCGCCGTCGCCGCGATGCGTGCCACGCGCGCCTTCGACATTCCGGCCGCGGCCTACGAGGCGGGCATGCGCGAGGTGCAATGGCCGGCGCGCATGCAGCGCTTGAGTAGCGGCCGGCTCGTGCAGAAGCTTCCGCGCGGCAGCGAGTTGTGGCTCGACGGCGGCCATAACGTCGCCGGCGCCGCTGCCACGGCGGCGGCCATCGTCGAGCTTGAGGAGCGCGTGGCGCGCCCGCTCGTGCTCGTCGTCGGAATGCTGGCAAGCAAGAACGCGGAAGGCTTTCTCGCCTGCTTCAGCGACCTCGCGCGACACGTGTTCGCCGTGACGGCGCCGGGCGAGGCGGCGCGGCCGGCGGCCGAGATCGCGGTGGCGGCGGCGCGGGCGGGTCTCGCCGCTGACGTGGCGTCGAACGTGGAGGAGGCGCTCACGCGCGTCGCCGCGCTCGAACTGGAAACGTCGCCGCGGGTGCTGGTGACGGGCTCGCTTTATCTCGCGGGCGAGGTGCTCATGCGCAACGGCACGCCGTCCGCTTGAGGCGCAAAGTCAGGGCGCAGTCAAATCGCGCCGTGAATCCACTGGACGATCTTGGCCTTGGGCAGGGCGCCGATCTGGCGGGCGGCCATGGCGCCGTTCTTGAAGATCATCAGCGTCGGGATCGACATGATGCCGTACTTGGCCGCGGTCGCCGGATTCTCGTCGACGTTGACCTTCACGACCTTGAGCTTGCCGTGCAGCTCGCCGGCCACCTCGTCCACGATGGGTGAGATCACGCGGCAGGGGCCGCACCATTCGGCCCAGAAGTCCACCAGCACCGGCTCCGCAGATTTCAGCACGTCGGCTTCGAAGGACGAATCACTTGCTTTGGCGACGGCCATGAGAACCTCTGCAGGAGTTGAAAATCGGGGGGTGGGGGTCCGACGGGACGCAGAACCTAGGTATGGCGGGTAGGGCGGTCAAGTCGTCTTACGTGGTGGTGCGCTTCAGCGCTGCGTCGAGAACATGGCTGGAAACGGGGTGAATGGCGGGCCCGCTGGTATAGACCAAACTTGCCCGTACGGGTTTTCCGAACATCCGCTTGACCGCGGCCCGGTAGAGCGCGAGCTGCGCGAGATGCGGCTGCGGCACGTCCTCCGCCCGGGCGGGCGGGCGTGCGTCGGTCTTGAAGTCGGCGATCAGCACCGCATCTTTCGTTACCGCCAGGCGGTCGATGCGGCCTGCGATCTCGATGGTCTCCCCATTCTCCGCCGCGATGCGGGCGAGAATCGGGACCTCGCCGCGGCTCGCGGGTCCGAACAGGTCCGCCGCTTCCTTGCTCTCCAGCACCGCCATCGCCTCGTCGGCGAGCCCGGTGCGCAGCGCCGCGTCGATCTCGCGTCCGGCTGTCGCGAGAAAGCGCTCGGCGGCCGCGCGTCGTCGGTCGCCGGCGAAAGCGGGCAGGTATTGCAGCAGGGAATGCACAAGCGCGCCGCGCGTGAGCGGGTCGAGGCCGCTGCCCGCTCCCGGCGTCGGCTGCGTCCGCTCGGCGAAGACGAGCGACGAGGGACGCACGCGCCGCGGCGCCAGCATCGCCGCCGACGCCGCCTTATCGATCCATGCAGGCAGCGCGATCGCCGGTGCTGCGGCCGGCGCCCGAGCGCTTGTCGCGTGCGCCGTGGTGCCGCGCCAGCGCCACACCTTCTCGTCGCTGTAGGGCACCTCTACCTGCCCGAGGTCACCCTTCAACGCTTCGCGCACGAGCCGATACCAACAGCCCGGCTTGAGGCCGCTCTTCGCGTGTTGCGCCGTTTCGTAGCCGCACACCACGAGGGCGTCCGCGGCCCGCGTGAGCGCCACGTAGAGGAGCCGGCGATATTCGTCGTCGCGGGCGTCCTGGGCCACCTTGCGGGCAGCGGCGAGGGCGGTGGAATCGAGTTTGGCGTTCAGCGCCCACACCGGCGCTTGCGGCGCTTCCAGCGGCGTGCCCGGCACCGGCAGGTGCAGGAGCTTCGGATCGTGGCGGGCGTCGGGGACGGAAGTGGTGTCGGCAAGCACGACCACCGGCGCTTCGAGGCCCTTGACGCCGTGGGCGGTCATCACCCGGATCGCGTCGCTCGCCACCTCCAGATCGCGCTTCACCTCGCCGCCGGCGCGCCGCAGGTGCGCCAGGAATGCGGCGAGCGTCGGCGTGTCGCGGCTCTCGAAGGCAAGCGCGCGCGAGAGAAACTCGTCGACGGCGTCGGCCGCCTCCTGGCCGAGCCGGGCGAGCAGGCGCTTGCGTCCGCGGTCGCGGCCGAGCACGCGGGCATAGAAATCGAAGGGCGGCAGCCCGCGCGCCTCGGCGCGCCAGTGCGCGATCAGCGCCGATGCCTCCGCTAAGGTCGGATCGTCACGCGCCGCGAGCGCCGCGGCGAGCGTTCCCGGCCGACCGTGGGCGAGACCAAATAGTGCCTCCTCGGAGAGCCCAATCAGCGGGCTCTTCAGCGCGCTCGCGAGCGCGAGATCGTCCGCCTCGAGCAAGAGCGCGTCGCCGAGCGCGATCAGATCCTGCACGGCGATGTGCTCAGTGAGCACGAGCCGGTCGGCGCCGGCCACGGGCAGCTTCGCCTGCTTCAGCGCCCGCAAGATCGCCTCGAACAGCGGCCCGCGCCGCCGCACCAGGATAATGACGTCACCCGCCCGCGGCGCGCGCCTGTCCTCGCCGACGCTGATCCCGCCCGCGAGCCAGTCAGTAACGGCCCTCGCGATGCGGGCGGCGAGCTTGACCTCGGGACTCTGCTCGCTCCGCACGTTGAGTGGCGCGTACCAGGCGAGCTCGCTCTCGTCGTCGGCGTCGGGCTTCGTCGTTTCCCAGACTTCCACCAGCGCCGGCGCTTTGTCGCGGATCGCCTCGTGCGGGTGAGGCTCAGGATCGCTGCTCAGGCTGCGATAAATCTCTTCCCGCGCGAAGATCGTGTCCACGGCGCCCAGGATCGGCGGCGCCGAGCGAAACGAGAAATTGAGCCGCACGGGATGAAAGGCGGCGCCAATAGTATCGGCGCGAGAACGGAATGCGCGCTGCATCTCATCGAAGCGTTTCGGGTTCGCCCCCTGGAAGCTGAAGATCGACTGTTTCTCGTCGCCCACGGCAAAAATCGTGCGGATACGGTCTTCACGCGCGCCGCGTCCGGCAAAGAATTCCTCCGCGAGCTTCTCGATTACCTGCCACTGTTCCGGGCTCGTGTCCTGTGCCTCATCGACCAAGATGTGGTCGACGCCGCCATCGAGCTTGTAGTGCACCCAGGCGGAGTCCTGATTTTTCAGGAGGTCGACGGTCTTGCTCACAAGATCGTCGTAGTCGAGAAGCCCGCGCGCGTTCTTTTCCGCCTCGTAGTTGGCGATAGCGGCGGCGGCGAGCGTGATGAGCGCGCCCGTCCGCTCGCGCGCCATGGCAGCGCGGCGCTTGTCGGCCAGTCCATGCATCCGGTCGCGCTCGTCAAGCAGGCGCGTGAACAGTGCGGGGGTCTTCGCCCGCACGGCTGCGCTGCCGAAGCCGCCGTCCTTGCGTGGTTCGCCCTCATCGGTGATGAAAATGGAAATGTAGTCGTCAATCGGTCCGGCAATGGCCGCAGCCAGGGCCTTTCCGCAATTCGTCGCGTTGCCACCAAGAGGAAGAAGTGCTGCGGCCACGCTCGGCCATTCGGACCGCGGCAGATTCGGACCGTTGAGGATTTCCGATTCTACGGCCACGAGCGTTTCCTTTGGATCGAGCCTGAGAGCCGCCGCGAGTTTCCGGTCTGTATCCGGGTAAAACGCTATAAAATGCAATAGTTTATGGCGATCGCGGATGGCTTCGTTGAGCGCCGCCGTAATGCCGTGGTCGGAAACCGCGGCAACCGCCGTCGCGAGTGCCTGCCCGAGCGGCGACCGCCGGTCGTTGGCCGCGGCGACCAGCACGTCGTTGCGTGCACGCGCGAGCAGGTCCGCCTCGCCCGTTTCCTCCAGCACCTCGAAGCCTGCCGGCACCCGCGCCTCATAGGGGAACTGGTGCAACACCCGGTCGCAGAAGGCGTGGATGGTCTGTACCTTGAGCCCGCCCGGAGTCTCCAGCGCCGCGGCGAACAGACGCCGCGCTACGCCCCGCCGTTCGGGCGAAGGCGGTACATTGTCGATGGTCGCGAGTTCCTCGTCGAGCTCGTTGTCGTCGAGACGGATCCAAGCGGCGAGGCGGTCGAGCACGACGTTCGCCATGTGCGCGGCGGCCGCCTTGGTGAACGTAAGGCAAAGGATCTTCGCCGGCGGCACGCCGGCAAGCATGAGCTTGATCGCGCGCAAGGCGAGCACGTAAGTCTTGCCCGAGCCGGCGTTCGCCGAAACCCAGGCCGAGGCCGCCGGGTCCGAAGCGCGCGCTTGCTTCTCCCGGGTTGTGGCAGGGACCGGATAGGGCTTCACCACTCGTCTTCTCCCACTACCGACCACTCCTTGACGCGCGCGAGATGGTCATAGGTGCCATAGCGCAGACGCCACTTCGGCCGGGGTACGGAGTGATAGGCTTGATCCGGCCGCGCGAATTCACCGATAAGTTTCTTCAGTTCCACAAGACTTCGCTCGGCAAGGTCGTCGAGAGTCTTGATACCTAGACGCTCGGCGGTCCTACTGGCCGGCTGTTGGGAGAGATCGAATTTTACGATCTTGCCCGGCGGGATTCCGCCGGAAAGCCTGATTACCACCATCTGTGAAATGGAAGTGTTCGCCTTGATTCCATCGAAGCCGCCGTGCCGCACGATCGCCGCTTCCAGCGGCAGCTGCGGCGCAAGGCCCACCATCGCTTCGGTCACCCCGGGCGGTTCGCCGGTCTTGTAGTCCACGACGGCCACTGAGCCGTCGGTCAAGAGATCGATTCGGTCGGCGCGGGCCGAAAGCGTGAAGTG
>DATNNN010000110.1:0-3187 GCA_035601815.1 Xanthobacteraceae bacterium | reverse complement strand
AAGGGCAACGTCGTCGACCTCGCCGTCGGCGTCATCATCGGCGCCGCCTTCGGCAAGATCGTCGAATCCATGGTCGGCGACATCTTCATGCCGGTGGTTGGTGCGGTGACCGGCGGCCTCGATTTCACCAACTATTTCGCGCCGCTGTCGGCCAAGGTGACCGCGGGCACGCTCGCCGAGGCCAAGCGCCAGGGCGCGGTGCTGGCGTGGGGAAACTTTCTCACCATCGCCCTCAATTTCCTGATCGTCGCCTGGGTTCTGTTTCTGGTGGCGAAGGGCATGAACCGCCTGGCCCGCAAGGAGGCGGAGAAGCCCGTCGACACGCCGCTGACGCGGCAGGAGAGAATCCTGACCGAGATTCGCGACGAGCTCGCGAAGCCGCGCTGAGGCAGCTGAGCTCGCGGAGCTGGTGGGCGCCGTCGCCGTATTTCTGGCCTCGCCGGCGGCGAGCTCCGTCGCCGGCGCTTCCTCAACGTCGATGGCGGCTATCTCGCCGCGGGCATCTGAGCGTCCGTATAGTTTCGTACAGCCTATCCCTACTATTATACCGCTAGTAATACCCCCAGCCGGGAGGTAATATATTGCCGACACCTAAGTTGGCGCCGGAAAAGGTCTTATTCTATGGGCATTACGGCAAGACTCTGCGAATCACGGCGAGCGGCGGCGACCGGCCACACCACGGTGTTGCAGGCGCGTGCCTGGGACGGGGCGGTCGCCCACGAGCTCGTCCAGCCGCTCACCGCGCTTCTGCTCTATCTGGAGGGCGCGAGCCGCACCATCCCCGGCCATCCCATGCTGGCGAAGGCCTGCGAGGAGGCCGAGCGCCTGTCGGCGGTCATTTCCGGTATGCGCCGCTTCGCCGAGCGCCGGCCGCCCGACTGCTGCCCGGTGAAGCTGCCGCGGCTCGTCGACGATGCGATCGCGGTCGCCCTCCTCGACGACCCGCGCCGGGTGCGTCTCGTCCGTGCCGACGACGCCGCGCTTCCCACAGTCGTTGCCGATCCGGTGCAGATCCAACAGGTGGTGGTGAATTTGGTGCGCAACGCGCTGCGCGCCGTGTCCGACCGCCCCGACGGCGAGATCCGCGTTTCCACCGCCGCTCGCGGCCGCAGTGCCGAGGTGGTGGTGCAGGACAACGGTCCCGGCATTCCGCCCGCTGAGCGCGCCGACCTATTCGTGGCGTTCGCCGGCACCGGCCGCGGCGGCCCCGGTCTCGGCCTCGGGCTCGCCATCTCGCGCGCCATCGCCGAGCGCCACGGCGGCGTCCTCCGGCTGGCGCCGCAGCGGCCCGGGCGCGGCGCCGCCTTCGTGCTGCGGCTGCCGGTTGCCGACGCCGCTCATCGATTGCACAACAGGAGAGACCCATGACGAGGGCACCAGCCGAAATCTTTGTCGTGGATGATGACCCGTCGGTGCGCGAAGCGCTCACGGTCATTTTCAGCCTCGAGCGCTTCGGCGTGCGCAGCTTCGCCGACGGCGCATCGTTCGTCGAGGTGGCGCGCGGCGAGGTGCCGGACGCCGTGCTGCTTGACCTGCAGTTGCCCGGGGCATCGGGTCTCGAGGTGCTGAAGGAACTCGACGCGCGCAATTATCCGGCACCGATCTTCATCATCTCCGGCCAAGGCAACATTCCGATGGCGGTCGACGCCATGAAGCGCGGTGCCGTCGATTTCATAGAGAAACCGTTCAATGCCGGGATCGTGGTCAGTCGCGTGCGCGAGGAGATCAAGGCGCGCGAGAATGGCTCCCCCGCCAAGAATGGCGTGCTCAGCCGGCAATTTACCGGCCACGAACGCTTGACGCCGCGCGAGCGCGAGGTGCTGGGCGAGATCGCGGCCGGCGCTTCCAACAAGGAAGCGGGCTCCCATCTCGGCATCAGCCCGCGTACCGTCGAGGTGCACCGCGCGCGCATCATGGAAAAGCTCGCCGCCAAGAACGCAGCCGACCTCGTGCGCATCGTGTTCACCGGCTGAGCCAAAACAAAAGCGGCCGGCGTTGCCGCCGGCCGCTTGCGATGAGGTTCGCGCGATCGAAATCGCGCGCCCGGCTCACGCCTTGCCTTTATCCTTATCCTTATCCTTGTCCTTATCCTTGTCCTTATTCTTATCCTTCATTTTCTTCTTCGCCTTGGGCTTCATCTTGTCCTTGTCCTTGTCTTTGTCCTTGGCCTTGTCCTTGCCCATCTTGTCTTTCTCGTCCTTCGCCTGGGCGAGGACGATCGGCGTCTCGATCGCCGATTTCATTTTCGCTTTGGCCTTGGCTTTGCCCTTCTTGCCCTTCTTGCCTTTCTTTCCCTTCTTACCCTTCTTGCCTTTCTTTCCCTTCTTGCCCTTCTTCTTTTTCTTGGCTTTCTTCTTGCCCTTGACGAGCTCGACGATCGAGATCTCGTCAGAAAGGCCGCTCTTCATCGGCGCGTACACGGCCGGCGCGAGCGTTGTCGTTCCGAGCAACGCGGCCGCCGCGAGCAGTGCGGTCAGTTTCTTCATAGAGCCCCCATTGGCGTTCGGTAAGGGTGCCGGAATGCCGTTCGCTCACCGGTAGAGCGGCCGGATTGGTAGATTCAGGCACTGCGCGAATCCTACGAAAAACCGGGTTCTGGCGGGAGGCGGCCGGGGGCTAAACCGGCCTCCGGCAACGGATATTCTTCGCCTGTGCTCGCCGGGTCACATCCCCTCTAACGTCCTATTGTACCGTCGAAATTGTGGGCGTACTGGCGTCTTTGTGGGCAGGGGGTTCTGCCCGACGGAGCGGCGCGTTAGGTTCGCTGCAAAGGATTCGGTGAGCAATTTACCGGATAATCCGCATAATAAGTTCAAGAAAATCAAGGGGACCAAACGCAAAGGCCAAGGCCAATCGAAGCTTAGCGGACGGCGATCACCGGTGGGCGCGAATTCGTCCGGCGGCGCGATCTTGGGCCGGCTGCTCGGTTGGTGCGCGCGACTCGAGATGAAAACGGCGCCACCGGCGCCGGCACGATCGCTGCCCGAGGAACGGAATGAACGAAGTCGTCGCCTTCGAGCCCGACGGTCAGGAGCCTACCCCTCGCGGCGAGGCTCTGCGCGGAATCGGGATGATGCCGACGGAGATCCGCGACCCCAATTATTTCCACAAGGTGGTCGATTGTCAGTGGGCCTGCCCCGCCCACACGCCGGTGCCGGAATATATCCGCCTCATCGCCGCCGGCCGC
>DATNNN010000109.1:0-6757 GCA_035601815.1 Xanthobacteraceae bacterium | reverse complement strand
GCCTTTTTTGGAGGTTTGCGACCGGGTTTTGCGAGCTTCTTCGGCGCATTGTTCTCCTTGCGCCAAAGAGGATAGGCCCTCCATTTGTCCTCGCCGACGAGGGTGATCTGGGTGTTGCCCATATAGGGAATCAGATGAAGGCGGATGTAGGAATCGACTATTTTCCAGCGGTTGAGCGTGATCTGACCCGACAAAGCCACGCTCTTTTGGGAAGCGAGATATTCGTTGGCGACTTCCTCAAATGATTTTTCGAAAACCGGAACCTCGTGCTTCACCCGGAAACGGATGTCGGCGTCAAGATCGAATGCCTTGTCGCGGGCTTCACGAAGGTCGTGGGTCTTCAGGGAAATGGTCTTGTAGCGGTCTTCCTGCGGGACCTTGATGCGGCAATACCAGTTGTGGTGCTTCACGTCCGTTCTTCGGAAGAGGACGAGCCCGGTCTTGAGTTCCTGGACATCGGTCAAAAAGGTCATGCTGCAATGTCTTTCTGTGCAGAATCTGTGTACAAAAAATCTGTAACCCCTTGATTTGCCGTATCTGTGCAGGGGGTGTTTAGGATAAAAATAAAGTAATTTACTTTAGTTGTCAATTAGTTATGATAGTAGGTCTCTCCCCAAAGGAGAGAGGTGGAAGGAAGGAAACGCGAAAAGAGAGCATATAAAGATATCTTTATATCCTGGTTGCCAGCCGCTCCCCTGGCTGCTAGCAACAGCCGGAAAGCCGCAGGGAAAGGCTCCCCGCACCTCATCCGACAACACCCGAACCGAGGAAAGCGCTCAATGGCCGCCGCCAAGGATTATGTGGTCAAGGACATCGGTCTCGCCCCCTGGGGCCGCACCGAAATCGCGATCGCCGAGACCGAGATGCCCGGCCTGATGGCGACCCGCGCCGAGTTCGGCAAGGCGCAGGCGCTGAAGGGCGCGCGCGTCGCCGGATCGCTGCACATGACGATCCAGACCGCCGTGCTGATCGAGACGCTGAAGGCGCTCGGCGCCGACGTGCGCTGGGCCTCGTGCAACATCTTCTCGACCCAGGACCACGCCGCCGCGGCCATCGCCGCCGCCGGTACGCCGGTGTTCGCGGTCAAGGGCGAGTCGCTGAAAGAGTATTGGGACTACACCCACAAGATCTTCGAGTGGGGCGACGGCGGCACGCCCAACATGATCCTCGACGACGGCGGCGACGCCACGCTCCTCATCCATCTCGGCGCCCGCGCCGAGAAGGGCGACGTGAAGTTCCTCGACGGCGCCAGCAACGAGGAAGAGGAAGTGCTGTTCGCGTCGATCAAGCAGCGGCTCAAGGCCAAGCACGGCTGGTACACGCAAAACGCCAAGACCATCCGCGGCGTCACCGAGGAGACCACCACCGGCGTGCACCGGCTCTATCAGATGCAGAAAGAAGGCCGGCTCCTGTTTCCGGCCATCGACGTCAACAACTCGGTGACCAAGTCGAAGTTCGACAACCTCTACGGCTGCCGCGAGTCGCTGGTCGACGGCATCCGCCGCGGCACCGACGTGATGATGGCGGGCAAGGTGGCTTTTGTCGCGGGCTTCGGCGACGTGGGCAAAGGCTCGGCGGCAAGCCTGCGCAACGCCGGCTGCCGCGTGCTGGTGGCGGAAGTCGATCCGATCTGCGCCCTGCAGGCGGCGATGGAAGGCTACGAGGTCACCACCATGGAGGACGCCGCACCCCGCGCCGACATCTTCGTCACCGCCACCGGCAACGTGGACGTGATCACCGTCGACCACATGCGCGCCATGAAGGACCGCGCCATTGTCTGCAACATCGGCCACTTCGATTCGGAGATCCAGGTCAACGCGCTGAAGAACTTCAAGTGGCACAACGTCAAGCCGCAGGTCGACGAGATCGAGTTTCCCACCGGCCGGCGGATCATTCTCTTGTCGGAAGGCCGGCTGGTGAACCTCGGCAACGCCATGGGGCATCCGAGCTTCGTCATGTCGTCGTCCTTCACCAACCAGACGCTGGCGCAGATCGAGCTCTTCACCAACCCGAAGAAGTACGAGAGGAAGGTCTACACACTGCCGAAAGAGCTCGACGAGAAGGTCGCCCGCCTGCACCTCGACAAGATCGGCGTGAAGCTGACCAAGCTCACCGAGGCGCAGTCGAAATACACCGGCGTGCCAGTGGCCGGACCCTACAAGCCGGAGCAGTACCGCTATTGATCGCGCGCGCTTCGTCGCCTTGTGACCGCCCGGCGCGGGTGCTAAGCCGCGCGCCATGACAGCGGGTCCGATCGAAAACATCCGCAACTTCGCGATCATCGCCCACATCGACCACGGCAAATCGACCCTCGCTGACCGGCTGATCCAGTCGACCGGCGGGCTCGCTGAGCGCGAGATGGTCGAACAGGTGCTCGATTCCATGGACATCGAACGCGAGCGCGGCATCACCATCAAGGCGCAGACCGTGCGGCTCAATTACAAGGCGCGCGACGGCAAGGACTACATCCTCAACCTGATCGACACGCCGGGGCACGTGGACTTTGCCTATGAGGTCAACCGCTCGCTCGCCGCCTGCGAGGGCTCGCTGCTCGTGGTCGACGCGAGCCAGGGCGTCGAGGCGCAGACGCTGGCCAACGTCTACCAGGCGCTCGACAACAACCACGAGATCGTGCCGATCCTGAACAAGGTCGACCTGCCGGCGGCCGAGCCCGCGCAGGTAAAGCAGCAGATCGAGGACGTGATCGGCCTCGACGCCTCGGGCGCGATCGAAATCTCCGCCAAGACCGGCCAGAACGTGCCCGAGGTGCTGGAGGCGATCGTCACGCGCCTGCCGCCGCCCAAGGGCGACGTGAGCGCGCCGCTGAAGGCGCTCCTCATCGACTCCTGGTACGACGCCTATCTCGGCGTCGTGGTGCTGTTCCGCATCGTCGACGGCACGTTGCGCAAGGGCCAGCGCATCCGGCTTATGGGCACGCATTCCGCCCACGACGTGGACCGGGTCGGCGTGTTCACCCCGAAGCGCCTGGAGATGGCTGAGCTCGGGCCCGGCGAGATCGGCTTCCTCACCGCCTCGATCAAGCAGGTGGCCGACACCCGCGTCGGCGACACCATCACCGACGATCGCAAGCCCGTGGCCGAGCCCCTGCCCGGCTTCCGCGCGGTCCAGCCGGTGGTATTCTGCGGCCTCTTCCCCGTCGACGCCGCGCAGTTCGAGGACCTGCGCGCGGCGATGTCGAGGCTCCGCCTCAACGACGCGAGCTTCACCTTCGAGCCGGAAACTTCCGCCGCCCTCGGCTTCGGCTTCCGCTGCGGCTTCCTCGGGCTCCTGCACCTCGAGATCATTCAGGAGCGGCTGACGCGCGAGTTCAATCTTGAGCTCATCGCCACGGCGCCGTCGGTGATCTACGAGATCGCGCTCGCGAACGGCGAGACCATCGAGATCCACAATCCGGTGGACATGCCCGACCCGATGAAGATCAAGGAAGTGCGCGAGCCGTGGATCCGCGCGACGATTCTGACGCCCGACGAGCACCTCGGCGCCGTGCTCAAGCTCTGCCAGGACCGCCGCGGCGCACAGGTCGAGCTCACCTACGTCGGCACACGCGCCATGGTGACCTACGATCTGCCGCTCAACGAGGTAGTGTTCGATTTCTACGACCGGCTGAAGTCAGTGTCGCGCGGCTATGCCTCGTTCGACTACCACCTCACCGACCGCAAGCCCGCCGACCTCGTGCGCCTGTCGATCCTGGTCAACGGCGAGCCGGTGGACGCGCTCGCCATGCTCGTGCACCGCACCCGCGCCGAGGCGCGGGGCCGCGCCATGTGCGAGAAGCTGAAGGAGCTGATCCCGCCGCACATGTTCCAGGTGCCGATCCAGGCAGCGATCGGCGGCAAGATCATCGCGCGCGAGACGGTGCGCGCCTTGCGCAAGGACGTGACGGCGAAATGCTACGGCGGCGACGCCACGCGCAAGCGCAAACTCCTCGACAAGCAGCGCGAGGGCAAGAAGAAGATGCGCGAGTTCGGCAAGGTGGAGATCCCGCAGGAGGCGTTTATTGCGGCGTTGAAGGTGGATGTGTGAGGGCGCAGGTATTTAGCCCGTCACCACGATCCGCGCGGTGCCCGGTCCGGTATCCTTGATCAGCTGGAACAGGGTGCGGGCGTTCACCGGGTGCAGCCGCACGCAGCCGTGCGAAGCGCGGCGGCCGAGATTTCTGACCTCGGTGGTGCCGTGAATGGCGAAATGGCCGTGGAAGAAGATTGAGTAGGGCATCGGCGCGTCGTAAAAAAGCGTTGAGAAGTGGCGCACATGCATGCTCTGCGGTCGAAACGTGCCGGTCGGCGTGCGCCAGCCGCCTTTCCCGGTCGAAACCGGCCAGACGTGGTGCACCACGCCGTCGACGCTCACCATCATGGTCTGGCGGGAAAGATTGACCTCGGCAACGACATCGGCTGCGGCCGGACCGCATAACGCCACGACAAGCGCGGCCACCAACGCGATACGACGCATACGCACACTCCCGCCGAACCCCCCTATTCAAACGTCCGCCCGCGGCAAAGGCAAGCGGCATCAGGGGCCGCGGCGCCCCGCTCGTTCACCTCCCCGCAACCTTGCCGCCCTAGGCTCCGCCGCATCCGTTGGAATTAGAGCCAGTGTCCGTCGCCACACCCATCCTCCGCGCGCCGGGGCCATAGCAGGAATCCCACTTGTCGCTTGCCGAGCCCGTTCTTCTGTCGCCCACGCATCGCATTGCCGCGCGCCATCGGCTCGCACCGCTGGTGCTGGTGGCATGGGCTGCCGTGGTGGCGGCCTCCTTCGTGGGCGGAACGACGGTCATCGATTCCATGTCGATCGACGACTTCATGCGTCTGGTGCAGGTGCGCGACTTGCTCGGCGGCCAAGGTTGGTTCGATGTCGTGCAGCATCGCCTCGACCCGCCGGCGGGCGTCGCCATGCACTGGTCGCGTCTGGTCGATGCGCCGATGGCAGCGTTCATCTACGTTCTGACGCTGCTCGTTGGCCGCGCCGGCGCCGAGCTCGCGGTCGCCGCGCTATGGCCGCCGCTCCTCTTCTTGCCCGCGCTCGCGCTTGTCGGCGCACTGGCGCGCCGTCTCGCCGGCGATGCGGCGGCCATCGCGGCGGTGCTGCTCGCCGCGGTCGCGGCACCCGTGCTCGTGCACTTCCGCGCCGGCGCGCTCGACCATCATGGGCTCCAGCTCGCGCTGATTCTGGCCGCGACCTGGGGCGCCACGGCGCCGATGGACGCCCGCTGGCAACCGCTTCTCGGCGGATTGGCGTCGGCCCTGTCGCTTGCGGTGGGGCTAGAGATGTTGCCGGGCATCGCAGCGATCCTCGCGGCACTCGGCCTGCGCTGGGCGATCGAAGGCGCACCGGCGGCGCGCGTGACGTCGACGTTCGGCGTGGCTTTCGGCTGCGGCACCGCGGTGCTGTTCGCCGCGACCGTGCCGCCCGCCGCCTGGTCGACGCCCGTCTGCGACGCGATTTCGGCGCCGTGGATCGGCGCCGCGGGCCTTATCGGCGGTGCGCTCGCACTCCTCGCGAGCTCGACGCCGCGGCTTGCCACGATCAAGTCGCGCCTCGCGGTCGGCGTCGGTGTCGGGCTTGGCCTCGGCGCCGTGCTCACCTTCGCCTTCTCCGACTGCCTGCGCAATCCGTATGCGGACATCGACCCGCGCATGGCCGCCCTATGGCTCGCTCATGTCTCGGAAGTGCAGAACGCGCTGGAGGTCCTCCAAAACACGCCGGCGGAATTCCTGCCGATCTACGGCCCGCCGCTTGCGGCGCTGGCACTCGGCATTGTGGCCGCCTTGCGCGCGCCGACGCAGCGAACTCTGTATCTCCCGCCGCTGTTCGCCCTCGCCGCGCTGACCGCGGTGGCGGTGTGGGAGGTGCGCGGCGCGTCGTCGGCCAATCTCGTCGCCCAGCCGCTCCTCGCCGCAGCCATCGTCGAGCTCCTGAGCCGGCGCGGACGGGCGGTGATGCTCGCAAGCCTGCTCGCGGCCTCAAGCCCAGTACTCGTGCTTGCCGGTGAAGGCATCGGCGCCATCGTGAATGCGGTCGATCCCGACAGGCCGAGCTACGTCGAGGGCGGGCCGAGTGCCTGCCGGCGGCTCGCCGACGTGACACCGCTCGCGCGGGTCGCGCCCGGCCGCGTGGTCTCGTTTGTGGACCTCGGGCCGGCGATCCTTGCAGGCACGGAGCACGCGGTTCTCGCGGCGCCCTATCATCGCAACCGCGCCGGCAACGCGGCCGCCTTCGACGTGCTGGTCGGCGACGAGGCGGTCGCTCGGCGCGCGCTTGCGGAGAAGCGCGTGGATTACGTGGCCGTGTGTCCCGGCTCGCCGGAACGCACCAATTTCGAGCGCGCGGCGCCGCAGGGCCTCGCTGCGCGACTGTCGCGCGGCGAAACGCCGGCCTTCCTCGAACGCATTCCGGGCAACGCGGTCGATCCACTGTGGGTGTTTCGGGTCCGGCGCTGAGGCGCCGCTCCATTGCCATCATTCGCGCTAGAGTGACCCCGATGCGCTGGACGATTCTCCTGAGCCTCGCCCTCTTGCCTGCCGTGGCGCTCGCGCAAAGCGCCGAGCCCAAGCCTGGCGCGCCGGCCAAGGAATTGTTCGGCCGCAAGGCAGCGCCGGCACCGCTCGCCGCGCGCTCGATCGGCTTCTACGCCAGGGGCTGCCTCGCCGGCGCGTTGGCGCTGCCGGTGGACGGCAAGACGTGGCAGGTGATGCGGCTTTCGCGCAACCGCAACTGGGGCCATCCGTCGCTC
>DATNNN010000108.1:0-16807 GCA_035601815.1 Xanthobacteraceae bacterium | reverse complement strand
ACCTATCCCGGCAAGTCCACCTACCAGATCATCGTGGAGAGCATCGAGCCCGCCGGCGTCGGCGCGCTGATGGCGCTCCTCGAGGAGCGCCGCAAGAAGCTCGCCGCCGAAGGCCTGTTCGACGAGGCGCGCAAGCGCCCCCTGCCATATCTGCCCCGCGTGGTGGGCATCGTCACCTCGCCCACGGGGGCGGTGATCCGCGACATCCTGCACCGGCTGAACGACCGCTTTCCGCGGAACGTGCTGCTTTGGCCGGTGCGGGTGCAGGGCGACAGCTGCGCCACGGAGGTAACCGCCGCGATCGAGGGCTTCAATGCGCTAGGACCAGACGGTCGCATCCCGACGCCGGACGTGCTCGTCGTCGCTCGCGGCGGCGGCTCGCTGGAGGACCTGTGGGGCTTCAACGAGGAGATCGTGGTGCGCGCGGCGGTGGCGAGCCGCATTCCGCTGGTTTCGGCCATCGGCCACGAGACCGATTTCACGCTGCTGGATTTCGCCGCCGACCGCCGCGCGCCGACGCCCACGGCCGCCGCCGAGATGATCGTGCCGGTGCGCGCCGAGCTCGTGGTCGCCACCGGCAATTTCGCCGCGCGCCTGGTGGGCTCCGCCGCGCGCTTCTTCGAGCGGCTCAGGAGCGAGGTGCGCGGCCTCGCCCGCGGCATTCCGGTCGCCGACGCGCTGTTGGCGCTGCCGCGCCAGCGCCTGGATGCCGCGCACGCCCGCCTGCCGCGCGCGCTCAGGGCGAACGCCCACGCGCACCGCGTAGAGTTCACGCGCCTTGCCGCCCATCACCGGCCCCTCGCGCTGCGCACGCGGCTCGCGCAGGCTGGCGAGCGGGCGAAGACGCTCGCCGGCCGCATGGCGCGTGCGTTCACCAATGCGTCAAAGCAACGCCACGCGCGCTTCGCGAGCGCCGGCCAGTTGCTCGATGCCTTCAGCTATCACGGGGTGCTTGAGCGCGGCTTTGCGCTCGTGCGTGACGCCGCGGGTAAACCGCTCCGTTCCGCCAAGGCGGTATCCCAGAACGACGTGCTCGACATCGAGTTCGCCGACGGGCGAGTTCCGGCCGTGGCGACCGGTGGTGCGGCGAAGCGTCCGCGCCGGGGCCCGAAAAGCGGGGGGCAGGGCAGCCTTTTCGGCTGATCTCGGCTCTGGCATCGGGCGGCGGCCCGCATTATCTTGCGCTCACCCATGAACCGCTTCGAACGCATCCCCCTGGCCGCCGGCGAAGCCGAGCTGCGCTATCTCGACGGCGATTACCGCATCGTGCGGCCGGGCACCTACGTGCGCTGCGCCGTCACCGGCCAGCCCATCGCGCTGGACGAGCTGAAATACTGGAGCGTCGACCGCCAGGAGGCGTACGTGAGCGCCGAGGCGGTGCTCGCCCGCCTTCACCCCGCCCGCGCGCGCTGACGGCGCAGCAGCGCCTCGGCGATCATCTGCTTCACCGCCGGCTCCTTCGCGAACTTGAGGCTCACCGGCAGCGCTTGCGCCTTTTCGGCGAGCGCCGCTGACGCCGGATCGCGGCCGAGGCGGACGCGGTCTTTCTCCGTCGTGACGAGCACGAGGTCGTGGGCGCCGGCCTCGGCGATCAAGGCGCGCGCCTCTTGCGGCGTGTAGCGATGGTGATCGGCGAACGGGCGGGCGACCGCCACCTCGGCGCCCAGCGCGCGCAGGGTGGCGAAGAACTTGTCCGGCCGGCCGATGCCGGCGAAGGCGAGCAGGCGTTTGTCCTTTAGCGCCGCCGCGGCGCTTTCTTCCGCGACGAGCTTCGCCTGGAAGGCCGGCAGCGGGTTTGCGCTCGGCAGATTGTCGCCGACGACGATCAGCGCTTGCGCCCGCCGCAGCTGCGCCGGCCAAGGCGCGCGCAAGGGCCCCGCCGGGAACACGTGGCCGTTGCCGAGCCCGGCCGCCGCGTCGATCACCAGGAACGACAAGTCCTTCTCCAGCGCCGGGCTCTGGAAGCCGTCGTCCATGACGATGACGCTGGCGTCGGTGCCGGTCGCCAGCAGCGCGCCGGCGATGCGGTCCGCCGCCACCACTGTCGGCGCCGCGCGCGCGAGCAACAGCGGCTCGTCGCCCACGGCGGCCGCGTCATGAATCGTGGGATCGACGACGAGCGGCCCACGTTCGCGCCCGCCATAGCCGCGCGTCAGGAACGCCGGCCGCTCGCCGATCTCCCGCAACAGCGCCGCCACCGCGATCGCGGCCGGCGTCTTGCCGCCGCCGCCGAGCGTCGGATCGCCGATGCAGATGACGGGCAGCGCCGCCCGCTTGCCGGCGCGCGCGAGCAGCACCTCGGCGATGGCGCCATAGATCGCGCCGAGCGGAGAGAGGAGCGCCGCCGTGACGCCGGCCTTCCTCCACCAAAACGCCGGCGCGCGCATCAGCCCTTCAACCGCAGCTGCACGAGGTACGGCTCGATCGCCGCCACCGTGCGATCGAGCGCGCCGCCGAGCTTGTCCACGGTGGCGCGCGCCGCGCCCCCCATCTGCTTCACCAGTATGGGATCGGCGATGAGCCGGCCGAGACTGGAGACGAGCGAGGCGGCGTCGGTGACCGTGGCCGCACCGCGGGCGCGATTGAGCTGCGAGTAGATCGCGGCGAAGTTCGTCACGTGCGGCCCGTGCAGGATGGCGCGGTCGAGCTTCGCCGGCTCGATCGGGTTCTGTCCGCCGTGGCGGACCAGCGATCCCCCCATGAACACGATGGGCGCGATGCGATAGAACAGGCCGAGCTCGCCGATGGTGTCGGCGATGTAGACCTCGGTGCCGCGGTCGGGAAGCTGCGCGCGCGAGCGCATCACCGCCGGCACGCCGGCGTCGCGGGCGAGATCCGCCACCTCGCCGCCGCGCTGGGGATGGCGCGGCACCACGATGGTGAGCAGCTTCGGCGTCGCTCGCTTGAGCTCGCGATGGGCGGCGATCATCGCCGCCTCCTCGCCCGCGTGGGTGCTCGCCGCGAGAATGGTGGGCCGGAGCTGGATCGCCTGCGCGAGGGCCGCGAGCGCCGCGGGATCGGCCGGTGGCGCCGGCACGTCGAACTTCAGGTTTCCGGTCACCACCACCCGCGGCGCCCCGAGGTTGGTCAGGCGCTCGCCGTCCTCGGCGTCCTGCACGAGGCATAGATCGAGGCGCTCAAGCAGCGCCGACATCGTGCCGCGGGCGATCCGCCAGCGCTCGTAGGAGCGCGGCGACATGCGGCCGTTGATGAGGATGAACGGCGTGCCGCGCGCGGTGGCGGCGGCGATGAGATTGGGCCACAGCTCGGATTCGACGAGAAGCGCCAGATCCGGGTGCCAATGGTCGAGGAAGCGGCGCACGAAAGCGGGCGCGTCGAGCGGCGCGAACTGATGGATGACCCCTTCCGGCATCCGCTCGGCGAGGAGCTTCGCCGCCGTGACCGTGCCCGAGGTGAGCAGCACGTTGAGCCCGCGCCCGCGCATGCGTTCAATGAGCGGCAGCACCGCCAGCACCTCGCCCATGCTCGCGCCGTGCACCCACACGAGCGGCCCCGCCGGCCGCTCCGCCGAGGCGACGCCGCGCCGCTCGCCGACGCGATCGCGGTCTTCCTTGCCGCGGGCGAGCCGCCGCGCCAACAGCGCGCCGAACAGCGGCGTACCTAGGCCGGTGAGCCCGGCATAGAGCTTGAGCGTCACCGGCAACGGGCGCCTAGCGGCCATGGCCGGTTCCCCCGCCGCGGCCCACCAGCGCCTCGGCGCGCGCGGTGGCCGCGTTCAGCCTCTCTTCCACAAGCTTGCGCGCGGCCTCGAGCGCGGCCTCGCTCGCATCCTTTTGCACGTGCACCGGGTCGCCCACCACGAGCGCGATCTTGCTGAAAGGCAGGTTCACGTGCGCCCGGTCCCAACTGTTGACCTCGATCCGCCGGCTCGAGGCGATGGCCGCCGGATAGATCGGCCTTCCCGAGTGTTGCGCGATCACGGCGACGCCGACGCTCGCCACCCGCGCCACCTTGGGCACGTCGGCGGTGAGCGCCACGTTCGTGCCGTTGGCCAAGGCCTCGATCATGCCGCGCGTCGCCGCCACCGCGCCCTTGCGCTGGAAGCTCTTGCCCTGGCCGCCCGAGCCGCGGATCGCCGCGATCCCCAACCGCTCTGCGGCAAGCGCGTTGAACTCGGCGTCGGCGTGGCGCGAGATCATCACCGCGGCGCGGTGGTGCGGTTTGGCCCAGAACGGGGTGAGGAAATGCTGCCCATGCCAGAAGGTGAGGATGACCGGCATTTCGCCGTCGATCCAGTCGTAGAGATCGGCGGGCTCCATGCTGACGCGCGAGGTTCTCCACACCAGGCGAAGATAGCCCGCCGCCGCGCCGCCGATCGCGCGCTGGAGCCAGGGCCGTGTCCGCAATCTACGCCACATGAGGAACGGGGGTGCCTAGCGCCGCGCCGCGGCGGCGGCGTTGGGATCGAGCAGCCGGTGCAGATGGACGATGAAATAGCGCACGTGGGCGTTGTCCACGGTCTGTTGCGATTTTGCTTTCCACGCCGCGTAGGCGCTCGCGTAGTTGGGGAAGACGCCGACGACGTCGAGCTTGTCGAGGTCGCGGAACTCGACGGAAGCGAGGTCGGTCAGCTCGCCGCCGAACACGAGATGCAGAAGCTGCTTGGACGGCGGCTTGGCGTCGGCGCTCATTTAGGTCGTGCTCCGGATCGTTTGCTTCGCCTTGCCGCCGAGCGCGGCCATCAGCAAGGGATGCAACGCCGCGCCCGCCGCGGCAAGCGCGCCGTGGGTGGGCTGGGCGCCATTATAGCCCGGCGGCGCGCCGTCGAAGCCGGTCAGGATACCGCCGGCCTCGCGGACGATGATGTCGGCGCTCGCGTGATCCCAGTCGTGGCTGTGGGCGCCGGCGAGTGCCGCGTCGAGCTCGCCGCTCGCCACCCGCGCCAGCCGCAACGCCAGCGAATGAATGCGCGGCAGCGCCGTGATGCCGGCGGATTTAGCGAGACGCTCGACGCCGCTGCGCGGCCCCGAGACGCGCGCACCTTCGAGGCGCGTAGCCCCGCTCGCGCGGATCGGCGTGCCGTTGCGGCGCGCGCCGAGGCCGGCGGCGGCGACGAACAATTCGTCGGTGGCAGGCGCATAGAGCGCGCCGGCGATCGGCCGGCCGTCCTCCACCAGCGCCGCCACCACGCACCAGTCGGGCAGCCCGGCGATGAAGGCGCGCGTGCCGTCCACCGGATCGACCACCCACACGCGGCGGCGGGAGAGCCGCGCCGGATCGTCGGCGGTCTCCTCCGAGAGCCACCCGTAGTCGGGCGCGATGGCGCTGAGGCGCGCGCGGAGCTCGCGGTCGAGCGCGAGATCCACGTCGCTGACCGGCGATTGATTTTCCTTGGCCCAGCTCTCGTAGCCGGCGCGCTCCATCGCGAGCGCCATCTTGCCCGCGTCCCGCACGGCGTCGGCGAGTAGCTCCGCTGCCTTAACGGCCGTCAACACATCGCCGTTCGCGGCATGCGGACGAGCCGCGACATTGTCGTTGAGGGGCATGAATCAGGCTCTAGGCGCTCGTCGTGGTCTCCGCAAGCTTTCGGCAAGCATAGCAGCGAAGAGACGCGACTTAGCGATGATTAACCAGGCTCCTTAAGCCGATTTCCGCGAATTGCTGGCAAAGTCGCGGATACCAACCGGGCGAAAGCAACAGACCCGGAGGGGAGACGAGTTTGAGGCGTCAAGCATCAGGCGGCGGCGCGTCCGCCGGGTCGAGCCGCGACTTGCGGCTCGACCCTCACGCGCTTCCGGTCCGCTACCACACGAGCGATGCGCGTGCCGATGGGGCGACGCGCACCGTCGAGCTCTATTGCGACCGCGTGCTGGTGGAGCGCACCGTGCGCGGCATCGCCATGCGGCTGAAGGTGCCGGTGTCGGGCTTCCTCGGCGTTTCTGTGCGCCGCGTGGCGGAGCCGGAAGGCTCCGACGCGGTGGCGGTGACGCTCGAGCACCGCGATCCCGGCCTTTCCATTCCGCTTGCCCGTTCGGCGCAGGAGGACGGGGTCGCCGAATGGCGGCGCTGGGCCGGCGCCTTGGCGCGGCCGTTGCTGGTGGCCGGGCCCGATGGGGCGCTCTATGCCGTTTCCGATTCGATCGGCGCGCTCATGGTGGGCGCTGCCGGCGCGCGCCGCCGCCGCCGCACTTCCATGAAGCGCCGCGGCGCGCGCCATGCCGCCCGCCGCGCCACCCCGCGCATCGCGACCAACCTGGTCCATCGCGGCGAGCGCGAGATCATCGCGCCGGAATGACGAGCGCGCCCGGCGCGCCGGAGAGCGCGTCGAGCACCAGTCCCGCAAACAACAGAAGTCCGGCGTCGCGGTTCGAGCGAAACAATTTCAGGCAAAGCCCCGGATCGTCGATGTCGATCCGCCGCACCTGCCAGGCAAGGTGGGCGCCAAAGGCGGTCACTCCGGCAAGCGCGAAAATCCCGCCGCCCGCGGCGAGCACGGCCACCGCGATCAGCGCCACCGCGCCTGCGAAGAACGCCATGAGCATCGCCTTCGTCCGCTCGCCGAACAGGCGCGCGGTGGAGCGCACGCCGACGATGGCGTCGTCCTCCCGGTCCTGGTGGGCGTAGATGGTGTCGTAGCCGATCACCCACAGGATCGAGCCGGCGTAGAGGAGGTACGCGGGCGAATCGAGCCGGCCGAACACCGCGGCCCAGCCCATGAGCGCGCCCCACGAGAAGGCGAGGCCGAGCACCGCCTGCGGCCAGTCGGTGACGCGCTTGGCGAGCGGATAGAGCGCGACGACGCCGAGCGAGACGATGCCGGTGACGACGGCGAAGCGGTTCATCTGCAACAGCACGGCCAGCCCCACGAGCGCCTGCGCCACGAGGAAGACGAAGGCGCCCGCCAGCGAAACGTCGCCCGCCGCGATCGGACGCGAACGCGTACGCTCCACTTTCTTGTCGAGGTCGCGGTCGAGGATGTCGTTCCAGGTGCAGCCGGCGCCGCGCATGACGATGGCGCCGATGGCGAACAGCACGAGCAGCGTGAGATCGGGCGCCTCACGGCGCGCGTCCGCGGCGATCGCCGACGACCACCAGCACGGCAGCAACAGCAGCCATGCTCCGATCGGCCGGTCGGCGCGCGCTAGGCGCAGATACGGCTGCGCCCACGCCGGCGCGATCCGATCGACCCAATTGCCGGTGGAATCGGCGACCGATCCGCTGGCCGGTCGGCCGGCGTCGCTCATTGCCGCAGGATATTGCCGTTCAGCGTGTCGAACACGCCGGTGCCGCCCGGTGTCGCGGCGGCCGCTCCGCCGGAGCTCGGCCCCAGCGCCCCGGAGAGCCCAAGGCTCGCGGGCGGCGGGCCGCTCGCGCCCTGCGCGGCGGCGTTGCACACGCGGGTGCGGAGCTGCACGGTCTTCGCGTGATTGCCCTTCACCTGCTGCACCAGCTTGTCGGGGATGTTGCAGGCCGTTTGATTTTCGCGCAGGTACTTCAGCGTCTTGGCTTCCACGTCGGCGTAGCCGCGTATGTGCGAGCAGATTTCCTGCGGTGTCGCCTTGCGCTTGCCGGCCGCCTGCAACGCCTTACCCTTGTTCTCCATCTCCGTGCGGAAGGCGATGAAGCGCTGCTCGCAGGCGTTTTGGGCCTGGCCAAGCTGCGCCGCGGCGCCGGCAAGGGCGGTGCCGATCAGGAAGGCGAAGAGGGCGCGACGGATCATCATGGAACCGGTAACAAAAGCACGAGCCTTGGGGCAAGATCACGGCGGCGAGGAGCGAAATTCGTGAATAACCGCAGGCAGGAATCCCATGGCGGCCTATGATTTCCGTGCTCCCCGCCTCTTTGTCGAGGCCCCGTTGGCGACGGGGGCCGAGGTGCCGCTTTCCCGCGACCAGGCCAATTACCTGAAGAACGTGCTGCGCCAGAAGGCTGCCGACGCGGTGCTCGTGTTCAACGGCCGGGAGGGGGAGTGGCGGGCGCGGCTACAGGCAAGCGGCCGCCGCGATCTCGCGCTTGTGGTGGAGGCGATGACGCGGTCCCAGCCGCAGGCGGGCGACCTCGTCCTCGCCTTCGCGCCGCTCAAGCACGCCCGCCTCGATTACCTCGTGCAGAAGGCGGTGGAGATGGGCGCGACCCGGCTCCTGCCCATGCTCACGCGCCATACTGCGGTCGCGCGCGTGAACCTCGACCGCATGCGGGCGAACGTGATTGAGGCCGCCGAACAATGCGGGATTCTCAGCGTTCCCGCGGTCGAGGAACCACTTCCCTTCGCCCGGATTGTTGTCGGCCTTCCGCCCGAGCGGGTGGCGGTATTCTGCGACGAGGAGGCGGAACAAGGCGACGCGCTTGCGGCACTCGCGGGCGCGCCGGCCGGCCCGGTCACGCTTCTCATCGGACCCGAGGGCGGGTTCGCCGAGGAGGAGCGGCGCGCGCTCATCGCGCGTCCGCGCACGGTGCGCCTGTCGCTCGGGCCGCGCGTGCTCCGCGCCGACACGGCGTCGGTGGCGGCACTGGCGCTGGTGCAGGCGGCGCGCGGCGACTGGCGCGTATGATTGTCAACAGGTAATCAGGAATGAACGAAGACTACACGTTCGGCATCGAGGAGGAATATTTCATCGTCGATGCCGTGACCCAGGCGGTCACGCGCAAGTCGACGACCGCGTTCCTGATCGCCCTGAAGAAGGCGATCGGGCCGGCGGTGACGCGCGAGATGCTGCAGGCGCAGCTCGAGGTCATGACCAAGCCGCGCCTTGCCATGGCTGACGCCCGCAACGAGTTGCGTGCGCTCCGCCGCACCGTCGGCGAGGTCGCCGCGCAACACGATTTGTCGTTCTTCGCCGCCGGCACCCACCCGATCGCCACCCGCCGCCCGCCGGCCTCCACGTCGGCGGCGCGCTACGACGCGCTCATGCACGACTTCCAGATGCTGGGAGAGCGCAATCTGTTGTGCGGTCTCCACGTCCACGTCGAGGTGCCCGACCCCGGCGCCCGCGTCGATTTGATGCGCCGGCTGCAACCCTTCATCCCCATGTTCATCGCGCTCGCCACCTCGTCGCCGTTCTGGAGCTCGCGCCGCACCGGCTTGATGGGCTATCGCCTCGCCGCTTACGACGAGCTGCCGCGCACGGGGCTGCCGCCGCTCTTTGCCGACCAGAAAAGCTTCGACGCCTACGTGGCGGCGTTGGTCGAGGCGCGCGCCATGCCCGACGCGAGCTACGTGTGGTGGGCGATCCGCCCATCGCACAAGTTGCCCACGCTCGAATTGCGCGCCCCCGACTCCTGCACGCGGCTCGAGGACGCGCTCGCCCTTGCCGCGCTCTATCGCGCGCTGGTGCGCCACGTCGTGCGCAATCGCGGCGTCAATGCCGACTTCGGCCCCGTCGATCAGGCGATCGCCGACGAGAACAAATGGCGGGCGCAGCGCTACGGTATCCACGGTTCCTTCGTCGATCGCGTGAGCCGGCGCGCCGTGCCGGTGGCCGAGGCTCTTGACGCGCTCGTCGCCATGCTGGCCGACGACATCGCGGCGCTGGGCTCGGTCCCGGAGATCGCGCATTTGCGGAAAATTCTGGAGATCGGCACCAGCGCCGACATGCAGATCAAGGTTTATGCCGAGGCCGAAGCGCGTACCCGCAACCGGGCCCAGGCGCTGCGCGCAGTGACCGGCTGGCTTGCGGAAACCACGGTGCAGTGAGGTTGGCGCGGCAGGCGGGGCTTGTGTATCGTCCCGCTCCTTTCGCCCGCCCTTGACCGAAAGCCTTCCGCCGCATGGCCCGTGACCAAGTCGACAGGACTCCGATTGAGTCGCGGGACCAGCTTGTCGCCTGGCTCGCCGCGGGGGCAAGGCCGCCGGAGAGCTACCGCATCGGCACCGAGCACGAGAAGCTGCCCTTCACGCTGAAGGACCATGGGCCCGTGCCCTACGAGGGCGCGCGCGGCATCCGCACGCTGCTCCTGGGCATGCGTCATCTCCTCGGCTGGGATCCGATTCTAGAGGGCAGCACCATCATCGGGCTCGCCGACGTGACCGGTGGCGGCGCCATTTCGCTCGAGCCCGGCGGGCAGTTTGAGCTTTCCGGCGAGCCGGTGGGTACCGTCCACGCCACCTCCGCCGAACTGAACGCGCATCTGGCGCAATTGCGCGAGGTGGCGATGCCGCTTGGCATCGGCTTCTGCGGCATCGGCATGAGTCCGAAATGGACGCGGAGCCAGACGCCGATGATGCCCAAGGGCCGCTACCGCATCATGGCGAATTATATGCCGAAGGTCGGGCGCCTCGGCCTCGACATGATGTTGCGCACCTGCACCGTGCAGGTGAATCTCGACTTCTCTTCCGAAGCCGACATGGTGAAGAAGCTCCGCGTTGGCCTCGCGCTGCAGCCGGTGGCGACGACGCTGTTCGCCAACTCCCCCTTCACCGAAGGAAAGCCCAACGGCTTTCTCTCCTTCCGCAGCGAGATCTGGCGCGACACCGATCCCGACCGCACCGGCATGTTGCCTTTCGCCTTCGAGGACGGCATGGGCTTCGAGCGCTACGTGGACTACGCCCTCGACGTGCCCATGTATTTCATCAAGCGCGGCGACACATACATCGATGTGGCCGGCTCCTCCTTCCGCGATCTCTTCGCCGGCCGCCACGCGGCCGCGCCGGGCGAGCAGGCTACGGTCTCCGATTGGGCCAATCATCTCTCGACGCTGTTCCCCGAGGTGCGGCTCAAGCGCTATCTGGAGATGCGCGGCGCCGACGCGGGCCCGTGGGCGCGCATCTGCGCGCTGCCCGCACTCTGGGTCGGCCTTCTCTACGACCAAACCGCACTCGACGGCGCCTTCGACCTGGTGAAGGGCTGGAGCGCCGCCGAGCGGCAGAAGCTGCGCGACGACGTGCCGAAGCTCGGTCTCAAGGCCGCGATCGGCGGCCGCAGCGTCTTTGATGTGGCCCGCGACATGCTCGCGCTCTCCCGCGCCGGCCTCGCACGGCGCAAGCGCCTTGATTTTTGCGGCAGCGATGAAACGCCGTTCCTCGTGCCCATCGAGGAGGTCATCGCAAGCGGCAAGACACCCGCCGAGGTCTTGCTCGATCGCTACCACGCAGAGTGGCGGCAATCGGTTGAGCCGGTCTTCGACGCGCTTGCCTATTAGACGGATTTAGCAGAACAACATCTTGTAGTTGTAAGCATGCGGATACCGTGCGAGCATGGCGGTCCTGCCGGAATGCCGCATGGCTCTTCTCGATCAGTACCAATCGCCGTGGACGTTCTCTTTCGGCGGTATCACACACTCGATCTACAGCGCCGGCACCGGCCCTGAGGTCGTCGTGCTGCATGAAGCGCCGGGCATGACCGACGCCTGCCTCAAGCTTGGGCTGATTCTGGCGGAAAGCTTCCGGGTGCATCTTCCGCTCTTGTTCGACGAGCCCGGCGGCGATCCCGGGTTCCTGCGCAGCGCCCGCAACCTTGCCCGCATCTGCGTCGGCGGTGAGTTCCACATTTTGGCGGCGAACAAGACGAGCCCGCTCGTCGGCTGGCTGCGCGCGCTCTGCCGCCGCTTGAAGGAGCTGTCCGGCGAGGAGGGTGTGGGCGTGGTCGGCATGTGCCTCACCGGCGGCTTCGCGCTTGCGCTCGTCGCCGACGACGCGGTGCTCGCGCCCGTAGTGGCGCAGCCTTCGCTCCCGTTCGTCCACCGGGCCGCGCTCGGGCTTTCGCCGGTGGACGCGGGGGCGGTGCGCGCCCACACTGCCGCGCTCGGCAGCGGCTGCGTGCTCGGCATTCGCTATGCCGGCGACCGCATTGCGCCGCGCGAGCGCATCGACACGATCCGCGCCTTGATCGGTCCGGCGCTGCGCTATGTGGAGCTTCCCGGCGACCGGCACGCGACGCTCACCAAAGACCGCCATCCCACGGCGCTGAGCGAGACCATCGCCTTCCTGTCGGAGCGGCTTCGCCGGTCGGCCTAGGATTCCGGCCGGGGGGTGCGCATGGCCTCCTCGGTTTCGGAAGTGAGCGCCTGCGCCGCGCGCTTGGGACCGGTGAGGGGCTCGGGCTGCACTTCGGGACGGTGCAGTACGTCAGTACCTGCCAGCGCGCCGCCCACCTGCTGCAGCGCGAGGCGCTCGCGGTCGCGGTTGCGCAGATCCTCGAGCGTCGTCTCCACCGCCTCGGGGTCGACGCCGATGGCGCCAAGTGCTGCGCCGCCGAACTTCACCGCCGACTCGAAGGTCTCGCGCAGCTCGAAGTCGACGCCCTTGGCGATCAATTCCAGCGTATGGCGGCGATCGTAGGAGCGCACGAACAGCTTGGCGTAGGAGAACTGGCTCTTGACGAGGTCGACGATGCGGCTCGCCGTCTCCTGGTTATCGACGCATACCGCGATCAGCCGCGCGCGCTCGGCGCCGGCCGCGCGCAGGACGTCAAGGCGGGTGCCGTCGCCGTAGTAGATCTTGAAGCCGAAGCGGGAGGCGCTCTGGATCATCTCCACGTCGTTGTCGATGATGGTCACGTCCACGTGCTGCGCCAGGAAGCACTGCGATACGACCTGGCCGAAGCGGCCGAAGCCGACGATCAGCACCGAGCCGCGCGCGTCGGAGAAATCCGCTTCCGGCTGTTCCGCTTCGCCACGCGCGAGCCTCACAATCAGCCGCTCGGCGAGTGCCGCCACCGGCGGCCCGAACAGCATGGTGAGCGCCGCGAGCGCCGCGAGCAGGCTCGCCTGCGTCGCCGTCAGCAGGCCGAGGGCAAGGCCGAGCGGCAAGAGCACGAAGGAGAATTCGCCGGCAGCGGTGAGCACGGCGCCGGCGCGCAAGGCGTCGCTGCGTGCGGCGACGCGCACCTGGTAGAGCGCGCCCACGATCGCCGCCTTGACGAAGGTGATCGCTATCGCCGCCAGCAGCAGCAGCACGAGGTTCTCGCGCACCACCGCGACGTCGATCGACATGCCGACGCTCATGAAGAAGAGCGCGAGCAGGAGCCCGCGAAACGGCTCGATGTCGGCTTCGAGCTGGTGGCGGAAGCTCGATTCCGCGAGCAGCAGGCCGGCGAGGAAGGCGCCGAGCGCCATGGACATGCCGGCGGCGCGCATGGTGAGCGCGGCGCCGAGCACGACGAGGAGTGCTGCCGCCGTCATCGCTTCGCGCGCGCCGCTTTGCGCCAAGAGCCGGAAGAACGGGTTGAGCAGATAGCGCCCGGCGACGATGACGGCGGCAATCGCCACGACGCCAAAGAGCGTCGCGCGCAAGGCCCCGGCAAAGCCGCCGCCGTCGTCGAGGTGAAACGGCGCGATCAGCGGCAAGAGCGCCAGAACCGGCACCACCGCCATATCCTGGAACAGCAGCACCGCGAAGGCGCGCTTGCCGTAGGTGGTTTGCAGGTCGCCGCGCTCGTCGAGAATCTGCAGCGCGATCGCCGTCGCCGACATGGCGAGCGCGATCCCGGCCACCGTGGCACCACGCCAGGTGAGCCCAAAGAGCGGCATCAAGAGCGCGCCGAGGATCACGGCGGTGACCACCAGCTGCGCGGCGCCGAGGCCGAAGATGTCGCGGCGCATGTCGAAAAGCCGCGACAGCTTCAGCTCGAGGCCGATCACGAACAAGAGCAGCACCACGCCGAGCTCGGCGATATTGACGACGGTCGAGGGCTCGCGAAAAACGCCGACGCCGAAGGGACCCACCGCGATGCCGGCGGCGATGTAGCCCACGATCGCCGACAGGCCGAGCGCGCGCGCCACCGGCGCCATCGCCACGGTGGCGCCGAGCAGGACGATGATCTGAAAAAGCAGGCCGAGATCGCCGGTGCCGTGTTCCATGGCGATCAGGGAAGCTTGTCGAAGCCTTCGCTGAAGCCCTTGAGGCTCACCGGAATGCCGATGCCTTCCTCTGGCGTCTGGAAGATGATGAACGTGGCGGTCTGCCCGGTCTTCAGCTGGCCGATCAGCTTGTCGTCCATGATCACCTCGGCGATGCAGCCGTTGGGCAGACAGCGCACGAAGCCGGCGCGGCCGATGTCGGTCTGGTCGACCTTGAGGCCGAGCCCGGAGGGAAGCAGCACGCCGAGCGGCGCCAGCACGCGCATCAGCCGGCTCTTCTGGTCGGCGGTCTTGAGCACGATCACGGTGAGGCCGACGTTGACGCGGTCCTCGGCAGTGACGCTCTGGATCAGCGCGCACTGCTCCGATTGCGCCCCCGGCGGTGTATCGCAGCGGATCTGCCAGTCGCCATGCACCGAGCGCACCACGCCCTGGGCCTGCGCGGGAGCGGCCGCAAGCGCGACGGCGAGTAGGCCGGTCAGGATGCGCAGAAAGGCCGTCATTTCGTCTCCAGCGCCGCCGAATCGGCCGGCATGAGCCGCCACGGCCCACAACATCGTGGGTACAAGGCCGGCGGTCCATGTCAAGAATGCGGCATCGCGCTGTTCGCCGCCTTGCGTACCCCCCTTGATCGATCTCCATATCTGCCGGGTCCGGCGTTGCGGCGCCGATGGGAGTGTGATTGAAGCGGACTTCAGCTTGATGCGGGTTCCGGCACGGATCACGCGGCAACACGCCGCCGCCGGCCTTCGTTTCGGGCCGCTGCCTCAAGTGCTATAGCCAAGGCTTCGACCGTCGGATTCGCAAGGGGCCGCGGCGCTTTGGACGGCGCGAGCGCGAGGAGATCGACAAGCAATGCAGGCAAGATCAGCCGGGAAATCCACCCTCAGGAGGCTCGTCCTCGCGGCGTTGACACTGGCCGGGCTTTGCACCGGCGCTGTGGCCGCCACTATGGGCCAGCCTTCGCCCTGGGAGATAAACTTCCAGCCCGCCGCCTCGCCGATCATGGAGACGGTCGAAAGCTTCCACTGGTTCCTGCTCGCCCTCATCGGCACGATCATGGTGTTCGTGATGGCGCTGCTCGCGATCTGCATCCTGCGCTTCAACGCCCGCGCCAATCCCCAGCCCTCGCGCACCACCCACAACACGCCGCTCGAGATCATCTGGACCGTGGTCCCGGTGTTCATCCTGGTGGCGACGGCGATCCCGTCCTTCCGCCTGCTCTATGACCAGCTGCACCTGCCGCCGGCCGACATCACCGTGAAGGCGACGGGCACGGCGGCCTGGACCTGGACCTACGCCTATCCCGATCACGGCAACTTCAGTTTCGATTCGATCATGCTGCAGGACAACGAGCGCAAGCCCGGTCAGCCGCGACTGCTCGCCGTCGATAACGAGATGGTGGTGCCGGTGAACAAGATCGTGCGCATGCAGATCACCGGCGACGGCATCATCCATTCCTTCACCGTGCCGGCCTTCGGCATCAAGATCGATGCCATTCCCGGCCGCCTCAACGAGACCTGGTTCAAGGCCACCGTCGAGGGAATGTTCTACGGTCAATGCTCCGAGCTGTGCGGCCGCAATCACGCTTTCATGCCGATCGCGGTGCGGGTCGTGAGCGAGCAGGCGTTCGCCGCCTGGATCGAGGAGGCAAAGAAGAAATACGCGGCCTCACCCGACCGGCCGGCGGTGGTGGCGGCGAGCGATTCGGCGCGCTGAGGAGCGAGGCAGCAAATGGCATACGCGGCAGCCGACTACGCGGATCACGGCCATCCCACCTTCTTCAGGCGCTGGCTGTTCTCCACCAACCACAAGGACATCGGCACGCTCTATCTGCTCACGTCGATTCTTGCCGGCGTGATCGGCGGCGCGCTCTCCATCGGCATGCGCATGGAGCTGCAAGAGCCCGGCATGCAGATCTTCACCGATCCGCACACCTTCAACGCGTTCGTCACCGCCCACGGCCTGATCATGGTGTTCTTCATGATAATGCCGGCGCTGATCGGCGGCTTCGGCAACTGGATGGTGCCGCTCATGATCGGCGCGCCGGACATGGCGTTCCCGCGCATGAATAACATTTCCTACTGGTTCCTCGCCGCGGCGCTGATCCTCTTGGTCTCCTCCATGTTCGTCGAAGGCCCGCCCGGCGGCCACGGGTTCGGCGGCGGCTGGACCGCCTATCCGCCGTTGTCCGCGAAAGCCGGTCATCCGGGTCCGGCGATGGATCTCGCGATCTTCGCGCTGCATCTTGCCGGCGCCTCGTCGATCCTCGGCGCCATCAATTTCATCACCACCATCTTCAACATGCGCGCGCCGGGCATGACGCTGCACAAGATGCCGCTGTTCGTCTGGTCGATCCTGGTGACGGCGTTCCTGCTGTTGTTGGCGCTGCCGGTGCTCGCCGGCGCCGTCACCATGCTGCTCACCGACCGCAATTTCGGCACCACCTTCTTCGATCCGCAGGGCGGCGGCGATCCGGTGCTGTTCCAGCACCTGTTCTGGTTCTTCGGCCACCCGGAAGTCTACATCCTGGTCCTGCCGGCGTTCGGCATCATCTCCCAGGTCATCCCGACGTTCGCCCGCAAGCCTCTGTTCGGGTATCGCTCAATGGTGTTCGCTACGTGCGCGATCGGGATCGTATCGTGTGCCGTGTGGGCACACCACATGTTCACGGTCGGGATGCCGGTTGCGGGGCAACTGTTCTTCATGTACGCATCGCTTCTTATCGCCGTGCCGACCGGCGTCAAGGTCTTCAACTGGATTGGGACGATGTGGGAGGGCTCGCTCAGCTTCGAGACGCCGATGTTGTTCGCGGTCGGCTTCCTGTTCGTGTTTGTCGTCGGAGGCCTTACCGGGATCATTATGGCGATCGCACCCGTCGACATCCAGTTGCACCAGACCTATTACATCGTGGCGCATTTTCACTACACCATGGTCGCGGGGTCGCTCTTCGCACTCTTTGCGGGGACGTACTACTGGATACCGAAGTGGACCGGCCACATGGTCGACCAGACGCTTGGGCGCTGGCACTTCTGGCTGTCGATGATCT
>DATNNN010000107.1:0-13001 GCA_035601815.1 Xanthobacteraceae bacterium | reverse complement strand
TTCCTTGTCGGGTAAGTTCCGACCTGCACGAATGGCGTAACGACTTCCCCGCTGTCTCCAGCATAGACTCAGTGAAACTGAATTCCCCGTGAAGATGCGGGGTTCCTGCGGTCAGACGGAAAGACCCCGTGCACCTTTACTATAGCTTTGCACTGGCATTCGTGACTGCATGTGTAGGATAGGTGGTAGGCTTTGAAGCGCGGGCGCCAGCTCGTGTGGAGCCACCCTTGAAATACCACCCTTGTGGTTATGGATGTCTAACCGCGTCCCGTCATCCGGGACCGGGACAGTGCATGGTGGGCAGTTTGACTGGGGCGGTCGCCTCCCAAAGAGTAACGGAGGCGCGCGATGGTGGGCTCAGAGCGGTCGGAAATCGCTCGTTGAGTGCAATGGCATAAGCCTGCCTGACTGCGAGACCTACAAGTCGAGCAGAGACGAAAGTCGGTCATAGTGATCCGGTGGTCCCACGTGGACGGGCCATCGCTCAACGGATAAAAGGTACTCTGGGGATAACAGGCTAATGACGCCCAAGAGTCCATATCGACGGCGTCGTTTGGCACCTCGATGTCGGCTCATCACATCCTGGGGCTGGAGCAGGTCCCAAGGGTTCGGCTGTTCGCCGATTAAAGTGGTACGTGAGCTGGGTTCAGAACGTCGTGAGACAGTTCGGTCCCTATCTGCCGTGGGTGTAGGAGAATTGAGAGGATCTGTCCCTAGTACGAGAGGACCGGGATGGACGTACCTCTGGTGGAGCTGTTGTGGCGCCAGCCGCAGTGCAGCGTAGCTATGTACGGACGGGATAACCGCTGAAGGCATCTAAGCGGGAAACCCACCTCGAAACGAGTTCTCCCCCGAGAGCCGTGGTAGACCACCACGTTGATAGGCCGGGAGTGTAAGTGCGGCAACGCATTCAGCTTACCGGTACTAATCGCTCGATCGGCTTGATCGTTCTCATCTTCCATGTCCATGCGACAACGGATCGTGAGAGAAAGACCAATACAAATATGCTTGCTTCAAATTCTGTCCTTCGCTGGTCTGGTG
Source organism: Xanthobacteraceae bacterium (assembly GCA_035601815.1). GTDB lineage: Bacteria > Pseudomonadota > Alphaproteobacteria > Rhizobiales > Xanthobacteraceae > DATNNN01. The sequence continues at coordinate 11,960 of DATNNN010000107.1, read as the reverse complement.
GTTTCTGCGAGGAGCCTGAACCCGATCCCATCCCGAACTCGGCCGTTAAACTCCTCCGCGCTGATGGTACTAAGTCTCAAGACTTGGGAGAGTAGGTCACTGCCAGGCCTGCCAAGGACAGAAGCTTCTTCACGATGATCGAACTAAAAAACGCCGCCGCGGAGAAATCCGCGGCGGCTTTTTCTTTGTGGGCAGGTGCTGCAGAAGCGCGTCAGCGCCGCCGGTATTCGGACAACCTATTCAACACGTCGGCAATCGGGTCGGTCGCCCACGCTTGCGTCACGAAATCCCGGTGGGTCATCTCCTGCGTGTCACCGGCGAGAAACACCACGCTACCGGGCTTCAGCTGCCCGTTCAGCGACATGCTGAACTCGATGCTCCGCTCGCTGAGGACGCGTTGCAGCTCGATATTCTGCCGGCGCGTCGATCCGAGATAGGCACTGACGAAGAAGGCCGAGCGGTCGCCTTCGATCCAATCGCGGAACTTGTCGAGCTCGCCGTAAAGCGCATCGAGCAACACCACGCCGCGCACGCGCCTCTTTACGTCATTGTTGCGCAGAATCCAGGCGATGGGCAGATAGCCGCCGCTGTAGCCGATGATGACCACCGGCATGCGGGAAAAGGTCTGCTCCGCTCGCGGGTCGCCGTGTAGGCGGCCGAGGTTGTGCGCCGCCTCTCGCAGGAAACGGGAAAACGCTCCCGGCTTGCGGAATTTTCCAGGGCTGGAGTCGGCGGCGTCGAGCGCGAATTGCGGCGCCACCAGCACCGCGTTCGCGCGGCTCTCTGAAATCTGCGCCGGGAGCTGCTGGCGCCGGCCGATGTCGCGTTTGATCTCGGCTCCGTGGCCGTGAAAGAAAACGATGATGATGCCGGGCCGTTGGAGGCTGAAGCCAGCGGGAATATGCAACAGCACGCGCTGGTCGTTATAGGTTTCGTTCTCCCAGTAGATATGCCCGCGCCCGGTACGGCGGCCACGCCTGCCCTCATCGTCGATGTTAAATATCCCGCGGCTGGAGCCGGGAGCCGCGTCGTCGTCGGGGAACGGACCCGACAGGAATTCCAGGATATCGGTCTTGGCTTGTGTCGTCGCTGCATACTCAGGGATCGGCGGACGCGGCCGCGGAATTGGAACGATATTTGCTTTGCTTTGCGCCGATTGGGCGGGAGGCGGAGCGAAAGCGCTCCCCTGCGCTGCGGCCTGTTGGGACGGCAGGCAAACGAGTGCGCAAAATATGGCTGCGATGAGTAAGCGCCGCGGGGCCTGCGATCCTGCTTCCGTCACCTGGTGGCAGCTCCATGACCATTTCGACTCACCGTCCGGCGAGCGCAGCCGGCAGGTGAATCAAACCAATATGAATACACCCTAAAATCGAATCGCGACGAGATCGTGGTAGCTAGGACCGGAGGGAGACTTACGATTGCGCTGCTTTGGAACGACAATGGGGAACATGAGCAAAATCGCGCTTTTTATGAAAGCGGCCGCGGTCGGCCTGACGTACCTCGTGCTTTCGCACGCCGCATGGGCGCAAAGCGCGAGCGCCGACGATACGGCGCGGTTCCTCGCCGGGATGGACGTGGCCGCCGAATCACCACTGGCAAAATTTGCCCGCGATCCCGGCTGGCAGCAGCACGCGCGGTATTTCGATTCGGCCTGGAAACAGCTCGAGCGGCGCCAGCTCTCGAAGATTCGGCCGTGGACCGAGCAAAACCTCAAGCAGCGCCAGCCCACGTTGTTCTACATGTTCAGCGGGCCGGACTTCCTTTACGCCGACGCGTTCTTTCCCGGCGCTTCGACCTACGTGCTGGCGGGACTCGAGCCCGTGGGTCCGCTTCCCGAAATCACCGAGCGGACGCGCCACTCGTTGTCGAGCCTGCGCGCCTCGCTCAATACGGTGTTGAATTATAGCTTCTTCATCACCGCGGAGATGCGGGGCCGGCTGAGCGCGAGCCAACTGTCCGGCACGCTGCCGATCCTTTACGTGTTCCTTGCCCGCGCCGGAAAGACGATCCGTGAGGTGAGCCTTGTAAGCATCGATAAGGACGGCCTCGTGCAGGCGCCGGGGGCGAAGGGAGCGCCGGGCGTGAAGATCGTCTTTGCCGGAGGCGACGGCGTGAGCCGCACGCTTTACTACTTTCGCACGGATCTTTCCGATGGCGGCGTACGGCAAAGCGGCTTCCTGCAGTTCTGCGAGAAACTCGGGGCAGGCGACGCCTTGTTGAAGAGCGCCTCTTATCTGATGCACAGCGAAGGATTCTCGAAGGTGCGCCAGTTCGTCCTCGACCGCAGCCGAACCATCGTTCAGGACGACTCGGGCATTCCGCTGCGCTCGTTCAAGCTGGAGCAATGGGAGCTGCGTCCCTACGGCACCTACGTTGGGCCGATCGCGATATTCGGCGGCAGGGGCGAGGCCAAGCTGCGGGAGCTTTTTCGCAAGAGCAATCCGCCGAAGCTCGATTTCGGCGTCGGCTACCGGTGGAGGGGTCACGACTCGAATCTGCTGATCGCCGTGAAGAAAACTCCGCCGACGGCAAGCCAGTAGCGGCTGGTCGAGCCTAGCGCCGCGCGAGCAGCAAGAGCGGCGTGCCGGCTAACAGCACCGCCACCCCGACGATGGCGCCGACGCCGGCGTAGGCGAGGCTCGAATAGATCATCCAGGCGGATGCCGCCGCGAGCAGGAGCGGCGGCAGCGGGTAGAGCGGCATGCGGTAGTGCAACGCCTCCGGATCGCGCCGCCGGAACACGAAGATCGAGATTGCGACTAAGAGCAGGAAGAACCAAAATACGGGAGCAGTGTAGGCCACCATCGCCTCGAACCCCTCGCGCGTCGTGGCGCCGAATGCGATCAGCACCAGCGCGATCGCGCCTTGCAGCAAGAGTGCGTTACTAGGTTCCTGGCCGCGGACATCCCACACGCCAAGTAGCTTGACTGCTCTGAGATCGCGCCCGAGCGCGTAATAGACCCGTGCGCCCGTGAAGATCGTGCCGTTGAGCGTGCTGAGCGCGCACTTGCAAACGAACAGGCTCAGGACGACGGCCCCCGCGTCACCCGCGACGAGCCGCATCAGATCCGCCCCGACCGCGTTCGTCTTGCGCAGGCCTTCGAGCCCGAATGCGCTGAGATAGGCAAGATTGATCAGGACATAGGCTGTCATCACCGTCGCCGTGGCGAACAGAAGCGTCTTGGCGATGTTGCGGCGTACGTCCTTCAATTCGCCGGTGAGATATGCCGCCTCATTCCACCCGCCATAGGTGAGAAGCACGAACACCATGGCGAACCCCAGCGCTCCCAGTGGCGGGGTCGATGCGCTCGCTGCCGCAGGCGCAGGACCGCTGCGTGAGAAGCCGGAGACGATGACAACCAGCACTATGACCGCAGTCAGACTCGTGAGGAACACCTGGAGGCGCTTGCTCTGCAGCGTTCCAACCAGGTTGACGGCGGTCAGTACGACGATCGCGATGGCGGCATGGATGGCGGAGCTGTAGGGGCCGAACGAGAAGAGATTGGAAGCGTAATCGCCATAGACGAAGCCCACGGCCGCGATCGTGCCGGTCTGGACCACGGTTCCGCGCGCCCAGGCGAAAAGCAGCCCCACCGGCTGGCCGTAGGCGCGCGAGAGAAAGTGATATTCGCCGCCGGCGTCAGGATGTGCGCTGCCCAATTCCGCGTAACAGAGCGCGCCCAGCAGCGTTATGATGCCTCCCAGCACCCATACGCCGATGAATGCGGCCTCGCTGCCGACGTTCGCCGCCACCAGCGACGGAGTCTTGAAGATGCCGACGCCGATGACGACGCCGACCAGCATCGCTACGCCGTCGATGACCGAAAGCGTCCGATGTGGCTCCGAGCGGGCGAGGGTGGGACCACCAGGCATGGCTTTCCGCCAATGAGGAGTGCCTTGGGGCGCCTCCCTTGATTCAATCGTCAGTATAGCAAAGCTTGACGGCGGCGAGCGGTGCTGGCGCGGCTAAGATGCCGCGGCGGCGGATAAATTGCGGGTTTTCCCTGCAACAAGGGGGTTGCTACATGCAGCCATCTCCTCCACATATCTGGCGCGGGGTGGAGCAGCCCGGTAGCTCGTCAGGCTCATAACCTGAAGGTCACAGGTTCAAATCCTGTCCCCGCAACCATTCAAGACCCGCCCACTAGGGCGGGTTTTGCTTTTGGGCCGGCCCGCGCCGCTGATATGACCGACCCGAAGATGGAGCCATGCGCAGGGGTCAGTCGATGAATGAAAGCAAGACCACCACGCCTGCAGACGTGAGTGCCCTGGAGCGGTTGCTCGCGCGGCGCTATAGCTGCCGCGCCTTCCGGCCGGAGCCGGTGCCGCAGCAAACCATCGAAAGCATTCTTTCGCTCGCCCAGCGCACGGCGTCCTGGTGCAACAGCCAGCCATGGCAGGTGATCGTCACCCGCGGCGCCGCCACCGAGCGCTTTCGCGACGCCGTACATGCCTATGCCGCAACGCTGGCGAAAGGCGCACCGGACTTTCCGTTCCCGCGTGAATATCGCGGAGTGTATCTGGCGCGCCGGCGCGAAAGCGGCTTCCAGCTCTATGACGCCGTCGGCGTTCCGCGCGGCGACAAGGCCGCCTACGCCCGGCAGATGCTGGAGAACTTCCGCCTGTTCGGCGCGCCGCACGTGGCGATCATTACCACCGATGAGGCGCTGGGTGTCTACGGCGCCATCGATTGCGGCGGCTATGTCGCTAACTTCCTGCTGGCGGCCGAGGCGCATGGTCTCGCCGCCATCCCGCAGGCGGCGCTCGCCCAGCATGCGCCCTTCGTGCGCGCGCATTTCGGCTTGCCCGAAGACCGGCGCATGGTGTGCGGCATCTCGTTCGGCTTCGCCGACGAAGCGCACCGGGCCAATAGCTACCGCACGAGCCGGGTGCCGCTCGCGGACGCGGTAAGCTTTGTCGATCGCTAGGGCTTGAAACAGGGAGAGGTGGTCCGTGACGAGCAATATCCGCTTCAGCAATCCGACCGGGCTGTCAAAGCCGCCCGGTTATACCCACGTGGTCGAAATCACCGGGCCCGCGCGGGTCGTCTATATCGCCGGCCAACTCGGGCTCGACAAGGAAGGCAAGGCCGTAGGGGACTTCCGCGCGCAAACAACGCAGGCTTTCGAGAACCTGAAGATCGCGCTCGCCGCGGCGGGTGCGGGTTTCGAGCACGTGGTGAAGATCAACAACTACCTCGTGGACATCGCCGCGAACATCCTTACCTTCCGCGAAGTGCGCGATCGCTACCTGAACACGGCGGCGCCGCCGGCGAGCACGGCCGTCGGTGTGCCGGGACTGGCCCGGCCGGGCGCGCTGTTCGAGATCGAAGCGATCGCGGTCTTGCCGCCGCGCTGAGCGCCCGATGCAAGACGACATTCCGATCGTGGATTGCCATCAGCACTTCTGGGATCTCGACCGCAACTATTATCCCTGGCTGTGCGACCCGGTGCCGGTGCATTTTCGCTATGGCGATTATTCAGTAATCAAGCGCAACTACCTGCCGCCCGACTACCTTCGTGACGCGGGCGCGAACCGGGTGGTGAAGACCGTGCACGAGGAGGCGTGGTGGAATCCGGCGGACCCCGTGGGCGAAATCCGCTTCGTCGAGACGGTCGCCGCCCAATACGGCTTGCCCACGGCGCTGGTCGGCAGTGGGCCGCTCGATCGCGATGACATTGGCGAGATTCTCGCCGGCCATGCAGCGAGCCCGCTCGCCCGCGGCATCCGCAACTATCCGGCGGCTGCCGCCAGTCCCTCGCAAGCGCGGCGCGGTGCGCCGGGCTCCATGGACGATCCGAAATGGCGACGCGGGTATGCCTTGCTCGAGCAGTATGGCTTCTCGTGCGATCTACAAGTGCCTTGGTGGCATCTCGACGCCATGGCGGAGCTCGCCGCCGATTTCCCGCGCACGCAGATCGTCATTGTGCACGCTGGCATGCCCAACGACCGTGGCCTGGACGGGCTCAAGGGCTGGCGGCGGGCGCTCGAGCGCGTGACGGCGCAGCCGAACGTGGCGATCAAGATCTCCGGTCTCGGCCAGCCGGGGCTGTCGTGGACGCTGGAGGCCAATGGTCCGGTGATCCGCGACGCGGTCACGATCTTCGGCGCCGAGCGCGCCATGTTTGCGAGCAATTATCCGGTGGACCGCATCGTCGGCACGTTCGCCACGATCTACGACGGCTTCCGCGCCGCCGTGGCCGACCGGTCGGAAGCCGAGCGCCGCAAGCTCTTTCACGACACGGCCGAGCGCATCTACCGGCTCTGATTCCGCGCCGGTCAGATTCGTGCGCCAGCCCCCAGATAGTAGAGCGCGCCCAACATGGCGCTCGCGGCGATCACCGGCATCATGCCGACCTTGAAGCGCAGCATGGCGACGAAGGCGGCGGCGGCCAGCACCACGCTCGCGACGTTGACCGTGGCCAGCACCGGCACCTGCAGCTTGAGGCCGTAGGCGCGCAGCTCGTTCACCTCGCCGAAGGCGAGATGGAGCGCGAACCAGACCGCGAGATTGAGGATCACGCCCACCACCGCGGCGGTGATGGCGGATAGCGCCGCGCTCAGCGCGCGGTTGCCGCGCAGCCGCTCGACGTACGGCGCGCCGAGGAAAATCCACAGGAAGCAGGGCGTAAAGGTCACCCAGGTGGTGAGCACGGAGGCAAAGACGCCCGCGACGTAGGGGTTGAGCGTGCCGGGGCTGCGGAAGGCGGCGAGGAAGCCCACGAACTGCAGCACCATGATGAGCGGGCCCGGCGTCGTCTCCGCCATGCCGAGGCCGTCGAGCATCTCGCTCGCCGTGAGCCAGCGATAGTGCTGCACCGCCTCTTGGGCGACATAGGCGAGCACCGCATAAGCGCCGCCGAAGGTCACGACCGCCATCTTGGAGAAGAAGACGCCGATCTCGCTGAAGACGTTGCCGGGGCCGAGCATCCAGACGATCATCGCGAGGGGGCCGAGCCACAGCGGCAGCCAGATCGCCAGCACCTTCGCGGCGCGCGCGAGCGACGGCCGCGCGTGTTCGAGGTCGCCTTCAAGCAATGTGTCGACGGCAGGCGCAGCGCCGGCCGCGTGACCTTGGATCACGGCGAACCGTTCAGGATCGACGCGGCCGCCGATGTAGCCGATGAGGCCGGCGCCGATGATGACCAACGGAAACGGCACGTCGAGGAAGAAGATCGCGACGAAGGCGGCCGCCGCGAGCGCGACCATGGCCCCGTTCTTCAGCGCACGTTTGCCGATGCGGATCACCGCCTCGACCACGATAGCGAGCACCGCCGCCTTGATGCCGAAGAAGATCGCCTGCACCAAGGTGAGCTCCTTGAAGCCGGCGTAGAGGATGCTGAGGATGAGAATCGCGACGACGCCCGGCAGCACGAACAGCGTGCCGGCGACGAGGCCGCCGGCGGTGCGGTGAAGCAGCCAGCCGATATAGGTGGCGAGCTGCTGCGCCTCGGGGCCGGGCAGCAACATGCAGTAGTTGAGCGCATGCATGAACCGGCTCTCGCTGATCCACTTCTTCTCCTCGACCAGAATCCGATGCATGACGGCGATCTGGCCGGCCGGCCCGCCGAAGGAGAGGAGCGCCACGCGCAGCCAGACCCGCGTCGCCTCCGCGAAGGAAATGCCGTGCGCGGCGACCGTTTCGGTCATTTCACGCCTTCGCCTTGTTGGTCGGCCAGTTGTGCGTTTCGTCCGTGGCGTCGCGGCACCAGCGATAGAAGGCGTCGTAGAGCGACATACCTGCCTCGAGCTGCGCGAGATCGTCCGTATGCATTCGCGAAAGTCCAAGCGAGGCCGCGAGCAAGCCAGCCGCTTCCGGTATCAAATCGAGGCGCGCCGTATCCGCCGCGCGCACGATCTTGGCGAGATGCAGGAGTGCCTCTGTGCCGATGCCGAATTCCTCGACCATGACGTCGAAGGTGCAGCGCTCGCCGCGATGGCTCCAGAACACGCCATCAATATCGTAGGGCGCGACCGCGAAGCGCTCGGCCACGGCCTTCACCTCGGCGGGCGCCACATACAGAAACACGGCGTTGGGATCGATGAAGCGGCGAATTAGCCACGGGCAGGCGATGCGGTCGATCTTCGGTCGCTCGCGCGTGACCCAGATCGTACGGCCCTGGGCATCGCGCGGCGGTAGCTTTGAGGTGTCGAGGAGCGGCAGCCGTGCCGCTTTCCAGCTCTCGAAGCCGCCTTCCAAGAAATCGGCCGGCACGCCTTCGTGGCGCAACCAAGCAGCGACGCCATGGCTCAGCTTCTGCCCCTTCTGGCAGATTACGACAGCGGTATGGCCGTTGAGCTGCCGTGCCCACTCCTGCGCGTTGGCGAAGGGACGGTGCATCGACCCTGGAATCAGCCGTGGGTCAATCGCCAAGTCCTCGTCGGTGCGCACATCGACGAGAACGGGGGATTTTGGCGTGCCGAACAGGCGCGCGAGCTTTTCAACGGAGATGGTGTTGATCGACGACATGATGCGTCCTCCATGCTGGTGGGACGCGATACTTCGGCATGTCGCCTCATGGGGAGATCGCATTCCCCAGGCGCTAATCAAGTAGCGGACCGCAAATCGTTGTCAAGGTGCCAACTTCAGAACCACATCGATTGGAGAGCGTACATCAACGGCCGTAGCGGGCCTCGAGGTCGCGGGCGCGCGCGACGTTCTTGTCGACGAGGCAGGCGAGGCGCTCCTCGAAGGTGCCGATGCCCTTCGCGCCCTCGTAGGGCGCGACGTTCTGGCATTCGAGGCCGCGGAAGCGCAGGAACACGCCCTGCGCCTCCTCAAGGGCGCTCTTCCAGCGCGCCTTCTGCACTCCCGCGAGCTCGGCGTGGGTCTCGATGACCACGCGGGCGCGGGCAAGCGCCTCGTTCATCGTCCGGTCGGTGTCGCGCGAGGCCTTCTCCAGGCACTCGATGTAGCCGCGGCCCGGTAGCTTGGCGCGCTCACACACAGCCTGGGAAGGACGCGACACCTGTTGCGCCTCGGCCGCAGAAGCGGCGAAGAGCGCGAGCAGGGAGATGAGTGCGAAGCGCATCACCGTGGGGGGCTTCAGGCCGCCTTGCGGCTCGACAGGAAGTTTCCCATGCGGTCGAGCGCTTTCACGATGTTCTCGGTGGAATTCGCATAGGAGAGCCGCACGTAGCCTTCGCCGAGCACGCCGAAATCGGGCCCGCCGACGATGGCGACGCCGGCTTCATCGAGGAGCGTGGCGGCAAGGGCTTTTGCCTTCCAGCCGGTGTGCTTGATATTGGGGAAGGCATAGAACGCGCCTTTGGGCGTGACGCAGGAAACGCCCGGCAGCTTGTTCAGGCCATCCACCACCACGCGCCGGCGGCGGTCGAACTCGGCCACCATCCTCTTCACATCGTCCTGCGGGCCGGTGAGCGCTGCGATCGCGGCGTACTGCGACGGCGCGTTAACGCAGGAATAGGAATTGACCGCGAGCTTGCGGGCGAGGTCGTAGAGCTTCTCGGGCCACACCGACCAGCCGAGCCGCCAGCCGGTCATGGCGTAGGTCTTCGACCAGCCATTGAGCAGAATGAGCCGGTCGCGGATCGACGGATAGTTGAGCAGCGTCACGTGCTCCTCGCCGTCGTAGAGCATGTGGTCGTAGATCTCGTCGGACATCACCACCACGTCGGGATGCCGGTCGAGCCCGGCCACCAGCTTCTCCACCTCGCGCTTCGGCGTCACGCCGCCGGTGGGATTGGCGGGCGAATTGAGGATGAGAAGCCGCGTCTCGCGGGTGATCAGCTTCAGCGTCTCGTCGGCGGAGAAGGCGAAGCCGTTCTCCTCGCGGATCGGCACCGGCACGGGCTTGGCGCCGGTGAACTCGATCATGGAGCGGTAGATGGGAAAGCCCGGATCGGGATAGAGGATGTCGGCGCCCGGCTCGCCGAACATCAGGATCGCGTCGAACATGGTGATCTTGCCGCCGGGCACGATCAGCACCCGGTCGGGTGACACTTCGACGCGATAGCGCTTGTGCACATGGGCGGCGACGGCTTCGCGCAGCGGCTTGATGCCGACGGCCGGCGTATAGCCGTGGTGGCCGTCGCGCAGGGCCTTGATCGCGGCTTCGACGATGTGGGGCGGCGTGGGAAAATCCGGCTGGCCGATGCCGAGGTTGACGATGTCGCGGCCCTGGGCCGCAAGCTCGGTGGCGCGCCCGAGCACGGCGAAGGCGTTCTCCTCGCCGATACGCTCGAAGGCTGGAACGACGCGCAAGAAATCCCCCGCTGAATGTTGATTTCGCGCGCCAGTTCAGCGCATCCTTTGGGCGAAAGCAAACCACAGGTGACGGGCGGGGGCGCGAACGCGCACCGATCACGTCCGCCTATCGCAGGGAGGCCCACATGGCTGGCTCGACTAACAAGAAGCGGCGCCGGCTGCGCTCGCAGCTCTGGTTCGACAATCCCGCCGATCCGGGCATGAGCGCGCTCTATATCGAGCGCTACCTCAACTACGGCCTGTCGCGGGCCGAGCTGCAATCGGGCAACCCGATCATTGGCATCGCGCAGACGGGCTCGGACCTGTCGCCGTGCAACCGCCACCACCTCGACCTCGCCCACCGCGTGCGCGAGGGCATCCGCACCGCCGGCGGCATCGCCTTCGAATTCCCCATGCATCCGATCCAGGAGACCGGCAAACGGCCGACCGCGTCGCTCGACCGCAACCTCGCGTATCTGAGCCTGGTCGAGGTTTTGTTCGGCTATCCGCTCGACGGCGTCGTGCTGATGACCGGCTGCGACAAGACCACGCCCGCCTGCCTGATGGCGGCGGCCACCGTCGACATCCCGGCGATCTCGCTGTCGGTGGGCCCGATGATCAGCGCCTGGGCGGGCGGCAAACGCATCGGATCGGGCATGGTGGTGTGGAAAGCGCGCGAGCGTTTCGCGGCCGGCGAAATCGATCGCGCGGCGTTCATCAAGCTGGTGGCTTCCGCGGCGCCCTCCACCGGTTTTTGCAACACGATGGGCACGGCGACCACGATGAATAGCCTCGCCGAAGCACTCGGCATGTCGCTGCCGGGTTCCGCGGCCATACCGGCCCCGCACCGCGATCGGCAGGAATGCGCGTATGAGACCGGCCGCCGGATCGTCGAAATGATCCACGCCGATCGCAAGCCGTCCGATATTCTCACGCGCGAAGCCTTCATCAACGCGATACGGGTGAATTCCGCGCTGGGCGGCTCGACCAATGCGCCGATCCACCTGATCGCGCTGGCGCGGCACATAGGCGTCGCGCTTTCCATAGACGATTGGCAGACCTACGGCTACGACGTACCGCTGCTGGTGAACCTGCAGCCGGCGGGTGAATATCTGGGCGAGGACTTCTATCGCGCCGGCGGTGTACCGGCCGTCGTGGCGCAGTTGATCAGGCAGGGTCTGATCCATGAGCAGGCGCTGACGGCCAACGGCCGCTCGCTCGGTGAGAACTGCAAGGACGCTGCCATTCAGGACGAGGCGGTGATCCGTCCATTCGAGCGGCCGCTGACGCCAAATGCGGGGTTTCGCGTGTTGCGCGGCAACCTGTTCGATTCTGCCATCATGAAGACCAGCGTGATCTCGAAGGAATTTCGCGACCGCTATCTGTCGGATCCCAAGGATCCCGACGCCTTCGAAGGGCGTGCCATCGTGTTCGACGGCCCGGAGAATTACCACGCGCACATCGATGATCCGGCCCTTGCTATCGATGAACACTGCGTCCTCGTGATGCGCGGCGCCGGCCCCATCGGGTATCCCGGTGGCGCCGAGGTCGTCAACATGCGCGCCCCGGTGCAACTGATCGCACAAGGCATCCACCAACTGCCATGCATCGGCGACGGTCGCCAGTCCGGTACGTCAGGCTCACCGTCGATCCTGAACGCGTCGCCGGAGGCGGCGATCGGCGGGGGTCTTGCGGTTCTGAAGACCGGCGATCGTGTGCGCGTCGACCTGCTTAGGGGCGAAGTCAACGCCCT
>DATNNN010000106.1:0-3293 GCA_035601815.1 Xanthobacteraceae bacterium | reverse complement strand
CGACGGCGACACCGACCTGGGCCCGCAGTGGGAGCTCATCGCCGACCTCGCCGCCGAGAAAAGCTTCGCGCCGGGCCGCGACGCCAACACCGCGTGCGGGCCGGCGCTGCCGGTCCCCGACGCCAAGGCCTTCGAGCGCGCGAGCGCGCTCATCGAGGACCCCGAGCAGCCCGCCGAGTGGATCTACTCGATGGCCGAGATCACGCTCACCGCGAGCCCGGGCGGCGGCGCCATCGTCGGCAAGACGGCAGGCACCGCGCTGCCGGTGCTCGGCACGAGCCCGCCGCTCAGGCCCGGCGGCCCGCTGCCGGTGCACCTCGAGCTGTTGCTGCCCTCCGGCAAGTCCGGCTGGGTCGCGGTCGCGGCGGTGAAGCCGCTCACCGCCGACCAGCTCTGCTTCGCCAAGCAGCCCGGCGGCGACTGGAAGATCGCCGCCTACGACCAGGGAGAATAGCGCGGCCTCTCGTGCCGCCCAAGCAATGCAAGGACAGCAGCCCCGATCAAGTGGCCTTGCTGTAGCCGCCCGCTAACGCGGTATTAGGGCGCAAATGCCACAAGCCGAAAAGGCGGCCCGCAGGTTGAATTAGACTCTGATGCAACCTTTTGCGATACTCCCCGCCATCAACTAGGGGGCGCTATCATGAGGCGGATCGGCATTTTTCTGTTGCCTTGCGTGGCCGTCATATTCGCGTCGGCCCTGGCCTTCAGTGATGCGCACGGCCAAGATTCGAAAAAAACGTGCGCCGCTGATCTTACGTCGTGCCCCATCTCAGGCTGTGAACTGGAAGGATCGCCACACGCGTTAGGCAACACGATGAAGCGCACCGTTCCACCGGAAGGAACCCCAATCAAGCTAACATTTGACGATTTTGCTCATCTGCAAGACCAGGCAACTGGACTGGTGGGCCAAAATCAAGATTTGAGTCGAGAACAGCGCAACCAATTGCGTGAATTGAGCCTCAAATCTTCAAACCAAACAGTTTCCGAAGGCAATCTAGTTGAGCTGACGGGCTTTCTAATTGGCCTACCGAACAGGCCTGGTGCGAGCGGGGCGGAAAGCGTCAATTGTCGTCTCAGCGGAGTGAGCAATAGTGATTTTCATATCCCGGTGGCTCTCAATGCTGACGATACGGAGTTTGAAGGAATTGTCGTCGAGATGATTCCGCAGGATCGGAACGAGGGATGGACGACGAAAAAGCTAAAGCGTGTCGCCCGCGACGCTCGGCCGGTCATTGTGCGAGGACAGCTTTTTTACGACAACAAACACTTGGTGAACGATGACCCGGACAACCCCCTCCAGGGACAACCCAAGCGTCATTCCCTTTGGGAAATCCATCCGGTCACTGCCCTTCTTGTTTGCATGACGCCAACCAAGAAATGTACCCAAGAAAGTCAGTGGAAGAAGCTAGAGGACCTGCCCAACTAGAGCGTTGAGTTTCTGGCCAGCGCGCCGCGCCGCTCAACGGATAAGAACTCCCCCGCATCAAAGGCTCGGCCCACGAGGCCAAAGGCAAGATCAAGGAAGTGGCCGGCAAGGTGACCGGCGACGCCAAGCTCGAAGGCGAAGGCAAGGCCGAAAAGACCGCCGGCAAGGTGCAGAACGCCTGGGGCGGCTTCAAGGACACGGTGCGCGGCAAGTAAGCGGCGCATTTCCTAAGAAAAGCCCGGCCTCGCGCCGGGCTTTTTTGCTTTGGTGCGGGCTTGCCGGCCGGCCCGTTTCCCGCGAGCATCCGGCCCTTCGCGGGAGGCGCCCATGATCATCGACGGCCAGGAAAGCGTGACCACCGCGGTGCTGGCGGAGCTGAAGCGCGCGCCCGACGCGCGCCTGCGCGAGATCATGTCCGCCTTGGTGCGCCACCTGCACGACTTCGCCCGCGAGGTGCGGCTCACCGAGGCGGAGTTCGAGCGCGCCTGCGCCTATATCGCCGCGCTTGGTCAGAGGACCACGGCCTCCCACAACGAGGTGGTGCTGATGGCGGGCTCGCTCGGCTTCTCCACCCTGATCTGCCTCCTCAACAACGGCAACAATGGCCAGACCGAGACCGCCGCCAACATGCTCGGCCCCTTCTGGCGGCTGAACGCGCCGCATACGAAGAATGGCGGCTCGATCGTGCGCTCGCCGACGCCCGGCCCGGCGCTGTTCATGCACGGAGAGGTGCGCGACCAGGCCGGCCGCCCGATCGAGGGCGTCGAGATCGACGTCTGGCACTCCTCGCCCGAGGGCTTCTACGAGAACCAGGACGAGAAGCAGGCCGACATGAACCTGCGCGGCAAGTTCGTCACCGACAAGGACGGCCGCTTCGGTTTCCGCAGCGTCAAGCCGGCGGGTTACCCGATTCCCATCGACGGGCCGGTCGGCGAATTCATCCGCGCCCAGGGCCGCCACCATTACCGCCCGGCGCACCTGCACTTCCTGCTCTACAAGCCCGGCTGCAAGACGCTGATCTCCCAGGTCTACGTCAACGGCGACCCGCGCCTCGATACCGACGTGCAGTTCGGCGTGACGCGGGCGCTGGTCGGCAACTACGTGCGCCACGACGAGCCGGCGCCGGCGGCGGACGTAAAGGGCGAGTGGTATTCCCTCGACTACCGCTTCGTCATGGAACCGGGGAAGGAGCGGCTGCCGTGGGCGCCGATTCAGTAACCCTTCCCTCGCCCGATCGGAGTGCCGCCGCCGAAGAATTTCCAAAAGCCCATCGCCATACCGAACAGGCCGCCGAGAAACAGCAGCCAGCCGCTCACGTTGAGTAGCGCCTTTCCATTGGTTTCCCCCTTTGGGCGCTGCCTTGCGCCCTTTCGGCGCGGGTAGGTCCTTGACCTCAGGCTTATTATAATGTTCAATAGAACAATTGAATGTTGGTGCCGCCCTGATGTCAAGCCAGAGCCCGAAAAAGGCGCTGTTCAGCCAGTTCGCCGCGGTCGCGCGGGCACTCGGCAGCGAGCACCGGCTCGATCTTCTCGAGCATGTGGCCCAGGGCGAGCAGAGTGTCGAGCGGCTGGCGCAGCGCACCGGCATCCCGTTTGCCAGCGTCTCGCAACATCTGCAGGCGCTGCGCAAAGCGGGCCTTGTCGCCGCGCGCCGCGACGGCCGGCACGTGCTGTATCGCATCGCCGATGACAACGTGCTGCGGCTTCTGGCGACGCTCCGCGAGGTAGCCGAGCGGCAGGTCGCCGAGGTCGAGCGCATCGTCGCCGGATATTTTCGCGATCGCGACAGCCTGGAGCCGGTCTCGCGCGAAGAGCTCGCGGGGCGGATCAAGGATGGGCTCGTCACCGTGCTCGACGTGCGGCCG
>DATNNN010000105.1:0-6193 GCA_035601815.1 Xanthobacteraceae bacterium | reverse complement strand
ACGTAGCTGTGCAGCACGTCGAAGAAGGCCTGATCGCCCGGCCGGACCATGCGGTCGGTGAAGTTGTGCGGGTGCGGATTGCAGCGCTCGCCGGAAATGGCGTTGATTGCCTCGACGTCGTCGGAGCCGTGCTCGTAGAGGAAGCGGTTGGCGTTGGCGACGATCGTGGATTCCTTCACGCCCGGCTTCAGCTCCTCATAGATTTGATGATAGACGCCGTCGACCATGGCGGACGCGCGGGTGAGCAGCGCGATCTCGTCGATGTTCTTGATCTCGCGCGCTTCCAGCATCACCTGCTGGCCGTCCTTGATCTTGAGGCCGGCCTTCTCCAGCTCGAACATCATGGGCGGCTCGATGATGTCGACGCCGATCGGCATCTTGTCGACGCCGGCCTCGCGCAAGAGCGAGGCGATTTCCTCGGCGTGATATTTCATCAGGCCGAAGCTCGGCGGCACGGTGCCGCGCAGTCCCACGAGGCCGGCCTTGCAATGCTCCTTCAGCAACCACGGCGCATAGAGCCGGTGGTGCACGGCGGCCGAGCCGAAGTCCCAGATGATCGGCTCCTGGCCCTTGGCGAGGAGCGCGAAGCGCGCGAGCTTGTCGCGCTCCCATTCGCCGATCTTGGTCGCGGTCACGTAGCGGATGTTGTTGACGTCGAAGAGCAAGAGTGCGCCGAGCTCGGAGCGCTCCAGCGCTTGGCGCGCGCGGGCGATCCGGTAGCGGCGCAGGCGGTCGAATTCGACGCGGCTCTCGAAGTCCACGCCCATGGTGCCCCAGGCGGGCAGATGCCGGTCCCAGCGGTATTGCGGGTCGAGGTCGGCGGGTTGGGGCTGCGCTTTGCGCACGATCTGGTCCATGGGGACCTCCCTACGGCTTGTTCGACATTGCGAGGCGCCGATTATACGCTTTCAGGGGGAGAGACAAAATCACGCGACCTTCTTGCCCCACAGCCGCGCCGAGGCGATGTCCGCCCCGTCGCGGATGGACTTCAGCTTCAGCCACACGGCGGGCTCGATCACCCATTCGCGGTTGGTGAAGGTTCCGAAGCCGCAGTCGGTGGAAGCGATCACGCGCTCGCGGTCGCCGATGACGGCCACGGCCTCCTCGATGCGTCGCGCCACCACCTCCGGGTGCTCGACGAAGTTGGAGGTGGTCTCGACCACGCCCGGGATCAGGATCATGTCCTTGGGGAACGGCACGCGCTTCAGCGCCGGGTACTCGTGGGCGTGGCGCGGGTTGGAGAACTCGATGGACAAGGCACCCACGTTCGCCTGGTAGAGCGCGGGCAGGATCTTGTCGAGCGCGATGTCGTGGATGTGCGGGCCTTCCCAGTTGCCGTAGCAGACGTGCAGGCGCACCTGCTCGCGCGGGATGCCGGCGATGCCGTCGTTGATCGCGTTGACGTGCGGCTCGCACGCCCTGGCGAATTCCGCGTCGGAAAGATCGCGGTAGAACATGGTGCGGTCCATGGCGAGGTCGGGCGCGTCGATCTGCAGCACGAGGCCGGCGTCGGCGATGGCGCGATATTCCTTCTTCATCTCGCGGGCGATCGCCGAAAGATAGGCCGCGTGGGAATCGTAGAAGGCGTTCAGCATGGTGCTGGCGATGATGCCGGGCGAGGGCGCGGTCAAGAAGCTCTCGGCGAAGGCGCCCTTGGCCGCCGACTGGAAACGCTTGATCTCGCCCGTGATCGCGGCCGTGTCGTGATAGTGCAGCTCGCCCTGCGCCTCGGGCGCGTTCTGCTGCTTGCTCACGTGCGGGAAGCGGTGGGTGAGGTACTTGATGAGCGCGGGGAACTCCTCGAACTCGCGCCCGCGGCGGCGCTTCGACACGCCGCCGAAGCCCGACATGCGCTGAGGCACGTAGGTCTGGAAGCCGACGCGCTGCTGCTCGCCGTCGTTGCCGATATCGATGCCGGCCGCGCGCTGCTTGTCCACCACGTGGCGGACGGCCTTGTCCATCTCCGTGTCGAAGAGGCCGCGGTCGTAGTCGCCGCCCGCTTCCTGGATGAGGAGAAGCTCGGACAGCTGCTCGTTGCGCGGCAGGCTGCCGACGTGGGTGGTGAGAATACGTTCGCGGCTCGTGATCATCCGACCATCATGGCGGTTATTTCGCCCGCCGTTGCGACTTGGGCGGCCGGCTGGCGAACGCCATGGGCTGGCCGGTCCGTTCGTTGGTGGCAAAACACGCGTAGTAATTGTCTGCGGCCTTCCTGGCTTCGGCGCAGCGGTCGATGACGCGCAGGTCGTCGAGGCGCTTGTAGTTCAGATACGGCATGATGGGATAGCGCGAGGCGCCGCCGGGCGAGGCGCCGAGGCGGTCGATCTGGCCCTTCAGCTCCGGCGCCACCGCCAGGATCGCGTCGCGCAGGATCTCGCCCTCGATGAAGTTGTCGGGCAACTGGTCGAACGGACCGTCGAAATAGTTGTTGAGCCGCACGTTGCCCTCGAAGGCGCCCACCAGGATCTTCCGCTCGCGCAGGTGGTCGCGATAGAAGGCGAAGCCGGTGCGCCGGCCGATGAGCATGCGGTCGGAGCGCGGCAGCGGAAAGAACCGCTCGGCCACGGGTACGGTCTCGTCCAGCACGTAGGCGAAGAGCTTGAGCCTCTCGTTGAAGAGGAGAAAGAAGCGCACGCCCGATTCATCGAACACCGGACCGATGTATTTCTCGCCCGGCGCGACCGCCGCCGGCGGCGGCTTCACGGCGGAGAGGTCGTTCAGCGCGAACACCACGCTCTTGGCCCCGTAGGTGACGCGATAGACCAGCCGCTCGAGCTTCTCGACCGCGACGCCGTCGGCCTTGCCGAGCACGGCGTGCTCGACCGGGGTGTCGTCGTTCCAGTCGGTGAGGTCCTCGTAATAGGTGAAATGCAGCTCCGGCTCGGCCTTGTCGGCGATCTCGATGCGGATGTTGCCGGCGTAGCGCACGGCGTCGGCGTAGAACCAGAAATAATAATAGTTTTCCGTGGGATAGACGTTGACGCGCTCAGGCAGGCTGCCGAGCACGAAGGCGAACACGTCCTTGAGCTTGGTGAGATCGAGGTCGCTCGCGCGCGAGATTTCGCCGATGTAGCGCTCGTTGGTCTCAAGCCGCGGACGCTCGGCGGCGGCCGCCGCGGTCGCGGCCGCGACAGCGGCGCCGATGAGAAACATGCGCGCGCGCACCATGGATGTCCGTGAAATCCGGATCGGGTCTCTAGCTGGCCGCGGTCGGCGGCGAAAGTGCGGCCGACCATAGCGGTTCCGCCCCATGCGCTTCAATATGCGCTTGCGCGCGCAGCGTCCGAACCCCTAGGCTTTCGGAAGATAATCGCGGCAAGAGCCGCCGCCAGGGAGCAACGCCACATGCGGGTCGACGCCTTCAATCATTTCTTTCCGCAAAAGTTCTTCGCGCGCATGGGCGAGCTCCTCGGCAAGGGCGCCGATATGTCGGCGCGCGTCCGCGCCATACCGTCGATCCACGACCTCGGCGAGCGCTTCCGCGTGATGGACCAGTTCTCCGACTACGCCCAGGTGCTGTCGCTGCCGTCGCCGCCGCTGGAGGTAATCGCCAAGGGCGACCGGAAGGCCGCGGCCGAGCTCGCCAGGATCGGCAACGACGGCATGGCCGAGCTCGTGGCGAAATACCCGGACCGCTTCCCCGCCTTCATCGCGCAGACGCCGCTGTCGGCGCCGGACGCGGGCGTCGGCGAAACCACGCGCGCCATCAAGGAGCTCGGCGCCATCGGCGCGCAGATCTTCACCAACGTGGGCGGCAAGCCGCTGGACCGGCCGGAATTCGAGCCGTTCTTCGCCGCCATGCATAAGCTCGACCTGCCAATCTGGCTGCATCCAGCGCGCGGCGCCAACCATGCGGACTATCTCGACGAGAAGAAATCGCTCTACGAGATCTGGTGGACTTTCGGTTGGCCCTACGAGACGAGCACGGCCATGGCGCGCCTCGTGTTCTCCAAGACCATGGAGAGATTTCCCGGGCTCAAGGTCATCGCCCATCACCTCGGCGCCATGGTCCCCTACTTCGAGGGCCGCGTCGGCCCGGGCATGGACCAGCTCGGCGCGCGCACCTCGGACGAGGACTACGTGGCGCTGCGCAAGAGCCTGAAGAAACGGCCGCTCGATTACTTCAAGGACTTCTACGCCGATACGGCGGTGTTCGGCTCGCGGGCGGCGACCGTGTGCGGGCTCGAGTTCTACGGCGTCGACAAGGTGGTGTTCGCCTCCGACAGCCCGTTCGATCCGGAGCGGGGGCCGGGCTACATCCGCGAGACCATCAAGATCATCGACAATCTCGACCTCACACCCGAGGCGCGCGACAAGATCTATTACAAGAATCTCGAGAAGCTCACCGGCCGCAGGCTCGTGAAGTAAAGCCCCGCATGAAGCGGCCGGTTCTCCTCGCCGACATCGGCGCCACCACCACGCGGCTCGCCGTCGCCCGCGACGGGGTCAAGCTCGAGGACGTGCGCACGCTGCCGAGCGCCGGGATCAAGGATCTGCCGGCGCTGCTCGCCGAGACCCTCGCCGCTGCCGAGGCGCGGCCCACGGTCGCCGTGCTCGCGGTGGCCGGGCCGGTCGAGGGCGACGACGTCGCGCTCACCAATCTTCCGCTCGCCTTCAACTGCACCGCGCTAAAGAGCCGGCTCAAGCTCGCGCGGCTGCATGTGGCGAACGATTTCGTCTGCCTCGCCCACGCGGTGGCGGTGCTCACTGAACCGGACCTGGAGGCGATCGGCGGCGGGCACGGGGTTCCTAAAGCCAATGCGATCGTGTGCGGGCCGGGCAGCGGCTTCGGTGCGGCGCTGGTGCTGCGCGACGGCAAGGAGCCGCGCGTGTTGCCGAGCGAGGCCGGGCACATGCGCTTCGGCGCCGCCAACGCCGATGAGGCCCGCGTCATCGCCCGCCTCGTGCGCGATCACGGGCCCGTCGCCATCGACGACGTGATGTCGGGGCCGGGGCTCGCGCGCCTGCACCATATCCTCGCCGGCGAGGAGACGACGCCGGAGGCGGTGATCGCCGGCGCGACGGCGCGCGAGGAGAAGGCGCGGGCCACGGTCGACGTGTTCCTGCGGCTGTTCGGGCGCATCGCCGGCGACCTCGCGCTCGCCTTCGACGCGCGCGGCGGCGTTTTTCTCGCCGGCGGGGTGTCGCGGGCGCTGGCGCACCTGATGCCGGGCTCGCCGTTTCGCGCCGCCTTCGAGGACCATCCGCCCTATCAGAAGCGGCTCGCGGCGGTGCCGACCTCGGTCGTCATGCATCCGACGCCTGGGCTCGTCGGCGCCGCGGTCATCGCGCGGGCCGCTTTCACGTGAGCTTGAGATTGGTGAACGCCGCGGCGTGATGGCGGGCGGCCTCGTCGGAATAGCAGCAAAAGATCACGCGCGTCGGCGCCGGCCGCTCTCCGGTCTCCAGCAAGACGGTCGAGACCGCAATGGCGGCGGCGCGGTCGGCGGGAAAGCGATAGACGCCGGTGGAGATCGACGGGAAGGCGATCGAGGCGAGAGCGTGTTCGCGGGCGAGCGCGATCGCGTTGCGATAGCAGCCGGCGAGCAGCTCGTCTTCGCCGTCGTGGCCGCCGCTCCACACCGGGCCCACGGCGTGGATCACGTGACGCGCCGGCAGCGCGTAGCCGCGGGTGATCTTGGCCTCGCCCGTGGCGCAGCCGCCGAGCGTCAGGCATTCGGCGTAGAGCTCGGGGCCGGCGGCCCGATGGATGGCGCCGTCGACGCCGCCGCCGAGCAGCGAGGAGTTCGCCGCGTTGACGATGGCGTCGACGCGCAGAAGGGTGATGTCGCCAACGACGATCTCGAACGCGACGCCGTTCGCCGCGGCGGAACGGTGGAGGCGGGGCTGCATCCGCAACCCTAGCGCCGCGCCTCCGAGAGTCGAGCGGTTAGGCGGCTTCCTGCTTCAGGTCGAAGGTGGCGCGCTTGCCGATGGCGGCGAAATGCTCCTTGAGAAACTCCTCGGCGGCGTTGCGGCCGATGTCGCGCAACAGCAGGAAGAACGAGCGCTCGATCGCGAACTTGGAGCTCGAGGAAAGCTCCTTCACCTCCTCGCCGGCGACGATGCGGTGCAGGCGCGACCGGCGGAAGCCCGCCTTGCGGCTCCAGCGCAGGAAGCCGCGGTCGACGAGCTGGCTCACGAGGCCGATGGCGCGGAATTCCGAGAGCAGCGAGGCGTTGAAGGTGATCTC
>DATNNN010000104.1:0-2603 GCA_035601815.1 Xanthobacteraceae bacterium | reverse complement strand
CTTGGTGAAGATCGAGGCGATGAGGAGGATCAGCACCACGAGGCCGATGAACAGCGTGCACACGGCGTTGATCTCCGGCGTCACGCCGAGGCGCACCTGGCTATAGATGCGGATCGGCAGCGTGGTCGCGCCCGGGCCGGTTGTGAAGCTCGCCACCACCAGGTCGTCGAGGGAGAGCGTGAAGGCGAGGAGGAAACTCGCCGCCACCGCTGGGAAGATGATCGGCAGCGTCACGGAGAAGAAGGTGCGGAGCGGGGTAGCGCCAAGATCAGCGGCGGCTTCTTCCAGCGCGCGGTCGAAGGTCAAGAGCCGCGACTGCACGACAACCGCGACAAAGCACATCGTGAAGCTCACGTGGGCAAGCGCCACGGTCCAAAACCCGCGGTCGAGGCCGATGGCGACAAAGAGCAAGAGCAGCGACAGGCCGGTGATCACCTCGGGCATCACCAGCGGCGCGTAGATCATGCCGGCGAACAGCGTGCGGCCGCGGAAGGGCTGCACGCGGGTCAGCGCGAGCGCGGCGAGCGTGCCGAGCACGGTGGCGAGCGTCGCCGAGAGCAACGCCACGCGCAGGCTGACCCAGGCGGCGTCGAGGAGCTGGCGGTTTTCCAGCAACGCCACGTACCAGCGGATGGAGAAGCCGCCCCACACGGTGACGAGGCGCGAGCCATTGAAGGAATAGATGACGAGGAGCGCAATCGGCACGTAGAGGAAGGCGAAGCCTAGGCCAAGCGAGACGATGTTGAAGGCGCTGAGACCCTTGCGCATCACCGCGATCCCTCGATCGCCCGTGCCTGCTGGCGCTGGTAAAACAAAATGGGCACCACGAGCACGGTCAGCAACAGCACGGCCACCGCCGACGACACGGTCCACGACCGGTTGACGGCGAACTCGGTCCACAGCGTCTTGCCGATCATCAGGGTTTCCGAGCCGCCGAGCAGGTCGGGAATCACGAACTCGCCCACGGCGGGAATGAAGCACAACAGGGAGCCTGCCACGACCCCCGGCAGCGACAGCGGGAACGTCACCTGCCAAAAGGCTCGGATGGGCGTGGCGCCAAGGTCGGCGGCGGCTTCCAATAGCGTCTCGTCGAGCTTCTCGAGCACCGCATAGAGCGGCAACACCATGAACGGCAGGTAGGAATAGACGATGCCGAGGTAGACGGCCTTGTTGGTGGCGAGGATCTCCAGCGGCTCGGAAATGAGGCCGAGGCCCATCAGCGCCTGATTGAGAAAGCCCTCGCGCGAGAGGATGCCGATCCAGGCGTAGACGCGGATCAAAAACGAGGTCCAGAACGGCAGGATCACGAGGAGCACCAAAAGCGGCCGCCAGCTCATGGGCGCGCGGGCGATCGCATAAGCAATGGGATAGCCGATGAGGAGCAGGAGCGCGGTCGACACCGCGGCAATCCAAAGGCTCTGCAGGTACGACTCGATATAAAGCGCGTCGCTCAGCACCAGCGCGTAATTGGCGAGGTCGAGCTGCGACAGGAACGCGCGCATGCCGTCCCAGCCGGCGGCGAGATCGAGGAGCGGGCGATACGGCGGCTGCGCCACCGCGTCGTGGGACAGGCTGATCTTCGCCACGATCAGGAACGGCGCGAGGAAGAAGAACGCGAGCCAGAGATAGGGCACGAGGACGACCGCGCGGCTGCCGATGCTCTTTGTCGCCATCGCCCGCCCCTAGCGCGTCAGCACGACGCCGGCATCCGGCGCCCAGGAGAGAAATACCTTGTCGTCCCAGCCGATCGGCCGCCCGACGAGACGCGTTTGGTTGGCCTGCGTCACCTTGAGCTCGCGGCCGCCGGCAAGACGGACCCGGTAAACGGAAAGGTCGCCGAGATAGGCGGCGTCGTGCACCGTGCCTTCGACGCAGTTGTCGGCGCCCGCCAGCCGCTCGCGCGAAATTCGCATCTTCTCCGGGCGGAGCGCGAGCCAGACGGTGGCGCCGGCCTTGGCTTTCACGCCCGCCGCACGGATCACGCCGATGTCGCTCTCGAGTGTCTTGGCCTTACCGACCGTCGCCTCGATCAAGTTCACGTCGCCGATGAAACCGGCCACATAGCGCGTGCTCGGCTGCTCGTAGACTTCCTCGGGCGGCGCCACCTGCACGACGCGGCCCTGCTCCATCACCGCAATGCGGTCGGCCATGGTCATGGCCTCCTCCTGGTCGTGGGTGACCACGAGGAACGTGGTGCCGAGGCGCTCCTGCAGCGCCATGAGCTCGAACTCGGTTTCCTCGCGCAGCTTCTTGTCGAGTGCGGCGAGCGGCTCGTCGAGCAGGAGCACCTTGGGGCGTTTGGCGAGGGCGCGGGCAAGCGCCACGCGCTGGCGCTCGCCGCCGGAAAGCTCATGCGGCTTGCGGCGCTCCTTGCCGGTCAAGTTCACGAGCCTCAGCATCTCGGAAACGCGCGCGGCGATCTCCGCCTTGGGCAGCCGCTCCTGACGCAGCCCGAAGGCCACATTGTCGGCGGCGCTGAGATGGGGAAAGAGCGCGTAGGACTGGAACATCATGTTCACCGGCCGCTGGTGCGGCGGCACACCGGCGAGGTCCTCACCGCCGAGCAGAACGCGGCCCGCGTCCGGCGCCTCGAAGCCGGCGAG
>DATNNN010000103.1:0-3811 GCA_035601815.1 Xanthobacteraceae bacterium | reverse complement strand
GTGTACGGCGCGGCACTCCTCACTTCTTCATAGAGCGCGTTCTCCTCGAACGCCGTGCCGCAGGCGGTGCCGAGCACGTGCTGGGCGAGCACGTCGAGCGCGCCCACGCGCAGCGCCGGCGTGTCCTGCACGTGATCGGCGACGGCCTCGATCGCGGCGCGGCATTCCAGCACCTCGAAGCGGTTCGCCGGCACCAGCACGCCGCGCGACGGCTCGTCGAGGCGGTGGTTGGCGCGGCCGATTCGCTGCTGCAGGCGCGACACGCCCTTGGGCGCGCCCACGTGGATGACGAGGTCCACGTCGCCCCAGTCGACGCCGAGGTCGAGGGACGAGGTGCATACCACGGCGCGCAATTCGCCGCGGCTCATGGCGTCCTCGACCTTCCGCCGCCGGCCGACGTCGAGCGAGCCGTGATGCAGCGCGATGCCAAGCTTGTCGTCGTTCTGGTTCCACAGCGCGCGGAAGATCATCTCCGCTTGGCTGCGCGTATTGACGAACACGAGCGTGGTCTTGTGGCGGCGGACGAGGTCGTAGATCGCGCCGTAGGCGTGGCGCGCCGAATGGCCCGCCCACGGGAGATACTCGTCAGGCTCGAGCATGGTGACAAACGGCTCGGCACCGGGCGCGGCGAGAAGCAGCTCGGCCCGCGCCTCGCCGCCTTTCGGTTGCGGCACGAGAAAGCGGCAAAGTGCTTCCGGCTCCGCCACCGTCGCCGAAAGCCCGATCATCTGCAGCCCGGGCGAGAGCGTGAAGAGCCGCGTCAGCCCGAGCGAGAGCAGATCGCCGCGCTTGGAGGTGACGAGCGAATGCAGCTCGTCGAGCACCACGCGCTTGAGCGTGCCGAACAGGAACGGCGCGTCGGCGGACGCGAGCAGCAGCGCGAGCTGCTCCGGCGTCGTGAGCAGGATGTCGGGCGGGTCCTTGCGCTGGCGCATGCGCTTGGACATGGGCGTGTCGCCGGTGCGCGTCTCGATGCGGATCGAGAGCTTCATCTCCGCCACCGGCTTTTCCAGGTTGCGGGCGATGTCGACGGCGAGCGCCTTCAGCGGCGAGATATACAGGGTGTGCAGGCCCTGCGCGCGGCGCACCTCGCGGCCGGTGGAGACGAGCTTGGGCGGCCGCTTGCCGCGCTCGAAGAGGTCGATCAGCGTCGGCAGGAAGCCGGCGAGCGTCTTGCCGCCGCCGGTGGGCGCGATGAGGAGTGTGGATTGCACCGCCCGCGCGCGGGCGAGCAGATCAAGCTGGTGCGCATGCGGTTTCCAGCCCCGCCGCGCGAACCATGCGGCGAAGCGTTCCGGCAGCGCGGCGCGGGAAGTGTCCACGGGGCGATAGGTAGGGGTGGCAGATGCTTAGGTCGAGACCTTTCCCGCCGACCGCAAGTTCTCCTTGAAGGTTCGCGGGGATTCGGTCTATCAGCCGCGGATTGTTTGCTTAGGTGGCGCATGAGTACCGCTGCAGAACGCACCGAACCGCAGGTCGACGAGAACGAGGGGGAGCCGAGGCTACTCACGATTCCCGACCGCAAGGACATTATTGTCGGCGAACTCGACGAGCGCGGCGAGTGGATCGTCGCAAACATCCAGACCGACAGCTCCTGGCCGGTCAAAGCACAAAAGGTGATGTACCGCGGTGGGGCATTCTGGATTCTGCCTCTGATGAAGCGGAGCTATCCCGCCGTTGCTATGAAGGTCCCGAAGGGCAAGAGCCGGCTCGAAGACGCGGCTCGCCCGGGGAACGAGAACGCGCCGCGGGCGGCTTCCGCCTGACCGCCCATTTCATGCGCGCCTTACCTCCGGCGTTAACCTTTTGCCTTTTCCTTACCTGGTTCCAAGGTAAGGAATGGCTCAACCGCAAGCGCTCGGGCGGCGTGCCTGCGCTGGCGCCAGTGGCATAGACCTTGCGAAAGTTAATATGGCCGAGCCCCAGGGGAATCGATGCCGCCGTCCGATAGCTCCACGCCGCCGCCCGACGACGCCGCGCTCGACGCCTACATCAACGCCGCTCCGGTGCTGGTCGGGCTCGTGATTGATCCCGCCTACCGCGACGGCGTGAAGACGCACCTGCGCGCCACCGCCGCCGCCGCCCGCCTCGTGCTCGAGTTTCCGCTCGACGACGAGGCGGAGCCCGCCCCCGTCTTCCGCCCATGAGCAACGAATTCCCGACGGCGACCGAGATCGCGGCAAGCGTGCGCGCCCGCAAGACGAGCGCGCGGGAAACGACCGCGGCGGCGCTCGCGCGCATCGCCGCCCTCGACCACAAGGTCAATTCGTTCACCGACGTGTTGGCGGAGCGCGCGCTCGCCGCGGCCGACAGGGTGGACGCCCGCGTCAAGGCCGGCGAGGCGCCGCCGCTCGCAGGCAGCCCGTTCGCCGTCAAGAATCTGTTCGACGTGGCGGGCATTGCCACCCGCGCCGGCTCCAAGATCAACCGCGAGCGGGCGCCGGCGACGGAGGACTCGATCTTGATCCGCCGCCTCGAGCAGGCCGGCGCCGTGCTCGTCGGCGCGCTCAACATGGGCGAGTACGCCTACGACTTCACCGGCGAGAACGTCCACGACGGCGCCGCGCGCAACCCGCACGACCTCGCCCATATGACCGGCGGCTCCTCCTCCGGCTCGGGCGCCGCGGTCGCCGCCGGTTTGGTGCCGCTCGCGCTCGGCTCCGACACCAACGGCTCGATCCGGGTGCCGGCGTCGTTCTGCGGGCTGTTCGGCCTGAAGCCCACCTACGGCCGGCTGTCGCGGGCGGGAACTTTTCCGTTCGTGGCGAGCCTCGATCACCTCGGACCGCTTGCCCGCTCCGCCGCCGATCTCGCGGCGTCCTACGACGCGATGCAGGGGCCGGACTCGGAAGATCCGGCCTGTGCCGGACGCCTGCCGGAACCGGCGGCGAAGGAGATCGACAAGGGTATCGCGGGTCTGCGCATCGCCACGCTCGGCGGCCACTTCGCCCGCATGGGCGAGCCCGACGCCTTCGCGGCCGTCACCCGCGTCGCGGCCGCGCTCGGCGCGCGGGAAACGGTCGAGCTCCCGGAAGCAACCCGCGCCCGCGCCGCCGCCTACGTGATCACCGCCGCCGAGGGTGCGACGCTGCATCTCGAGCGCCTGCGCACCCGCGCCGCCGACTTCGATCCCGACGTGCGCGACAGGCTCATCGCCGGCGCGCTCATCCCCGCGGCGTGGACGATCGCGGCGCAGAAGCTTCGCCGCTGGTATCGCACCCGCGTGCTCGAGGTGTTCGAGCGGTTCGACGTCCTGCTCGCGCCGGCGGCGCCGGTGCGCGCGCCGAAGATCGGGCAGAAGACCTTCGTGCTCGACGGCAATACGCTCGCCGTGCGCCCCAACATCGGCATCTACACCCAACCGATCTCCTTCATCGGCCTGCCGGTGGCGGCGGTGCCCGTGTGGCTCGACAAGGGATTGCCGATGGGCGTGCAGGTGATCGCGCCACCCTGGCGCGAGGACCTGGCGCTGCGCGTGGCCTACGCGCTCGAGCGCGACGGCGTGAGCGCCGCCCCCGTCGCCGCCCTTTAGGAGGAGATCGCCGTGGACGTGAACATTCCCAATGTGGTCGCCGAGGTCTCCACCGCCTTCGCGCGCTACGAGCAGGCGCTGGTTGCGAACGACGTGGCGACGCTCGACGAGCTGTTCTGGGACAATCCGCGCACTGTGCGCTACGGCGGCACGGAGAATCTCTATGGCTACGACGAAATCCGCGCCTTTCGCGCGGCGCGCTCGCCGCTCGACCTCGCCCGCAGCCTCGAGCGCACCGTCATCACCACCTACGGCCGCGATTTCGCGACGACGAACACG
>DATNNN010000102.1:0-3486 GCA_035601815.1 Xanthobacteraceae bacterium | reverse complement strand
AGCACGCGGTTCAACTTGTCTACGAGCTCTGTGGTCTCTTGCCAGGTACGCGCCCGGACGGTCAGCGCGTGGACGGTTTCGACCATGCGCTGGATGCTCTTCTTTGACGGTCGCAGAGCCAAGCGGGCCTGGCCCGTCGTTGGAGAGTACATTCGTCCGAACGTGAAGCCCAAGAAGTCGAACTCGCCTTCCGGAACCTTGCAGATCTGTGTCTTTTCCTCGTTCACTGTCAGCTTCAGCTTACCCATGATTTCGCGCAGGCGATGCAGCGCCGCTTCGGCGTTGCCCCTCCGGCACAAGATCACGAGGTCATCGGCATAGGTGACAAGGCGAGTGCCGAGACTTCGCTCAAGGCCGAGCTTCTTCCACCCCAGCACAAACCGGCGCATGTAGATGTTCGCCAGTAGTGGTGAGAGGGGTGAGCCCTGCGGAATGCCGCGCCGCTTGTCGCGCGCCTCGGTCGTGCGTGTCTTCCGGCCTCGGTCGTCGGTTTCTTCGACGGGGCAGTCCAGCCACATCTTGATCAGATGCAGCACGCGCCGATCAACGATCCGGCGCGCCACCGACTTGAGAAGGTCGGAATGCGGAATGCTCCCGAAGAACACCACCACACACTACCCATCTCCGCGACTTTCCACGTCCGGTAACAATCCTGCGCGAGCGGCATCCCTTCGAGGGCCGCGTTCTGCAAGCGCTGGGCGCCACGCACCGCCGCGGCGTAGCATTGCTGCTGGTTGTGCTCCCCGACGGCAGCCGCTCACTGATCCCGGCGGGGTGGACCGATTTGGCGGCAATGCCCGTCGCGGAACCCGCCGCCGCGACTGAGAACGGTCGATTGCACAGCCTCGCCAGGCTTGTCGATTTCCTCCACGCACGGACCATCCTAGACGCTCTCCTCAGCCGCGTCCCGAACCCGCGGCCCAACCCTGCGACCACAGAGGAGAGCTGCCGTGCAACTGACTCTGGCGCTTCTCGAGCTGCCCGCGCCGCCGGCAATGCCGGGCGTGCGGCTCGACCCCGAAGCCCGCGCCAAAGCCATTGAGATCCTCGCGCGTATGATCGCGCAGACCCTCCCGACGTCCACTCAACCACAAAACGAGGTGGCCGATGAGTGATCTCACCAAGATCAACAGCACGCATCTCTCCCGCCTCGCTTATGTCTATCTTCGACAATCCAGTGCGGCACAAGTCGAGCACAATCGCGAATCGACCGCGCGCCAATACGCATTGGTCACCAAGGCAGCCGAGCTCGGGTGGCCGGCGCAGCAGGTTCTGGTGATCGATGAGGACCTCGGTGTTTCCGGCTCAGGCGTTATCGAACGCAGCGGCTTTGCACGGCTCACCGCGGAGGTGGCGCTGGGCCATGTCGGTATCGTGCTCGGCCTGGAGGTCTCGCGCCTGGCCCGCAACAACGCCGAGTGGTACCGCTTGCTCGATCTCTGCGGCCTGACTGACACCCTGATCGGCGACGCCGATGGGATCTACCACCCCGCAATGTTCAACGACAGACTGGTGCTCGGCCTCAAAGGTACGATGAGTGAGGCCGAGCTGCACATCTTGCGGGCTCGTCTGCTCGGCGGCATCCGCAATAAAGCCGCTCGCGGCGAACTGCGGCGCGGTCTACCTGTGGGCTTCGTCTGGGGCGAGGAAGACGGCGAAGTACGCCTTCACCCCGATGCGGCGGTGGCCTCGGCGATCCGCACTATCTTCGCGCGCTTTGCCGAACTCGGTTCGGTGCGTCGGGTCTGGCTTTGGCTGCGCAGCGAGGGCCTGACCTTTCCGATGCAAACCCATTATGGTGCAGCGATCCGGTGGATCGACCCGAGCTATACCGCTATTTATCATGTGCTGACAAACCCGGTTTACGCGGGCGCCTATGTTTACGGAAAATCCCGGCGTCAGATCACGCTCGATGCGACCGGGCGGCGCAAAAGGCAAATCCGCAAGCTGCCGCGCTCCGAATGGTCGGTCCTCATCCCAGAGCATCACACCGGCTTCATCGACTGGGCGACCTATGAGGCCAATCGGTCGCGCATTGCCGCCAACGCCCATCCCCAACCGCATCACTCAGCCGGTGCCGTGAGAGAAGGAAGCGCACTGCTGCAGGGACTGGCCACCTGCGGCGCGTGCGGGCGACGGCTGCGCACTCATTACACCGGACGCACCGCGTCTCCGGGCTACCACTGCGCCGGCAAAAACATCGTCGATGGTCGCGGCATCTTTTGTCTGAGCGTCGGCGCAGTGCAGATCGACGACGCGGTTGCACGCGCCGTTCTCACCGCGCTTGCTCCAGCGGGTCTCGAAGCCGCTCTCGCCGCCGCCGAACGGCTCGAAGCCGATCGCGACGATGCGCTCGCCCAGTGCCGGCTCGCCGCTGAACGTGCCCGGTACGAGGCACAACGTGCCGAACGCCGCTATCGCGCTGTCGATGCCGAGAACCGTCTCGTCGCCCGCGGCCTCGAGAGCGAGTGGGAGCAGCGCTTGCGCGAGCTCGAGCAGGCCAAAGCCGAGCTCGCCCGGCGCGAACGTGAACGACCGCGAGCACTCAGCGCAGAAGACCGGCGCCGCCTGCTCGCGCTCGGCGCCGATTTGCAGAGCGTATGGGAAGCGTCGACCACCACGGCGCGCGATCGCAAGGAGCTGCTGCGAACGCTGCTCGAAGAGGTCATCGTCACCGTGTTTAAGGCCCAGCACCTCGCCCGCCTCACCCTGCGGTGGCGAGGTGGAAGCCTCACCGATATCGATGTCGATCTGCCACGCCAGAAACCGGCAATCGTGCGCACCGACGAGGATACAATCGCCCTCGTTCGCCGTCTGGCCGCTTATTACCCAGACGCCGTCATCGCCGGTATCCTCAACCGTCAAGATCGTCATACCGCTTACGGTCACCGCTTTACCGCCAACCATGTCAGCAGTTTGCGGCGGCAGTGGAACATCCCGCGCTTCGAGCCGCCCGCTACCCTCCCCGAGGGCGAGTTGCTGACTGTCAAACAAGCGGCCGCGGTCGTTGGAACCGCCACCTCGACCATCCACCGCTGGCTCAATGACGGCTTCATCGGCGGTGAGCAGTTAACCCCGGGAGCTCCCTGGCGCATTCGCTTGACGGAGGATCTGCGCGACGGCTTTGTCAATGAAGCGCCAAAGGGTTTCCTCACGATGTACCAAGCAATGCGCCTTCTCGGGGTCTCCCGCCAAACCGTACTGCAGCGTGTCAAGCGCGGCGAACTCGATGCCATCCATGTCATGCGAGGAAAGAAGAAAGGCTTGCGGATCAAAGCGATATCGGCTCATCCCACGCTGTTTGACGTCACTTCATAAGCTGGGGGGCAGTATGAAGCAGCTTCCAAGTAGTCCGCGAGGTCGGCGTCCACGACTTCCGGATGGCCACGGAACAGCAGCTCCTCCACCTCTACAGCGGCCTGCTGGGCGTTGCGCCCAGCGCGGTAGGCGTAGATTTCCGGCGGAAGGTCGGCTTCGAAGATCGGC
>DATNNN010000101.1:0-2931 GCA_035601815.1 Xanthobacteraceae bacterium | reverse complement strand
GGTATGGGGAAGGATTCGCGCACCCTTCGTGCTCGCGCTCGATTTCCTGTTCAGCGCGCTGGCCCGCGGGCTCGCCGGCCTCATCCGCCGCATCGACCCCGATGCGCCGTCGAATTTCTTCGGCGCGGTGGCGCGCACGCTCGGGCCGTGGCTGCCGGTCAGCCGCATCGGGCGCAAGAATCTCATCGCCGCCTACCCGGAGAAATCGGCGGCGGAGATCGAGGCCATCCTGAAGGGCGTGTGGGAGAACCTCGGCCGGCTCGCCGGCGAGTTCTTCAACCTCGACCGGCTGTGGGACTTCGACGTCTTCGCTCCGGAAAGCAAGCAGGGCCGCATCCGGGTGGCGCCCGGCAACGTCGAGCGCTTCCTGCAGCTCCGCGACGACGGCAAGCCGGCGCTGATCTTCTCGGCGCACCTCGCCAACTGGGAGCTGCCGCCTATCTGCGCCAAGGCGTATGGCCTGGATGCTGCGGTGTTCTACCGCCCGCCCAACATGAAGCTCATCGGCGATTTCATCCGCGAGCATCGCACGAACCTGATGCCGCGGCTCGTGGCGGCGAGCCGGGCCGGCGTGTTCGGGCTCGCGCGCGAGCTCGAGCGCGGCGCCCACGTGGGGCTGCTCGTCGATCAGCACCGCCAGCCCGGCGTGCGGGTGAATTTCTTCGGCCGGCCGTGCTGGGCGAGCCCGGCGATCGGCAAGCTCGCCCGCGAGTACGACTGCCCGGTGCACGGCACCCGCGTCATTCGCCTTCCGGGCAACCGCTTTCGCCTGGAGATGACCGAGGAGATCAAGCTGCCGCGCGACAAGGGCGGCAAGATCGACGTGGCCGGCGCGATGCAGACCATCACCACGGTGATCGAATCCTGGGTGCGCGAGCACCCGGAGCAGTGGCTGTGGCTGCACCGGAGATGGCGGAGCTGATCAGCGGCCCGTCTTGAAGCGCGTCCATACCCGCGTCAGCACCCGCTGCACCTCGGGCGGATAGGTGGTGGTAATGTACAGGCGCTTCATGGTTTCGGCATCGGGATAGATTGACGGATTGTTGAGAATCTCCTTATCGATGAGCTTCTGCGACTCCAGATTGCCGTTGGCGTAGGAGATGAAGTTGGAGTTCCGCGCGGCGATCGCCGGCCGCATCATGTAGTCGATGAAGGCGTGGGCCTCGTCCACATGGGGCGCGTCCTTCGGAATCGCGAAGGAATCGAACCACATCAGCGCGCCCCCCTTGGGCAGCACGTAATCGACGGGCACGACCGGCTTCTTTGTCTGCTCGGCCGCCTCTTCGGCGCGCTTCTTCGCCTGGAACACGTCGCCCGACCAGCCCACGGCGAAGCAGATGTCGCCGCCGGCGAGCCCGTTGATGTACTCCGACGAATGGAACTTCTGGATCGAGGGCCGGATCTTGGCCAGCAGCGCGCCCGCCTTCTCGATGTCGGCGGAATTTTTCGAATCGGGATTGATGCCGAGGTAGTTGAGCGCCGCCGGAACGATCTCGTCGGGCGCGTCGAGGACGTGCACGCCGCAGCTCTTGAACTTGGCGAGCAACTCCGGCTTGAACACAACGTCCCATGTGCTCAGCGGCTGGCCGCCGAGGCGTTCCTTGGCTTTCGCCACGTTGAAGCCGATGCCGGTCGTGCCCCACATGTAGTTGACGGCGTGCAAGTTGCCGGGATCGTAGGTGGCTAGGCGCGCCGCGATCTCCGGCCAGACGTATTTCAGGTTCGGGATTTTCCCCTTGTCGAGCTTGAGGAAGACGTCGACGCCGACCAGCCGCTGCAGGTAGCTCGCCGACGGCACCACCACGTCGTAGCCGGTCTTGCCAGCGAGCAGCTTGGTCTCGAGCACGTCGTTGGAGTCGAAGGTGTCGTAGACCACCCGGATGCCGGTGTCCTTGGTGAAGTCCTCGATCACTTTGGGGTCGATGTAGTCCGACCAGTTGTAGACGTGGACGACACGGTCGGCGGCGGATGCGGGCGCCAATCCGGCCAACGCGATCGCAACGACAAGAGCGACGCGGCGCATGAGCTCCCCCTAGCCGCTCTCGGTGTCGAAGCCCGCGGCCTTCCACGCCTTGATGCCGCCGGCCATGTGCGCGTCGTAGGGCAACCCCGCCTGCTGCGCCAGGAGCGACGAGGTGACCGAGCGGTTGCCGGAGCGGCAGTAGAACACGACGCGCTTGCCCTCTGGGTCCGGCAAGGCGCCCGGATCGAAGCTCTTGAGCGGCGCGTCGACCCCGCCGGCGATGCGCTCGGCCGCGATCTCGTCGGGCTCGCGCACGTCGATCAACAGGATCTCACCGGCATCGAGCCCGGCTTTCACCTCCTCCGGGCTGAGGTCGGTCACCAGTTCAGCGCCGGGCCTATTCATGGCTGCTCCGTCTGTATGTCGCCAATCTTAGCAAACCACCGGCCCGGGCGAGTAGCCTTCCGGCACCGCACGCCGTACGCTAGGCACACCAGAACAACGCGCCACAAGACGCGCTTTAGGGCCATCCGGGAGGAAGGAATGCGGGAGATCGGGCATTTCGTCGGCGGCAAGGAGGTCAGGGGGACCTCCGGGCGCTTCGGCGACGTCTACCAGCCCATGACCGGCGAGGTGACCGGCAGGGTGGCCCTCGCCGCCAAGGCCGAGGTCAGGGCGGCGGTGGAGAACGCGAAAAGCGCGCAGCCGGCGTGGGCCGCCACCAACCCGCAGCGGCGGGCCCGTGTGCTGTTCAAGTTCCTCGAGCTCGTGCAGCGCGATTACGACAAGCTCGCGGAGCTCCTCGCCCGCGAGCACGGCAAGGTGGTCGCCGACGCAAAGGGCGACATCCAGCGCGGCCTCGAGGTGGTGGAGTTCGCCTGCGGCATCCCGCACCTGATGAAGGGCGAGTTCAGCGATTCCGCCGGCCCGGGCATCGACCTTTATTCCATGCGCCAGCCGCTCGGCGT
>DATNNN010000100.1:0-5224 GCA_035601815.1 Xanthobacteraceae bacterium | reverse complement strand
CCGCGATCTGCAGATCGAGATGCGCGAGCAGAAGAAGCCGTGGAGCCTGGGCAAAGCCGTGGATCATGGCGCGCCCATCGGGCCGATCCACCCCGCGGCCAAGATCGGCCATCCGGCGAAGGGCGCGATTTCGCTTTCGGTGAACGGCGCGGTGAAGCAGACGTCCGATCTCGCCAACATGACCTGGAGCGTGGCCGAGCAGATCGCCAAGCTCTCGGAGGCTTTTGAGCTCAAGGCCGGCGATCTCATCATGACGGGCACGCCGGAGAACGTGGGCGCCGTAATACCGGGCGACGTGCTGGTGGCGAAGATCGAGGGGCTGCCAGAGCTCTCCATCAAGATCGTGAAGGGCTAGTAGGCAGCCGTCATGGCCGGGCTTGTGCCGGGCATGACGCCACTGAAAGCGCCCCCCTGAGTAACCGCTTGAAAAGAGGGCGGTTCCTGCGGCAACCGCGCGTGCTACATTGCCCGTTCAAGAATAACGAATCTTTCGGGAGGTCACGCCATGACCCACTGGATCCGCTTCGACAAGGGCGGCAAAGCCGGCTTCGGCACGCTCGACGGCGAAACCATCGCCGTCCATTCCGGTGACATGTTCGCCAATCCCAAGGCCACCGGCGAGACGCTCAAGCTTTCCGAGGTCAAGGTGCTCACCCCGTGCGAGCCGACCAAGATGATCGGCCTGTGGAACAACTTCCACCACCTCGCGGCCAAGAACGATTTCCAGGAACCCACCGAGCCGCTCTATTTTCTGAAAGCCCCGAATGCGTTCCATCCCCACGGCGAGCCCATTCGGCGGCCGAGCACCTACACCGGCCGCATCGTCTACGAGGGCGAGCTCGGCGTCGTCATCGGCAAGAAATGCTTCAACATCAGCGAGGCCGAGGCCAAGGACGCGATCTTCGGCTACACCTGCGTCAACGACGTCACGGCCGCCGACCTTTTGAAGAAATTCCCCACCTTCGACCAGTGGGCCCGCGCCAAGAGCTTCGACACCTTCGGCGTGTTCGGCCCGGTGATCACGACGGGCGTCGATCCCATCAAGCTCACGATCCGCACCGTCCTGAACGGCAAGGAAGTGCAGAACTATCCCGTCTCCGACATGTTCTTCCCGCCGCACAAGCTCGTGGCGGCGCTCTCCA
This sequence comes from Xanthobacteraceae bacterium, assembly GCA_035601815.1. GTDB lineage: Bacteria > Pseudomonadota > Alphaproteobacteria > Rhizobiales > Xanthobacteraceae > DATNNN01. Next base: position 4,082 of record DATNNN010000100.1, on the reverse strand, counting down.
AGGACATGACGCTGATGCCCGGCGACATCATCGCCTGCGGCACCTCGCTCGGCGCCGGCGTTATGGGCGCGGCCTCGAACTCGGTGGACATCGTGATCGACGGCGTCGGCACGCTGACGAACAAATTCGACCAGGTGCTGCCGAGCCCGTATCTCCTGAAAGGGGAGCCGAAGCCGCAGCGCATCTGCGTCGTCGGCGCCGGCGCCATCGGCGGCCTCATGGCGGCGAAGTTCGCGCTCGCCGGCAACGACGTGACCGTCATCGACCAGGGCATTCAGCTCACCGCCATCCAGAAGAACGGCATCAAGCTCGAGTGGCACGACGGCAAGGTGCAGACCGCCAAGGTCAAGGCGGTGAACAAGCCCGCCGAGGCCGGCAAGCAAGACATCATCGTGCTCGCGGTCAAGGCGCACTTCCTCGATCAGGTGGTGCGCGACATCGACACTATGCTCGACGACAACACGGTCGTGCTTACGGTGCAGAACGGCCTGCCGTGGTGGTATTTCCAGAAGCTCGGCGGGCAATACGACGGCCAGCGCCTGAAGAGCCTCGATCCGTCCGGCGTGTTGACCAAGCGCATCGATCCGGCGCGCGTCATCGGCTGCGTGGTCTATCCCGCCGCCGCCGTGACCGCGCCCGGCGTCATCCACCACGTGGAGGGCGACCGCTTTCCCATCGGCGAGCTTGACGGCAAGAGCAGCGAGCGCGTGAAGCTCCTGCACGACGTGTTCGTCAAGGCGGGGCTGAAATCGCGCGTGCTCGACGACATCCGCTCGGAGATCTGGCTCAAGGCCTGGGGCAATCTCTCCTTCAACCCGATCTCGGCGCTCACCCACGCGACGCTCGTCGACATCTGCCAGTTCGCCGAGACCCGCGAGCTCGCCGCCACCATGATGAAGGAAGCCCAGGACATCGCGCAGAAGCTCGGCGTCACTTTCCGCGTCTCGATCGAGAAACGCATCGCCGGCGCCGAGAGCGTCGGCGCCCACAAGACCTCCATGCTGCAAGACGTGGAGGCGGGCCGCTCGCTCGAGACCGAGGCCCTGATTGGCTCGATCCTGGAGATGGCCAAGCTCACCAACACCCCGGCGCCGGCGATCGAAGCGGTCTATGCGCTGGTGAAGTTGCTGAACAAGGTCATGCTGACCGAAGGCGGCGGGGTGAAGGTGGCGAAAGAGGCGAAAGCCGCCTAGCTGTCATCGGCAGCGTGTCAAAAATGGTAGGCCTGCGGCGGAAAGATCACCGGTCGACCGCCCGCGCAACGGCGGTCGGCTCGGGCGACCGCGGACCCTGCGTGAAAATAAGACCGCCGAGGATGAAAAGCCCGATCGATGCGTAAATCGGGATGATGACGCCGTACCATTTTTTGATCGTGGCGCGTTGCGAAGGCGCCAACCGGACACGGACAGATTGGCACATCCTCCCTCCTGTTCACTTCTGATTCCGCAGCATCTTATTCGCAGGATAACGAGTTGTCCTGCGGTAATCACCCATCGGCAAAGCTACCGCGCGCTACCTAATTGGCCCGCGCCCGCGCGAACGCCGCCCCATCCTTCAACCCCAGCTCATACGCCGCGCGCATGCCGGCGGGGTCGGTCACGTCGAACTGCTTGACCCGCACCGGTTCCGACGGCTGCACGTAGGTCCGGTTCGCTATTCGAGGCACGTGCTTGTACTTCCGCGTGAGCAGCACCAGCGTGCGCCCGCCGGCTTGCTCGATGGCCTCGAGCGGCGCCACCGGCACGTTGTCCACGAGGCCGCCGTCGAAGGCCGGAACCCCGCCGATGTTCGTGATCGGCATGAACGGCGGCACGCAGCTCGACGCGATCAAGAGGTCGCCGAGCGCGGCCGGGCTCGCCATGTCGCGCACCCGCACGAACTCCTGGCGGAAGCCGAGCGCGCGGCCGAAGCGCGGATGTACCGGGTGAAACAGCCGCTTCTCGATCTGATAGGCGGAGATGCCGACCGCCGCACCCAGGAGCGGCGGCAAGTAGCGGGGGAGGCGCGTGACCGCCACCGAAAGATCGGTGATCCCGCGCAGGCGGTTAAGCGCCGGCCCGTCGATCACCTCGTCGATGAGCGCGCGGTATAGGCCGCCCACGGGACAGAGCGGCTTTCCTTCGCGCCAGGCGGCGAAATCGAAGTTCTTCACCTGCGGGCCGCAGCCGGCATAGACCAGCGCCCGCACCCGGGCCCCGAGGCCGAGCAGGGAGTAGATGCAGGCGAAGGCGCCGGCGCTCGCCGCCACCATGCGCGGTGCCGCGAGGTCGAGGCGCTCGGACGCGGCCTCGTAGAAGCCGCCCTGCCAATAGCAGCGGTTGCCGCCGCCGGCGAAGGAGATGGCGTCGAACATTCTCCCTTCATAGCAAATCAGGCGCTTGCCGCTACGACCGGAATGAAGGGGCTACTCCCGCACCCGCGGCAGATACTGCTCGGTCTGCCGGCGCACGATGGCGTAGCACTCGCACGCGGCCTGCTCGAGCTTCTTGCGGCCGGTGATCTCGATGCGGCCGCGGTGGTAGCGGATGGCGCCCGACTTCTGCAGCTGGCGCGCGATCTGCGACACGGTGGTGCGGCGCACCCCGAGGATCTGCGCCAGGAATTCCTGGGTGTAGGGAATAATGTCGGTGTCGGTGCGGTCGCGCGTCTGGATCAGCCAGCGGCACAGACGCTGTTGCACGTCGTGCAGGGCGTTGCAGGCGGCGGCCTGCTGCACCTGTACCAGCAGGAGCTCGTTGTAGCGCACGACGATGTTGCGAATCGGAGCGCTTTCCTCCACCGCTTCCTGAAAGCGCGACGTGGCGATGCGCAGCGCCACGCCGGGCATCTGCACCGTGGCGCGGGTGAAGGAGATGCGCATGCCCAGGCCCGACATGGCGCCCACGGCGCCCTCGCGGCCGACGGTCGCCGTCTCGATCGCGTCGCCGTGGGTCATCACCGCGAGCAGCGAAATCATCCCGCTCTGCGGGAAGTAGACGTATTCGATCTTCTCGCCCTGCTCTTGCAGGAGCGCGCCCTGATCGAGCGCGAATTCCTTCAGGTGCGGCTCGAGCAGCGCGCAGGCGTCCGCATGCAGCGCGTCAAGCAGACGGTTGCGCCCGGTGACGCTGGATAGGCCGGTGGCTGCCACGATTTTCATCCCTCCGCCGGGAGAGCGGGCAAACGAAGAGAGCGATGACGCTCCCGATATGCGTCAAAGTGCGAAGAAGTGTGCGATTCTGTGAGTTCGGGCGGATAACGTTGTAACCAGGGACAAAGTTCCGTCTGCCAACTACCCGACATAGCGGAGGTATTTATGCGGCACCGCCGTCAAGCCCTTATTTGTATTGGCGCAAACGGTTGTGGACGGCGACCGCCGCGACGGCCGCATGGCCCATGGCGGCGCTGATCTGGTCGAGCCCCTCGATGATGTCGCCGGCGGCATGGAGGCCGTCCACCGAGCTGCACTGGTGGTCGCCGCACTTGATGCAGCCGTTCGGCGTGAGGTGGACGCCGAGCGGCCGCAGCATCTCCGTCCGCGGCACGCTGCCGAGCGCCGAGTAGAGCGTGTCGAAGGCGAGTGTCCTGCCGCTCGCGGTTTCCACCGCGGCGATGCGATCGTCCTTGGTCACCACGCGGCGCACCGCTTCCTCGACGCCTTTGATGCCCGCCTTCTCCATGCGCGCGCGATGCTCGGGGGTGGGGTGCAGCGGCTCGCCGAGGGAGAGGAGCGTAATGTCGTCGCTGTAGGTGCGCAGGAACAGCGTTTCGCCCAAGGCCCTGCTCGCCATGGCCGATGACCCCGATCTTGTCGCCGCGCACCTCATAGCCGTCGCAGATGCCGCAATGACGGATGAGGCCGCGCCGGATCGCGCGCTCCAGGTTCGGCAGCGCGGGCTCGATGTCCACAACGCCGGCGGCGAAGATCACCGTGTGCGCGAGCAGGATATCGCCGTCGACCGTGGCGGCGAAGCCGCCGCCGTCGCGGGCGAGCGCCGCGACCGTGCCGTGTTCGATGGCGGCGCCGTATTTCTTCGCCTGCCTCGCCATGCGGGCGAGGAGCTCCGGGCCGGCGATGCCGTCGGGAAAGCCCGCGTGGTTGT
>DATNNN010000099.1:0-16845 GCA_035601815.1 Xanthobacteraceae bacterium | reverse complement strand
CGCCGCCATCGCCGCCGCCGGGCTGCTGCTCGGCGGACTGCTTGTACACCGCTTCGCCGAGCTTCATCGCGGCCTGCGCCAGCGCATTGGTCTTGGCCGTGATCGCCTCGGCGTCGTTACCCTTCAGGGCTTCCTTGAGGTCGGCCAAGGCGGTCTCGATGGCGCGGCGCTCGGCTTCGCCGACTTTGGCGCCGTGCTCGGCCAGCGTCTTCTCGGTCGAATGCACCAGCGCCTCGGCGTGGTTTTTCGCCTCGACTTCCGCCTTGCGCTTTTTGTCTTCCTCGGCGTGCGCCTCGGCGTCCTTGACCATCTTGTCGATATCAGCCTCGCTCAAGCCGCCCGACGCCTGGATGCGAATCTGCTGCTCCTTGCCGGTGCCCTTGTCCTTGGCCGACACGTTGACGATGCCGTTGGCGTCGATGTCGAACGTGACTTCGATCTGCGGCACGCCGCGCGGCGCCGGCGGAATGCCGACGAGATCGAAGTGGCCGAGAATCTTATTGTCGGCCGCCATCTCGCGCTCGCCCTGGAACACGCGGATCGTCACCGCGGTCTGGCCGTCCTCGGCCGTGGAGAACACCTGGCTCTTCTTGGTCGGGATCGTGGTGTTGCGGTCGATCAGCCGGGTGAACACGCCGCCCAGCGTCTCGATGCCGAGCGACAGCGGGGTGACGTCGAGAAGAAGCACGTCCTTGACGTCGCCCTGAAGCACACCCGCCTGAATCGCGGCGCCAATCGCCACCACCTCGTCCGGGTTCACGCCTTTGTGCGGCTCGCGGCCGAACAGCTGCTTCACCACTTCCTGCACCTTGGGCATGCGGGTCATGCCGCCGACCAGCACCACCTCGTTGATCTCGGCGGCGGAAAGGCCCGCGTCCTTGATCGCCCGGCGGCAGGGCTCGACGGTCTTCTGGATGAGATCGTCGACCAGCGCCTCGAACTTGGCGCGGGTGAGCTTCATGGTGAGGTGCTTGGGGCCGCTCTGATCGGCAGTGATGAACGGCAGGTTGATCTCGGTCTGCGTCGCCGACGACAGCTCGATCTTCGCCTTCTCCGACGCCTCCTTGAGGCGCTGAAGCGCGAGCTTGTCGCGGCGCAGGTCGATGCCCTGCTCCTTCTGGAACTCGTCGGCGAGATAGTTGACGAGGCGCATGTCGAAGTCCTCGCCGCCGAGGAAGGTGTCGCCGTTCGTCGCCTTCACCTCGAAGACGCCGTCGCCGATCTCAAGAATGGAAATGTCGAAGGTGCCGCCGCCGAGGTCGTAGACCGCGATGGTGCCGGCCGTCTTCTTGTCGAGGCCGTAGGCGAGCGCGCCGGCGGTCGGCTCGTTGATGATGCGCAGCACCTCGAGGCCGGCGATCTTGCCGGCGTCCTTGGTGGCCTGGCGCTGGGCGTCGTTGAAGTAGGCGGGAACGGTGATGACCGCCTTCTCGACCTTGGCGCCGAGATAGGCTTCGGCGGTTTCCTTCATCTTCTGCAGGATGAAGGCGGAAATCTGCGAGGGCGAATACTGGTTCTTGCCGTCCGACACCCAGGCGTCGCCGTTGCCGGCGCGCACGATCCCGTAGGGGACGAGCTTCTTGTCCTTTTCCACCATCGGGTCGTCGTAGCGCCGGCCGATCAGGCGCTTGACCGCGAAGAACGTCTTTTCCGGATTAGTGACGGCCTGGCGTTTCGCCGGCTGGCCGACTAGGCGCTCGCCGTCATCGGTGAAGGCCACGATGGACGGCGTGGTGCGCGCGCCCTCGGCGTTCTCGATCACCTTGGGGGTCGATCCCTCCATGACGGCCACGCACGAATTGGTGGTGCCGAGGTCGATTCCAATGACCTTGGACATTGCATACCCTCTCTTTTGCGGCGGATCGGCCAGGCCCTGACAGGCACCCGGATGAAAGTCTGCGAAACGCGGGCTTCCTCCGACCCCCTTTTACGAACGTTTCGCCGCAGCCCCTGCGGCTTCACTGGCTCATATAGGAGGGGTTTAGGGGGCCGCAAGGCTGGCAACCCCCTCTATCATGGGCTTTTTTTGCGTTCGCCGCCGATCCCTCAGCGGGATTCGTCGCGCTGCAGGATCAGGATCGCCGCAACGCGCCCGGCCTCGCGATAATGGGCAAGCTCGGCGGCGACGAGCGGGTCGGCGCGCGCCTACGCCTCCCAGTCGAACACGCCCTTCTCCACCAGGATGATATCGGGCCGGTTGCGGCGGATGTCCTCGACCAGCATGTCGCGGTCGCGGGCGGCAAAGCGCTTTAGCGCCGCTTTCTGGTCGGGATCGAGCTTCTCGTCGACCAGGCGGCGGAAGACGCCGGCGGAGATCCACAGCGAGCACCCGCGCGACACCCATTTGCCTCTGTCAGTAACCACGGAGCCCGTTAATGGACGGTAGTTGTTCGTTCACCGTTGCGGCGCGCGGCTCTTGCGCAGCTTTGTCGCGCTCCTTTAAGGCCATGAGCAGCATGACGAGGGCAACGATCGGGATGAGCGCCGAGCCGGGGACACTAAGAGTGGCCATGGCGAGCGCGATGAACGGCAGCCAGTAGAGGCCGACGAGCAGCACGCGCGTGCGCGGCAGCAAGCAACCGGTTTTACACAGCGCCAGCACCAGCCAGCCCATGACCACGAGGTCGTAGCTCATGAGATACGGCGTCGCGACCAGGGTGGCGACGAGCAGCGCGCCGTAGGAAAGAAGCGGATCGCGCCTGCGCGCGTACGTCCAGATCACCGCGGCGACGGCGGCAAGCGCCGCCACAGCCTGGATGACATAGGCGATCTCCGGCCCGAGGCCGGCGATGCGGGCATTCATGAATACCGTCGGCATCAGGGCCACGATGATCGCGCTCGGCGCCTGCAGCACGTATTCCTGTAGACGCACGCCGGGACCGAGATAGGCGAGCCAAACGTCGACGCCGAAGACGAGGATGCTGGCGCCGACGAACGCGATCGTCGTCGCCGCGGCGGCGAGAAAGACGCGCCAGCGGCCGGTGAGGACGAGCATGAAGGGCAAGAGCAATCCAAGTTGCGGCTTGACGGTAAGGATGCCGATCAGCGCGCCGATGAGGAGCGGCCTTGCGTCGATGAAGCGGTAGATCGCGATCAAGATCGCGGCGGTGAAGAAGGCGTTCTGTCCCGACACGAGGCAGAGGAGCGCAGCCGGCGCCAGCGCCAGCGCCGCGAACTCCCGCCAGCTGTCGTCGCGATCGAGCGCGGCGGCCCAGAACGCGACCACACCGAGCGCGGTCCACAGGACGTAAGCGATGCCATAAGGCAGAAGCCCAAAGGGCGCCGCGAAGAAAAGAACATGTGGCGGGTACGACCATTGCTGGGTCGCGTAGGTCCACGGCACGAGCTCGGCGAGGTGCCGGTTATAGAGAACGATGTTGTAGAAGCGGGCCGGCGCCGCGCTCCACGCCTCGCGGCCGTAGATCCAGAAATTGAGGAAATCGCGGCCGACCACGTAGTCGTGGGCGTCGCGCGCGAACGGCGGCGACCAGACGACGGTGGCGAAGTACAAGACAAGGAGCGATGCGCCGGCGGCGGCGGCGACCAATCCCGTCTGGCGCCAGAACGAAGGGGAAATGCTCGACGGCGTGCCGTGCATCCCGCGGTTGTTCCGCGGAAAACCTTAAGGCGGCGCTAAAGGTGCCAAACCGGTCAGTCGATAGGTGTCATCCAGCCAATCTGGGCGCCGCCCGGCTCCTGCAGGATCGCGATCCGCCCCACGCCCGGAGCGTCGAAGGGCGGGCGAATCACCTTGGCGCCCGCCTGCTCCGCCTGCTTCACGCGCGCGTCCACGTCGTCGACGGCGATATAGGAAAACCATTGCTCCGGCGCGCCCTCGAACTCCGGGCCCTGTATGGGAAAAATGCCGGCTTCCGGCGTGTCGTCCGTCTTGGCGACCCAGTAGGTGCCGCCGTTCGGCAATGGCGTCCGCTCGAAGGTCCAGCCGATCGTTTTGGCGTAGAAGGCCTTGGCCTTCTCCGCATCGCGCGTCATCAGCTCATTCCAGTAGAAGCTGCCGTGCGGGGCCATGATCTCCTCCATCGCTCCCGCCAACATAGGCCGGGGCTATGACAGAATTACGCGTCTGGCTGCTTGTCGCTGTCGTTCCCGTTCGCGGCCCTGGCCCCGCCCTTGGCAATGGCCACCAAAGCCGGCCGCAAAATGCGCTCGCCGATGGCGTAGCCGGGCTGGATCACCTGGGCGACGGTGCCCGGCGGCACGCTTTCGTCCGCCACCTCGAATATGGCCTGGTGGAAGTTGGGGTCGAATTTCTCACCCTTGGGGTCGAGGCGGCGCACGCCGTGCTGGGAAAGCGCCTTCAGCAACTCGCGCTCGGTGAGCTCGACGCCTTCGACGAGAGCCTTGAGCGCGCCGTCGGCCGATGCGCGGGCTTCGGGGCCGACCGCCTCGAGCGCGCGGGCCAGATGATCAGCGATGTTCAAGACCTCGCGGGCGAAGGCGGCAACGCCATAGGCGCGCGCGTCGGCCGCCTCGCGCTCGGCGCGCTTGCGCACGTTCTCCACCTCGGCGGCGGCGCGCAGATAGCGGTCGCGCAGCTCCGCCACCTGCTTCTCCAGCGCCGCAGCCGCATCGTTCTCGTTCGCGGCTTCCGCGGACGCGGGCTCGGGCTCGGCAGCCTCGTCGGGACGTTTGGTTTCGTCGTTCATGGAATGAAAGGGACCGGAATCTCGGGCTTGCGAGGCATATCAGGTGGCGGTGTGGGAAAATCAAGTCAGCCGGACAGAACCTTGCTCACCACGCGGGCGGTGTAGTCGACCATAGGAATGACGCGGGCGTAATTCAGCCGCGTCGGGCCGATGACCCCGAGCACGCCGATGACACGGCCGGCGCCGTCGTGATAGGGCGCGATGATGGTCGAGGAGCCCGACAGCGAGAACAGCTTGTTCTCCGAGCCGATGAAGATGCGCAGGCCCTCGGCGCCCTGGGCGCGGCCCAGGAGCTCGATCACCTCGCGGCGGGTCTCGAGGTCGTCGAACAGAAGCCGCACCCGCTCCAGATCCCCCATGGCCTTGAGGTCCTCGAGGAGCTTGGCATGCCCGCGCACGATGAGCTTGCGCTCGGCGGTGTCGCCGCCCGACCAGCTGGCGAGGCCGCCGGCCACGATCTTTTGCGTGAGCTCGTCGAGCTCGGCGCGCGCCGCCGTGAGCGCCTGCTCGAGCTCGGCCTTGACCTCGCCGAGCGTCTTGCCGCGCACCCGCGCGTTGAGAAAATTCGTCGCCTCGACCAGCGCCGAGGTGGGAACGTCCGGCGGAAGCGTCAGCAGCCGGTTCTCCACCTGCCCGTCCTCCGAGACAAGCACGACGAGAGCCCGCGTCGGCTCCAGGCGCACGAACTCCACGTGCTTGAGCCGCGGATTGGTGGTGGCGGCGGTGACGACACCGGCGCCGCGCGACAAACCGGAGAGGAGAACCGACGCCTCGGTCAGCACCGAATCGAGATTGCCGCCGCTTGCGGCCTTGACCTGGGCTTCGATGGCGCGGCGCTCGTCCTCGGCGAGGTCGCCGATCTCCAAGAGCGCGTCGACGAAGAAGCGCAGCCCAAGCTCGGTGGGCAGGCGGCCGGCGCTGGTGTGCGGCGCATAGACGAGGCCGAGCGCCTCCAGGTCCGTCATGACGTTGCGCACCGACGCCGGCGACAGCGTCATGGGCAACAGGCGCGAGATATGACGCGAGCCCACCGGCTCGCCAGTCGCCAGATACTGGTCGACGATATGGCGGAAGATCTCGCGCGAACGTTCGTCGAGCTGCGCGAGGCTGACTTCGGCCGATCCGATGCGAACGTCGACGGACAAGGCGTGCTCCTGGGGTCCCACGGTAAGTAGTGCAGCCCGTGGCCTTTTGAAGCAAGGCCGGCCTTGCCGCTCGTGCCACCGCACCCGTACAAGGGTCTCGTTCAACAGGAGAAAAAGAGCATGCGGCCGAGCGGTCGGGCCAGCGACGAGATGCGGGCGGTGAGCTTCGAGCGGGGCCTGTTGCGCCACGCGGAGGGTTCCTGCCTCGTCAAGTTCGGCAACACTCACGTGCTGGTGACGGCGACGTTGGAGGAGCGGCTGCCGCCGTGGCTGAAGAACCAGGGCCGCGGCTGGGTCACCGCCGAGTACGGCATGCTGCCGCGCGCCACCCACGAGCGCACCCGGCGCGAGGCGGCGGTGGGCCGTCCCTCCGGGCGCACGCTCGAGATCCAGCGGCTGATCGGCCGCTCGCTGCGCACGGTCACCGACCTCACCGCGCTCGGCGAGCGGCAGATCACCGTCGACTGCGACGTACTGCAAGCCGACGGCGGCACGCGCACCGCGGCGATCACCGGTGCTTGGATCGCGCTGCATGACTGCATCGCCTGGATGAAGAAGCGCTCCATGGTCAAGCGCGAGCCGCTCATCGACCAGGTGGCGGCGATCTCCTGCGGCATCCACCAGGGCGAAGCAGTGCTCGACCTCGATTACGCGGAGGATTCCGAAGCGGAGACCGACATGAATTTCGTCATGACCGGCAAGGGCGGCATCGTCGAGATCCAGGGCACGGCGGAGAAGACGCCGTTTTCCGACGCGGAGCTAACGCGTTTGATCGCGCTCGCGCGTGGTGGCGTGACCAAGCTCATCGAGCTGCAGAAGCAGGCGGCCGCGTAGCGATGGCGCGCAAGCTCGCGGGCCGCGTGGTGATCGCGACCCACAATCCGGGAAAGCTGAAGGAGATGCGCGAGCTACTTTTGCCGCATGGCGTGGAGGCGGTGGCGGCGAGCGAGCTCGGCCTCGTCGAGCCCGAGGAGACCGGTTCGAGCTTCGCCGAGAACGCGCGCATCAAGGCGGTGGCCGCGGCCCGCGCAGCGAAGCTCCCGGCGTTCGCCGACGATTCCGGGCTGGTGGTGGAGGCACTCGGCGGCGCGCCGGGCATTCATTCCGCGCGCTGGGCGGGTCCGGACAGGAATTTCGGCCGCGCCATGCGCGTGATCGGCGAGAAGCTCAAGGGCCAGGGCGCCACCGATCCGGCCAGGCGGCGCGCCGCCTTCGTCGCCGCCCTTTGCCTCGCTTGGCCCGACGGCCATATGGAGGAGTTCGAGGGCCGCGTCGACGGCACGATCGCCGACGCGCCGCGCGGCAGCGAGGGATTCGGTTATGATCCCATCTTCCTTCCCGACGGATTCACGCGCACGTTCGGCGAGATGAGCGCAGAGGAAAAACACGGGCTGCCGCCCCGGGGGCAGGGCTTGTCGCACCGTGCCCGCGCGTTTCGCAAGCTCGCGGTGGCGTGCCTTGCTTGAGACGCTCGCGAAACCGGCAGCGCCCGCGCGCGCGCCGCACGATCCCGCCTTCGGGGTCTACGTGCACTGGCCGTTCTGCCTGTCGAAGTGCCCGTACTGCGACTTCAACAGCCACGTGCGCCGCGACAAGCCGGACGAGACGCGCTTCGTGCGCGCGATCGAGCGCGAGCTCGGCCATGTCGCAAACGAGATCGGTGCGCGCACGGTGGACACCATCTTCTTCGGCGGCGGCACGCCGTCGCTGATGCAGCCGAAGACGGTGGACGCGATCCTCGCCGCCGTTGCCCAGCGCTGGCCGATCGCGGGCGACGCCGAGATCACGCTCGAGGCCAATCCCACGAGCGTCGAGGCGGAGAACTTCCGCGGCTATCGCGCCGCCGGCGTCACCCGGGTGTCGCTCGGCGTGCAATCGCTCGACGACGCGGCGCTGAAGTTCCTCGGCCGGCTGCACACCGCCAACGAGGCGCTGGCCGCGGTGAAGATCGCGCAGGCAGCGTTTCCGCGGGTTTCCATCGACCTCATGTACGCCCGGCCGGAGCAGACGCCCGCCGCCTGGCAGGCGGAGCTGGCGCGGGCGCTCGACATCGGCACCGAGCACCTGTCGCTCTATCAGCTGACCATCGAGGCCGACACGGCGTTCGCGGCGCTCCACCGCGCCGGCAAGCTCGTGGTGCCGGACGCGGAAGCGGGCCGCGCGCTGTGGGACGTGACGCAGGAAGCCTGCGACCGCGCGGGGCTTCCCGCCTACGAGATTTCCAACCACGCGCGGCTCGGCGCAGAGTGCCGCCACAACTTGGTTTACTGGCGCTACCAGGAATATGCCGGCGTCGGGCCCGGCGCCCACGGCCGCATCGGCGCCGACGGAGCGCGGCGCGCCACCGCTACCGAGCGCAGTCCGGAACGCTGGCTCGCGGCGGTGGAAGCGCGCGGCCACAGCGTCATCACCGACGAAGCGCTCACCAGCGGCGAGCAGGCGGACGAGCTGTTGCTGATGGGGCTGCGGCTCCGCGAAGGCATCGATACGGCGCGCTACGAAACCTTGAGCGGCCGCGCCTTCGACCCGGAGCGCGTCTCGGCGCTCGTGGCGGAGGGGTTGATCGAGGTGCGCGAGGGAAACCTGCGCGTCACCGCCGCGGGCTTCCCGCTGCTCGACGCCGTCGTCGCCGATCTCGCCGCCTGATCAGAGGTTGGCGGCGCTGAAGGCGCGCGGCGCCGGGCTGATGATGCGCGCGCTGCCGCCGCCGATCTCCATCACCGCGAGTCCGCGCTCGCAGGTGCCGTCGGGACGGAAGCGGAACACGCCGTCGATGCCGGAGAAGCCCGAGGGGTTGGTGAGCATGTCGTCGCTGATGCGGCCGCCGCCGGCCCGCACCAGCGAGGCGACGAGCGACACGCCGTCGTAGGCGAGGCTCGCGGTGCGCACCGGATCGCGGCCGTAGCGCGCGCGGTAGCGTTGCGCGAAGGCGCGATAGCCGGCGGCGTCGGGCGCGGCGAACCAGGCGCCGGCGAGCGCTGGATTTGCGAACAGCGCGGCATCGTCCCACAGGCCCGTGCCCATGAACTGCGGCTGCGGGTTCTTCACGCCGTTCGCCGCCAGCGCCTGCACGAGACTCGGCGTGGTGTCGCCGGCGTCGGCGAAGAAGAGCGAATCTGCCTGGCGCGAAGCCGCGGCGGCGCGGCGCGCGGGCTCGGCGAGCTTCGCCTTCTCGGAACTGTATTTCTCGATCGCGATCACGCGGCCGCCGCGGGCGGAGACCACCTGCTGGAATTGCGCCTCGACCACGCTGCCGTAGGCGCTGTCGGGCAGCACCGCCACGAACGAGCGCTTGCCGCGCGAGATGGCGAAGCTGACCATTCGGTCCACGTCGGACTCGGGCAGGAAACTTAAGAGATAAACTCCGCGCGCAGCCACATTGGCGTCGGTGGAAAACGCAATCAGCGGAACGCCGCGGCTCCGCGCCGTCTGTCCGGCGGCGGCGACGGTATGACTGAACAAGGGGCCGAGCACGATCACCGCGCCCTCGCCGATCGCCGCCTGCACCGCCGCCTGGGCGCCCGGCGCGGTGCCGGCATCGTCCTTGACGATGAGCTGGATGCCCGCGTTGCCGAACTCGGCGAGCGCAAGCTCGGCGGCGTTGCGCATGGAGAGCGCGACGGTGCCGGCGTTGCCCTTGGCGGAAAGCGGCAGCACGAGACCAACGCGCACGACCGGACCGCCCGGAGCCGGCGGCGGCGCCCCCTCCTCCGCTGGCGGCGGGGCGAGCGGCTGGCCCAGCGGCGGCTTGGAGCTGAATACGTCGAGGTCGATGCCGGAGCCGGCACAGGCGGTGAGCGCAAGCCCGGCGCAAACGGCCAGACCGCGCAGGACGCGAGCCAGTCGCCAGCCGTTTGCGTCAAAAATCATCCCGGATTCCTCGTGCGCGGGGCAATCTGCGGCAGCGCCGGGCCGCTGTCAAAACGTTGGTCTGTCAGCTGTTTCGCGCGGGCGGCTGTCGCCGGGCGCGGGGCGAGGCTAAAGTCGCCGGCCGCCATGTCCGCAAACTCCTCTTCTTCCGCTTCGCGAGAGCCGCGCACGATCGCCCTGCAAGCGGGGCCGATCGCGCCGGGGCTGCACGTGGTCGCGACCCCCATCGGCAATCTTGCGGACGTGACGCTGCGCGCGTTGACTACGCTTTCCGCCGCCGATCTCGTGCTGTGCGAGGACACCCGCGTCACGCGGCGGCTGTTCGACCGCTATCGCATCAAGACGCCGCTGCTGGCCTACCACGACCACAACGCGGCCGCGGTGCGGCCGCGGGTGCTGGCGCGGCTCGGCGAAGGCGCCAGGATCGCGCTCGTCTCCGACGCCGGCACGCCGCTCGTATCGGACCCCGGATACAAGCTCGTCGAGGCGGCGCTCGACGCCGGCCACCGGGTGTTTCCCATCCCCGGGGCGTCGGCGGCGCTGGCGGCGCTGGTGGCGGCGGGATTGCCGACCGATCGCTTCTTCTTCGAGGGATTTCTGCCGGCCAAGGGCGGCCAGCGCCGCACCCGCATCGCCGAGCTCGCGGCGATCCCGGCGACGCTCGTACTCTATGAAAGCGGGCCGCGGCTCGCGGCGAGCCTCGCCGATCTGTCGCAAGGTCTCGGCGTGCGCCACGCATCGGTCTGCCGCGAGCTCACGAAAACCTTCGAGGAGGTGCGCCGCGGCACCCTCGCCGCGCTCGCCGAGCACTATCAGGCGGCGGGCGCGCCCAAGGGCGAGATCGTGGTGGTGATCGCGCCGCCCGCCGTGACGGTGACGTCCGCGGGCGAGCTGGATGCGAAGCTCGCGGACGCACTGGCGCGCGGCTCGGTCAAGGACGCGGTGGCCGAAGTCGCGGGCGAGACCGGACTCGCGCGCCGCGAGGTCTACGCCCGTGCGCTCGCGCTCGGGGGCAAGCGATGAAGCGGGCGCCGAGCCAGAAGCGAACCGAGGCCTTCCGTTTCGGCCTTTCGGCGGAGAGCCGCGCGGCGTTGCTGCTGGTCGCCCAAGGCTTCCGCGTGATGGCGCGGCGCTGGCGCAGCCCAGTGGGCGAGATCGACATCGTGGCGCGGCGGCGGCGGCTCATCGTGTTCGTGGAGGTCAAGGCGCGCGCCGCGCTCGCCGACGCCGCGGAATCGGTGCTGCCGCGCCAGCGGCGGCGCATCGTCGCCGGCGCCGAAGCATGGCTTGCGGCGCACCCCGAGCATGAAGGATATGATTTCCGCTTCGACGCGATCCTGGTGGCGCCGGGCGTTTTGCCCGAGCACATCCAGTCGGCGTTCGAAGTGGAAAGCTAGGAGTAAGGTGATGGCTTTGCGCGTGGCGGTACAGATGGATCCGATCGAGCGCATCCGCGTCGCGGGTGACTCGACCTTCGCGCTCCTGCTCGAGGCGCAGAAGCGCCGCCACGAGCTTTCCTATTACACGCCCGATCGTCTGGCGCTTGTCGACGGCAAGCTCTACGCCACGGTGCGGCCGCTCAGCGTACGCGACAAGGCGGGCGATCACTTCACCCTCGGCAGAGAGAAGCGCGTGGCGCTTTCGTCCTTCGACGTGGTGCTGATGCGCCAGGATCCGCCGTTCGATCTCGCCTACATCACCGCCACGCATCTCCTCGAGCGCATCCAGCCGAAGACGCTCGTCGTCAACGACCCGGCGAACGTGCGTAACGCGCCGGAAAAAATGTTCGTGATCAAGTTCGCCGACCTGATGCCGCCGACGCTGCTCTCGCGCGACCGCGACGAGATCGAGGCCTTCCGCGCCAAGCATGGCGACGTGGTGATGAAGCCGCTCTACGGCAACGGCGGCGAGGCGGTGTTTCGCGTGGGCGCCCGCGACGTGAACTTTGGCTCTCTCTATGACCTGTTCGCCACCACCTTCCGCGAGCCCTGGGTCACGCAGAAATATCTGTCGGCGGTGAAGCAGGGCGACAAGCGCATCATTCTGGTGGACGGCGAGTTCGCCGGCGCGGTGAACCGGGTGCCGGCCGCCGATGATCTCCGCTCCAACATGGTGCGCGGGGGCGCGGCCAAGGCGACGGCGCTGACCCGACGCGAGCGCGAGATTTGCGCGCGCCTCGGGCCGGAGCTGCGCGAGCGCCAGCTCCTGTTCGTCGGCATCGACGTGATCGGCGGCTACCTCACCGAGATCAACGTCACCTCGCCCACCGGCATCCGCGCGGTGAAGAAGCTCGGCGGGCCCGACATCGCGGCGCTGATCTGGGACAAGATCGAAGGGCGGCGAAAGGCGTTCTAACGACTTCCAGCAATTAGCTTACGTTGATCTCGACCAGTCCGAGCCCGTGCGCCGGCCGCATGTCGCCGAAGCGCTCGCCTACCGGGCGCTGAACGAGCGCATCGCGATTGCCGCCTGACGGCGTTTACCCTCCCTTAACCATCTGCCACGATTTGCCGCCGAAACTTCGGCTGATGACCATCCCCTAAGGTCCGCTCGGGCATGCTTTCGCAAGGAAAAGCGAGGGCAGCCAATGCATTCGGGACCGATGGACGGTCGGCGGCGGAGCGTTTGGACGAGGGCGGCGAAGCTCCTTGCGCTCGCGTCATTACTCCTGCCTTCGGCGGCGCTGGCGCAGGAGCAGACCCTCGAGTTCTTCGACCCCGGCAAGATCGGCTTCGAGGGCATGCTCACCGGCCTCCTGGTGTTCTCCCTTGCCGCGCTCGCCATCCGCCACCGCCAGTCGCGCGAGCTCACGGAGCGCCTGAACGAGCTCGAGACTCACGTGGACGAACGCGACGACCGCATTTGGCAGCTCGAGGAGCGCCTCGCCCACGCCACGCAGCTGATCGACGCCCAGGGCGACTTCGTCGTGCGCGAGGACCAGCACGGCCGCGTCACGCACGCGAGCGCGAGCATATGCGCGCTTCTCGGCAAGCCCCTCGAGCAGATCATCGGCCGCAGCATCCTCCTCGACGTGCGGAGCGAAAGCGCGCCGGCGTTCCTCGCCGACGGATCGAAGAGCTATGATCAGGAGATCGCGACCCGCGAAGGGGTGCGCTCGATCGCCTGGAAGGAAGTCGCCGTGCGCGACGGCGAGGGCCGCGTGCTCGAGGTGCAGCGCGTCGGCCGCGACGTCACCAGCCGGGTCGCCGCCGAGCGCGCGCTCGGCGAGGCGCGCGAGAAGGCGGAGGCGGCAAGCCGCGCCAAATCGCGCTTCCTCGCTGTGGTCAGCCACGAGGTGCGGACACCGTTGAACGGCATTCTCGGCATGGCCGATCTTCTTTTCGAAACATCCCTTTCGCCGGAGCAGCAGACCTACGGCAACGCGGTGAAGACCTCGGGCAAGGCGCTGCTCGGACTGATCGAGGAAATTCTCGACTTCTCCAAGATCGAGGCCGGCCGCCTCGACCTCGAAACGGTGCCGTTCGATCTTTCCGGCGTGGTCAGCGACGTGGTCGAGCTGTTGGCGCCGCGGGCGCAGGCGAAAGGCATCGAGATCGCCGCCGATCTCGACGACGACCTGCCTCAGCGGGTGGTGGGCGATGCGGCGCGGCTCCGCCAAGTGCTGCTCAATCTCGCCAGCAACGCCGTGAAATTCACCGACGAAGGCGGCGTCGCGGTGCGCGTCGAGCACGCCGACATCGGCCGTGTACGCTTCACCGTGAGAGATACCGGTCCCGGCGTCGGCGCCGACGCGCAGGAGCGCATCTTCCGCGAGTTCGAGCAGGGCGACAATACGCTCGCGCGCCATCACGGCGGCACCGGGCTCGGGCTCGCCATCGCCGGGCGCATCGTCGAGCGCATGGGCGGCGAGATCACGCTGCAGAGCGCGCTCGAACAAGGCTCGGTGTTCAGCTTCACCGTCGACCTTCCCGCCGCCACTGAGGTGTCGTTGCCCGACGCCGGACCGAACCTCCGCGGCCTCGATGTGCTGGTGGCCTCGCCCTCGCCCATCGTCGGGCCGCAACTGGTGCGGCGCCTAATCGCCTGGGGCGCCAACGCGGCGCTGGTGACCGAGGCCGCGGTGGCCGAGGCCGTGTTGCCCGAGCGCAACTGGACGCATTTCCTGGTCGACCGCGCCTTCGGCGCCGGGGTGACGGCGGCGCTCGCGCGCAAGGCCGAGCCGCATGCCACGGTGCGCCACGTACTGCTCTCGCCCGCCGAGCGCGGCGAGCTCGCTGATCTGCGCGCCGCCGGGTTCGATTCGTATCTGGTGAAGCCGGTGCGGCTGCCCTCGCTCGCCGCCCGCCTGGTGGCGCTGGAAGAGGCGCCGCCGCTCGTGCCGGCGGACGTGCCGAGCGCGGCCGATACCACCTCGCCGCGGCGGGCCCTCTCGGTGCTGATCGCCGAGGACAACGACATCAACGCGCTGCTCGCGCAGGCGCTGCTCGCCAAGCTCGGCCACCGGCCCATCGTGGTGGGCGACGGCATCTCGGCGGTGAGCGCGGTCGACGCGGCACTGGCCGCAGGCGCGCCTTACGACCTGATCCTGATGGATCTGCACCTGCCGGGCATGGATGGCCTCGAGGCGACGCGGCGCATCCGCGCGCTCGGTGACGCCGGCCGCATCCCCATCATCGCGTTGACCGCCAACGCCTTCGCCGAGGACCGGGAAGCCTGCCGCGAGGCCGGCATGGACGGCTTCGTGGTGAAGCCCTTCGACCGCGACCGGCTGGAAGAGGCGATCGCCACCGCCCGCGCACAGCGGCTCGAAAAGATCGGCCACGCCGCCTGAACGTTAGAGCTTGCGCAGCGATACGGTCTCGATGCCGTGGTCGGCGGCCTTGCGCAGAATAAGGTCGGCGCGCTGGCGCGTCGGCAGGATGTTCTCGTGCAGGTTGGCGAGATTGATGCGCTGCCAGATCGAGTTTGCCATGGTGAGCGCCTCCTGCTCGCTCACCTTGGCGTAGCGGTGGAAGTAGGAGCGCGGATCACGGAACGAGGAATCGCGGAGCAGCATGAACCGCTCCACGTACCAGCGCTCGAGCACGTCCTCGTCGGCGTCCAGGTAAATCGAGAAATCGAAGAAATCGGAAACGAAGGGAATGGCCTTGCCGTCCTTCGGCACGTTGCCTGCCTGCAGCACGTTCAGCCCCTCGACGATCAGGATATCCGGCCGGCGCACCTCGACGCTCTCGCCCGGCATCACGTCGTAGACGAGATGGCTGTACACCGGCGCCCGCACCGGCTGGCCGCCGGCCTTCACGTCGGAGAGAAAACGCAATAGCGCCGGCAGATCGTAGGACTCCGGGAAACCCTTCTTCTCCATCAGCCCTTCGCGTTCGAGCACCGCGTTCGGCAACAGGAAGCCGTCGGTGGTGATGAGCTCGACCTTGGGCGTGTTGGGCCAGCGCGCGAGCAGCGCCTGCAGGACGCGGGCGGTGGTCGACTTGCCGACCGCCACCGAGCCGCCGATGCCGATCACGTAGGGCATCTTGGCGTCCTCGGTGCCGAGGAAGCGCTGCATGGCGCGGAAGAGCTTCTGCGTCGCGGCGACGTAAAGCGATAGCAACCGCGACAGCGGCAGGTAGATCTCCTCCACCTCGCGCATGGACAGACGGTCGTTGAACGCCGTGAGCTCCGCGACCTCGGTGGGCGTGAGCGTCATCGGCGTGTCTTCGCGCCGCGACGCCCATTCCTTGCGCGTGAACAAGCGGTAGGGCGAGAGGCCGTCGTCGGTACGTTGCTCCATCGCGCCCGATCCCGCCGTCATTTTCTGCCGCGCGCGGCTTTCTCTTCAAGCCCGGAGCGCGCGGTGCGCCGCTCGAGCTCGGCGTAGACCTCGGCGAGCTTCACGCCGCGCGCCTCGAGCAGCACAAGCAGATGGTAGAGAAGATCGGCGCTCTCGGCGACCAGCGCCTGCTTGTCGCCGCCGGTGGCAGCGAGGACGGTTTCCACCGCCTCCTCGCCGAGCTTTTTCGCACACTTCTCCGGCCCGGCGGCCAAGAGCTGCGCCGTGTAGGAATCCGCCGCCCCAGCGCTAGCGCGCGCGGCGATGATCTTGGCGAGGTCGTCGAGGCTGAACATGGTGCGGGCGTTATCACGGATCGAGGCGGACGGGGAGGTCTGCCGCGGCCATAAAGCGCTTGGCCTCGCCGATCCCGAACTCGCCGAAGTGAAAGATCGAGGCGGCAAGCACCGCGGTGGCATGTCCCTCGCGAATGCCAGCCACGAGATGATCGAGCGTGCCGGCGCCGCCCGAGGCGATCACCGGCACGGTCACGGCGTCAGCGACGGCGCGGGTCAGCGCCAGATCATAGCCTTGCTTGGTGCCGTCGCGATCCATGGAGGTGAGGAGAATTTCCCCTGCCCCGAGCGACACCACCTCGCGGGCATAGGCCACGGCGTCGAGGCCCGTGGGATTGCGGCCGCCATGGGTGAACACCTCCCAGCGGCCGGCCTCGCCCGGCTTCGACGCTTTCTTGGCGTCGATCGCCACCACGATGCACTGATCGCCGAATTTCTCGGCCGCGTCGCGCACGAGCTTGCGATTCTGTACCGCCGCGGTATTGATCGACACCTTGTCGGCGCCCGAAGACAGAAGCGTGCGCACGTCGTCGACGCTACGCACCCCGCCGCCCACGGTCAGCGGCATGAAGCAGGCTTCCGCCGTGCGCGTGACCACGTCGAGCAGGATCGAGCGGCGCTCGTGGCTCGCGGTAATGTCGAGGAAGCAGAGCTCGTCGGCGCCGGCGGCGTCATAGGCTTTCGCCGCTTCCACCGGGTCGCCGGCGTCGCGGAGATCCACGAAGCGCACGCCCTTGACCACGCGGCCGTCCTTCACATCAAGGCAGGGGATGACGCGGACCGTGAACATGTCAGGCGGCCTTGGCACGCAGCAACGCGAGCGCTTCCTTGACGTCAAGCCGGCCGTCGTAGAGCGCGCGCCCGGTAATGGCGCCGGCAAGCTTTTTCGCGCGCGGCGCGGTGAGCGCCCGCACGTCGTCGAGCGACGCCAGCCCGCCGGAAGCCACCACCGGAAGCGACACCGCATCGGCGAGCGCGATCGAGGCGTCGAGATTGAGGCCCTTCAGCATGCCGTCGCGCTCCACGTCCGTGTGGATGAGGAGCGCCACGCCCGCGTCCTGGTAGCGCCGGGCAAGCTC
>DATNNN010000098.1:0-7703 GCA_035601815.1 Xanthobacteraceae bacterium | reverse complement strand
TGGTCCTCCACGTGCACGGCGAGGCGCTTGTCGGCGGGATCGAGGCTCGGCCCCTTGGGGATAGCCCAGCTCAGCAAGACGCCGTTGTGCTCAAGGCGGAAGTCATAATGCACACGGGTCGCGTCGTGCTTCTGGATCAGGTAACGGCGGCCCTTGCCCCTTTGCTTGCGCGGGCCGGCAGGCTCGGGGGTCTCGCGGAAGTCACGCTTGGCGCGATATTTCTCCAGCCGGTCGCGCAGCACGGCGCGACCTTACGCGGCGCTCCGCCGTCCGCGGGCGACCTTGCCGTTGCGGCCGTTCTTCGCGCCGCGCCCGGTCTCCTTGCCGCCACGGCCGACGCTCTTGCGCAGCGCCTCCATGAGATCGATGACCTTCGCGCTCTGCTGCGGCTCCTCGATGTCGCGCACCTGGCGGTGCTCGGCCTTGGCGTCGATCAGCTCGTGCAGCGCCTTCTCGTAGGTGTCCACGAAGGCGCTGGCGACGAATTTCTTGGCCTTGCGCTCGATCAGTTCCTCGGCGAGGTCGACGAGGTCGGCCGCGGGCTTGAGATCGGGGATGGCCTTGAACACCGTATCGGATTTCTTGAGCTCGCCGGCGTAGCGCAGCGTCTCCAGCATCATGCCCTTGCCGAACGCCCGAATCGCCACCACCGAGCCTTTGCCGCGGATCACGATCTGGCCGAGGCCCATTTTCTTCTTCTTGCGCAGCGCGTCGCGCAGCACCACGAACGCCTCGGCGTCGCTGTCCTCCTCGGGCAGGACGAAGAACGGGCGCTCGAAAAAGGCCGGGTCGATCTCGTTCAGGTCGACGAACTGCACGAGGTCGATGGTCTTCTTGGCCGCGAGCTTGATCTTGTCGATCTCGGCGTCGCTGAGCAGCACGTACTTGCCCTTGTCGAGCTCGTAGCCCTTGACGATCTCGTCGTTCTCCACCGGGCCCTTGCCCGGGACCATCTTCTGGTAGCGGACGCGGGCGCCGCTCGGCTTGTGAATCTGATGGAAGGAGATCTTGGCCCCGCTCTGGGTGGCGGGGAGCACATCGACCGGGATCGAGACGAGGGACAGGCGGATCTGGCCGGACCAATAGGCGCGGGATGCCATGACGCTACTCCGTGAGAACCAACGACCAACGTATTGATGTTACACTCGGTTCCAATTTACGTCACCTTAATGCGACCACGCGGGCTATTGTCCCGGCCGCGCTGCCTGCGCTCTAGCCGCTCCAGCCGGCCTTGATCAGGCCCTCCTCGATCCGCTCGGTATGCACCGGATCGCGGAACGGAAACCGGCCGCTGTAGGCCTTACGCGTCATCTCGGGATCGCGCCGGCGAATCTCGGCCACCTCGCTCGCGGCCGCATCGCCGTGCCCAAGCTGCCCGGCGCTCGCGGCCAGCATCTGGTGGCCCATCCAATAGATCGAGTTCATGGCGACTGCGCGTCGAGCGATCTCCTCCGCCGGGCCGTAGGCGCCGAGCTGATAGTGCGCCACGGAGAGCGCCGGAATACAGCGGGCGAGCGTGCGGTCGTTGGGCCGCAGCCGCAGCGAATGGTTCACCGTGGTCAGCGCTTCCTCGAACTCGCCGACGCAATTCAGCGCATAGCCGAGAACGGAATACGCCTGCGCCAGACTCGGGTTGATCTCCACCGCGCGCCGGGTCTCGCGCACGGCGTCGTCGTGCTGGCGCAGCCACAGGCAGATCTGCCCGAAATACATATGGCCGCGGGCGTCCTTCGGGTCGAGGGCCAGCGCCTTGCGGGCGAACTCCTGCGCCTCCTTGAGGCCGCCCTCATAATCGTTCGTCCAGCGCATCTGCGCCGTCCAGTACTTGGTGTAGGCCATGGCGGCGTAGGCCGGGGCGTAGTCGCGATCGGTCTCGATCGCCGCCGCATACAGCCGCTGGGCTTCGAGCGCGTCGTCGTGGGTGTACTTGTTGTGATACCAGTTGCCGCGCTGGACGAGATCGTAGGCCGCGAGATTGGCCGTGCGGCTCGCCCGGCGCTCCTCCACCTCGAGCAGCTCGGGCTCCACCGCAGCGACGATGCTCGCGGTGATCTCGTCCTGGATCGCGAAGATGTCGTCGATCTCGCGGTCGTAGCGCTCGGCCCACAGCTGGTGCCCGGTCTCGGCGTCGGTGAATTGGGCAGTGATGCGCACCCGGTTGCCGGCCTTGCGCACGCTGCCTTCGAGCACGTAGCGGGCACCGAGCTCGCGACCCACCTGCTTGATGTCGACCGAGCGGCCTTTGTATGCGAACGAAGAGTTGCGCGAGATCACCGGGAAGCGGGACCAGATCGAGATCGCTGACATCAGGTCCTCGCTGATGCCGTCGGCGAAATATTCCTGCTCGGGGTCGCCGCTGGTGTTGGCGAAGGGCAAGACGGCAAACGCTGGCCGGTTTCCGAAGCTCGGTAATGCCGGACGTCGCGATTGCGCCTTGCCGTCGGCGCCGAGCAGCACGCGGAAGATGCGCACCGGCCGCTCGATGTTCTTGAGCTGCCGCTCGCCCAAATCCTCGAAGCCGATCTCCAAGCGGCCGACCGTGTCCTCCTGGACGCGGGCGGACACGAAGATGCCGCCCGGGTCGGCCTGGCCTTCCAGGCGCGCCGCTACGTTGACGCCGTCGCCGTAAATGTCGTCGCCGTCGACAATGACGTCTCCGACGTTGATGCCGACGCGGAAAACCATGCGCTCGGCTTCCGGCACGGCCGCGTTGCGCGCGCTCATCGCCTCCTGGATGGCGACCGCACAGCGCACCGCATCGAGCACGCTGTCGAAGGCGATCAACAGCCCATCGCCGGTGGTCTTGACGATGCGGCCGCGATGCTCCGCCACCCTGGGCTCGACCAATTCGCCCCGGCACGCCTTGAGCGCGGCGTGGGTGCCCTCCTCGTTCTCGCCCATGAGGCGGGAATAGTTGGCAAGGTCGGCGGCCATGATCGCCGCGAGCTTGCGTTCGACGCGTCCAGTGCTCATCGTCAGCCGAGTATAGCGTGGTCAGGCGGGCTTCCGTTTGCCCCGGTTTGTCCCTATCTATCGGCCGTTCCCGAACAGCCGAATTCGCGACTAGCGAAGCCCGCTTGTTCCCGTTACGTTCCCGATCCCGAGCGCGACGGATTCGCCGCGTCACGCGTTGAAATTTCATGGCCGACCGCAACAAGCTCCCGCACCGCGACGCCCGTGTCATCTCGATCCGCGGGGCGCGCGAGCACAATCTGAAGAACGTCGACCTCGACATCCCCCGCGACGAGCTGGTGGTGATGACGGGCCTCTCGGGCTCGGGCAAATCGTCGCTCGCCTTCGACACCATCTACGCCGAGGGCCAGCGCCGCTACGTCGAGTCGCTCTCCGCCTACGCGCGCCAGTTCCTCGAGATGATGCAGAAGCCGGACGTGGACCGCATCGACGGCCTGTCGCCGGCGATCTCCATCGAGCAGAAGACCACTTCTAGAAATCCGCGCTCCACCGTCGGCACCGTCACCGAGATCTACGACTACATGCGCCTGTTGTGGGCGCGGGTCGGCGTGCCCTATTCACCCGCGACGGGGCTGCCGATCGAGACGCAGACCGTGTCGCAGATGGTGGACCGCGTCATGGCGCTGCCCGAGGGCACGCGCATCTATCTCATCGCGCCGGTGGTGCGCGGGCGCAAGGGCGAGTATCGCAAGGAGCTCGCCGAGTTCCTCAAGCGCGGCTTCCAGCGGGTAAAGATCGACGGCAAGTTCTATGAAATCGCCGACGCGCCCCAGCTCAACAAGAAGCTCAAGCACGACCTCGACGTGGTGGTCGATCGCCTCGTGGTGCGCGAAGACGTCAAGACGCGCCTCGCCGACTCCTTCGAGACGGCGCTGAAGCTCGCCGACGGGCTCGCCGTGGTGGAGCTGTTCGACGCGCCGGCGGCGGAGAAGAGCAAGCGCTCGACGCAAAGCCCTGGCGAGGACGGGAGCCAACGCCTCCTGTTCTCGCAGAAATTCGCCTGCCCGGTTTCCGGCTTCACCATTCCCGAGATCGAGCCAAGGCTCTTTTCGTTTAATAGTCCGCACGGCGCCTGCCCGGCGTGCACCGGCCTCGGCACCGAGCAGGAGATCGACCCCGATCTCGTCGTGCCCGACGTGACCAAGACGCTGCGCCAAGGCGCCATCGCGCCGTGGTCGAAGAGCGCGTCGCCCTACTACACGCAGACGCTGGAGGCGCTCGGCCGCAAGTACAAGTTCTCGCTGACCGACCCGTGGAAGAACCTCGCAAAGAAAGCGCGCGACGTGATCCTCTACGGCTCCGGCGAGGAGAGCATCACGTTCACCTATGACGACGGCATGCGCTCCTTCGAGACCAAGAAGCCGTTCGAGGGCGTGGTGGTGAACCTGGTGCGGCGGTGGAAGGAGACCGAGAGCGAGTGGGCGCGCGAGGAGATGACGCGCTACTTCGCCACCATCCCGTGCAAGGTGTGCAACGGCTACCGCCTGAAGCCCGAGGCGCTCAGCGTGAAGATCGGGCAAAAACACGTCGGCGAAGTCTCCGAGATGTCGGTGAAGGCGGCGCGGGTGTGGTTCACCGAGCTGCCGAAGCAGCTGACGCCGAAACAGAACGAGATCGCGGTCCGCATCCTGAAGGAGATCCGCGAGCGGCTCACGTTCCTCATGGACGTGGGGCTTGAATACCTGACGCTGGCCCGCGCCTCGGGCACGTTGTCCGGCGGCGAGAGCCAGCGCATTCGCCTCGCCTCGCAAATCGGCTCCGGCCTCACCGGCGTGCTCTACGTGCTCGACGAGCCTTCCATCGGCCTGCACCAGCGCGACAACGCGCGGCTCCTGGAAACGCTGAAGCGGCTCCGCGACCTCGGCAACACGGTGATCGTGGTGGAGCACGACGAGGAAGCGATCCGCTCCGCCGACCATCTGATCGACGTCGGCCCCGGTGCCGGCATCCACGGTGGCTACATCATCGCCCAGGGCTCGGCCTCCGACATCATGGCCGCGCCCGCGTCCCTCACCGGGCAATATCTCTCCGGCGCCCGCGAGATTCCCGTGCACGAACGGCGCAAGTCCAACCCGCGGCGCCAGCTCAAGGTGGTCAACGCCCGCGGCCATAACCTCAAGAGCATCGACGCCGAGATCCCGATCGGCCTGTTCACCTGCATCACCGGCGTCTCCGGCGGCGGCAAGTCGACGCTCTTGGTTGACACGCTCTACCAGGCCGTGGCGCGGCGGCTCAATGGTGCTGCCGACGCCCCCGCCCCCCACGACCGCATCGAGGGGCTGGAGCACCTCGACAAGGTGATCGACATCGATCAAAGCCCGATAGGCCGCACGCCGCGCTCGAACCCGGCCACTTACACGGGCGCCTTCACGCCGATCCGCGAGTGGTACGCGGGCCTGCCGGAATCGCGCGCGCGCGGCTACGAGCCCGGCCGCTTCTCCTTCAACGTCAAGGGCGGGCGCTGCGAGGCCTGCCAGGGCGACGGCGTGATCAAGATCGAGATGCACTTTCTGCCCGACGTCTACGTCACCTGCGACGTGTGCAAGGGCAAGCGCTACAACCGCGAGACGCTGGAAGTCGCCTTCAAGCAGAAGTCCATCGCCGACGTGCTCGATATGACGGTGGAGGAAGGCATCGAGCTGTTCCAGGCGGTGCCGTCGATCCGCAAGGTGCTGGAGACGCTAGCGCGCGTCGGCCTCGACTACATCCACATCGGCCAGCAGGCGACGACGCTCTCTGGCGGCGAGGCGCAGCGGGTGAAGCTCGCCAAAGAGCTGTCGAAGCGCGCCACCGGGCGGACGCTATACATTCTGGACGAGCCGACCACAGGCCTGCACTTCCACGACGTGGCGAAGTTGCTGGAGGTGCTGCACGAGCTCGTGGACGCGGGCAACACGGTGGTGGTGATCGAGCACAATATCGAGGTGATCAAGACCGCCGACTGGATCATCGATCTCGGCCCCGAAGGCGGCGACGCCGGCGGCGAGATCGTGGCCGTGGGCGCGCCCGAGGACGTGGCGCGCGTCAAGCGCAGCTACACGGGCGAGTATTTGAAGACGGTGCTGGCCAGAAAGAGAAAGAGGCCAGTAGCGGCGGAGTAACCCACGCACAGCTTCGCGGACTTGCCTGCGTAGCGTTGCCGAGGAGGTCCGCCAGCGGTGGATAGAGCGTGGGCGCCTCGACGAAGGCGGCCCGGTCAGTCCACCGGGGTTGTTGCGGAGCAAGCTTCAAACACCGCGTGCGGGGCGCCGGGAGACCGGCGGAGTCCGCGTCAATTCCGGCACGGTCGCCTCGTTGCCGCGAGGCACCGAGGCCCGCGGGGTCCGCAAGGCCCCGGCGTCCCGCGCCGCCCTTCTTCGGCGGACGGAGTTGCGTCTCAAGCCTCGGGGCGGATGCCGCTCGCGAGAACAAATACGCACGTCATGGCCGGACTTGTCCCGGCCATCCACGAACGAGCGTTCGGCAAGGAAGACGTGGATGCCCGGGTCAAGCCCGGGCATGACAGTGGAGAGGAAGAACGCCCCTCACCATCGCCCGCCGCGATTCACCAGGCGCAGCACGATCAGCAGCAAAATGGCGCCGATGGTGGCGACGATGATCGACGGGAGGATGCCGCCGCCGAGACGGATGCCGAGCTTCGGCAGCAGCCAGCTGCCGATCACGGCGCCGACGATGCCGAGCGCCATATCGGCGACGAGACCGTATCCGGTGCCGCGCACGATCTGGCCGGCAAGCCAGCCGGCGATGAGGCCGACCAGCAGAATGACAAGAAGTCCTTCGTCCGACATGGCGTTCCCCTTCCCTGCAGCGTTTCCCCGAGGAAAGGCTAGCGCACCGGCGCGCTTCTGTCAGCGGACTTCGGGGGCTACGCGCCGGCGCGCGCCTGTCAGCGGGCGGCGCCTACTCGCCCAGAAGATGCAGCACGATCTCCCGCGTATGTGGGCTCTTTCGGTGCTCGAACAAAAAGATGCCCTGCCACTTGCCGAGCAGCATCTGGCCGGCGGTGACCGGGATCGCGAGGTGCGTCTGCGTCAGCGCGGCGCGGATGTGGGCGGGCATGTCGTCCAGCCCCTCGGTGTCGTGCACGTAGGATCGTGTTTCGGGCGCCACGTCCTCGAAGAACGCCGCGAGATCCTTCTGCACATCCGGGTCGGCGTTCTCCTGGATCAGCAAGGATGCTGACGTGTGGCGGATGTAGAGGGTCAGCAGCCCCGTCGCGATCCCCTGCCCGGCGAGCCAGCGCTTCACCTCGCCGGTGATCTCGACGAGCCCCTTGCCGCGGGTTTCGACGTTCAGCGTGTGCAGGGCCTGGCGCATGAGTCCTCCGGGCGGAAGGTACAGCCCCGCGCCGCCGTGCAGAAGCCGGCCCTAGCGGTCCTGCAGCAGCACGGGAATGACGATGTCCTCCTCGTCGGCGATGTGCCGGTTGAGCAGCCGGTCGAGCGCGCGGGCGTCGTCGAGCGCCCGGCCAACCGTGTCGCGATCGGCCGTCTCACTCAAGAGCCCGCGCAGGTGCGCCTCGACCGCGGCGAGGTTCGCCTCCAGCGCCCGGTGATCGGCGTCGAGGAGATCGATCGGCCGCGCCAGGCGCGGGTAGGCGCGCTTAAAGCGCGGGAAATAGTGATCGTCCTCCACGTGATGGTGCACGTGGGCATGGTCGAGGAGATGGCGGCCGCGGTGGCGAAGCTCGTTCAGGAAGAGCCCGCGCTCGAGCTCGCCCGCGGGCATGT
>DATNNN010000097.1:0-20550 GCA_035601815.1 Xanthobacteraceae bacterium | reverse complement strand
GGCGATGCGGGCGGGATCGAAGTCCTCAAGCGCGTCCATGCGCTCGCCGGTGCCGATGAGCTTGATCGGCTTGCCGGTGACCGCGCGCATCGAGAGCGCGGCACCGCCGCGGCCGTCGCCGTCGACGCGGGTGAGAATGATGCCGGTGAGATTGAGCCGCGCGGAAAACGCGCGTGCCGTCACTACGGCGTCCTGGCCGGTGAGCGCGTCGGCGACGAGCAGAGTCTCGTGCGCGCCGACGGCGCGCTCGATCTCGGCGACCTCGGCCATGAGCGCCTCGTCCACGGTGACGCGGCCGGCGGTGTCGAGGAGCACCACGTCATAAGCCGAGAGCCGCGCCGCCTCCACGGCGCGCCGGGCGATCTGCACCGCCGACTGGCCGGCCACGATCGGCAGCGTCTCGACACCGATCTCGTTCCCGAGCACCGCGAGCTGCTCCATGGCGGCCGGGCGGCGGGTGTCGAGGGACGCCATCAGCACCTTGCGCTTCATCCGCTCGGTAAGGCGCTTGGCGAGCTTGGCGGTGGTCGTGGTCTTGCCCGAGCCCTGCAGCCCCGCCATCAGGATCGGCACCGGCGTTGGCGCGTTGAGGTCGATGGGCTCAGCGTCGGCGCCGAGCACCGCCACGAGCTCGTCGTGGACGATCTTCACCACCATCTGGCCCGGGGTGACCGAGCGGATCACGTCGGCACCGATGGAGCGCGCCGTCACCCGCTCGATGAAGCCGCGCGCCACTTCCAGCGCCACGTCGGCCTCGATCAGCGCCCGGCGCACCTCGCGCATGGCCTCGCCAACGTCGGCCTCCGACAAGGCGCCGCGGCCGCGCAGGCGATCCAGAATTCCGCCGAGTTTCCCGGCGAGGGTGTCGAACATCGCGCCAAACACTTTCGCGCCCGAGGGCGCATCGCGCTGTCGGGCGTTGGCCTCCGGCCTCTATAAGGACCGGTGGGCGAAGGTTGAAACGTAACGTCTCTTGCGAGAGCGCCGCGAACCTAAGTATACGCGGTATCATAGTCAAGGCACGGAAAGCCCATGGGAATTAGCCGCCGCCGCTTGCTGGCCAGCCTCGGCGCGTTGACCGCGGTGGCGGGCGGCGGATTCGGCGCTCGCTCGGTACTCGCGCGCTACTACGACGGTCCGCTTTCCGATCACTTCGACGGCTTCCATTTCTTCGACCAATACGGATCGCAGCCGAAGAAGCTCAGCGACCTGCTCTGGTGGTACACCCACCGCGGCGCCGCCCAGTGGCCGGAATGGGCGCCGAGCCCGCATGCAGACCGGCCGCCCCCGCGCGTCGACGGCGGCACGCTGCGCGTTTCGTTCGTCGGCCACGCCACCCTTCTCATCCAGACCGCCGGCGTGAACATCCTCACCGACCCGGTGTGGTCGGCGCGCGCCTCGCCGGTGAGCTTCGCCGGCCCAAAGCGGGTGAACGACCCGGGCGTCGCCTTCGACGCGCTGCCGCCCATCGATGTCGTTCTCGTTTCCCATTGCCACTACGATCACCTCGACGTCACGACGCTCTCGGCTCTGGCAACGCCGCACCGGCCGCGCGTGATCACGCCGCTCGGCAACGACACCATCGTGCGCGGCCACGATGCGGCGATCGCGGCCGAAGCGCGCGACTGGCACGAGCGCGCGGAGATCGGCCGCGGCGTCGCCATCACGCCGGTGCCCATGCGCCACTGGTCGGCGCGCGGGCTGCTCGACCGCAACAAGGCGCTGTGGGCCGCCTTCATCATCGAGACGCCGCACGGGAAAATCTATTTCGTCGCCGACTCCGGCTACGGCGACGGTCACCACTTCCGCGCCGCGCGCGAGCGCTACGGCCCGTTCCGCCTCGCCATCCTGCCGATCGGCGCCTACGAGCCGCGCTGGTTCATGCGCGACCAGCACATGAACCCGGAGGAAGCGGTGCGGACATTCGGCGACAGCGGCGCCGAGCTCGCGCTCGCCCACCACTTCGGCACCTTCCAGCTTACCGACGAGGCGATCGACGCGCCGCTCGCGGCCCTTGCCGCCGCGCGCGACAAGGCGGGCATTCCGCCCGATCGCTTTCGCGCGCTCAAGCCTGGTGAGGTGTGGGAGATCGCCTAGGGCTTTTCCTTCAGCGGCATGTAGATGTTGATCACCAGATCCTCCGGCTTCGTCGTCACCGGATCGGTCGTGTATTCCTCGATTGCAAGGTCCGCGGCGCTCAGCTTCTGCGTATCGATGAAGTTGAGGATCGACTCGTAGCTGGAATCGAGCGTGTCGAACGAGCCGCGGTGGACGAACTTCAGCGCCTTGCCGCTCGGTCCCGGCGCGAGCGCAAAGCCGTCGGCGGGGGGCGTGCTCAGCGTGCCCTCCACCGGCAGCGCCACCTCGAACTTGAAGCCGTCGTCGCTGGTGCCGCGATAGATCACGAGCCCGGGCCCGCTTGCCTTGAGGCCGAGCTTGTCGGCAGCCGCGCGCAGGTCACGGAACGCCTCGACTAGCTTCGCCCAGCCCTCCTCCCAGCCCGCCTCGCCGGCGCGGAACAAGACAGTGCGCGCCGGGAACGTCACCACGTCGCCGAAGGGATCGCGGGTGACGACTTCCGGCGGCGACGCCGGCGTTTGTGCCGCGGCGGGCGCGCAGGCGAAGAACACCACCGCCGCCGCCGTCAGCCACCACTTCATGCAAAATCCCTCGCCGCCGGGCGTTGGCGCCCTGCTCCGCCCAACACTTAGGCCGCAACTGTGGACTCGCAAAGGCCCGCCCGCTTCTCCTATAAGTCGCGGGCGAGAAAACGGATTTTCCATGAGCGGCTTGGCCGGCCGGCCCTTCGTCAAGATGAACGGGATCGGCAACGAAATCCTGGTGCTCGATCTGCGCGCCGAGCCTGTGCCGGTGCCGGCCGACGCCGCGCGGGCGCTGGCGCGGCCCAAGGCGGTGCCGTTCGACCAGTTGATGGCGCTCTATCCGCCGCGCGTCGCCGGCACCGAGGCGTTCGTGCGCATCTACAATTCCGACGGCTCGGAATCCGCCGCCTGCGGCAACGGCATGCGCTGCATCGCCATGCTGGCGGCCAAGGCAAGCGGCAAGCGCGAGGTGCTCTACGAGACGGCCGCGGGCCTCGTCGCCTGCGCGGTCTGCGGCGACGGCAGGATCACCGTCGACATGGGCAAGCCGCGCTTCGCCTGGACGGAAATTCCGCTGGCCGAGGAGTTCCGCGACACGCGCATGATCGAGTTGCAGATCGGGCCCATCGACGCCCCGGTGCTGCACTCGCCGTCGGCGGTGAACGTGGGCAACCCGCACGCCATCTTCTGGGTCGACGACGCCAACGCCCACGACCTCGCGCGCCTCGGGCCGCTCTTGGAGAACCATCCGATCTTTCCCGAGCGCGCCAACATCTCGGTGGCGCAAGTGAAGGACAAGGATCATCTGATCGTCCGCACCTGGGAACGCGGCGCGGGCTTGACCCGGGCCTGCGGCTCCGCCGCCTGCGCCGCCGCGGTTTGCGCCGCGCGCACCAAGCGCACCGGCCGCAAGGTGCGCGTCACGCTGCCGGGCGGCGACCTTGCCATCGAATGGCGCGAGAGCGACGACCACGTGCTGATGACCGGGCCCGCCGAAATCGAGTTCGAGGGAAAAATCGCGCCGGCCATGCTCGCGGCCGACGCGGCCTGAGGCAGCCATGAGCATCGACGTCGTCACCTTCGGTTGCCGGCTGAACGCGGCGGAGTCCGACGTGATGCGCCGCCACGTGGAGGCGGCAGGATTCGACGACATGATCGTGATCAATTCCTGCGCCGTGACCGCCGAAGCCGTGGCCCAAGCACGCCAGACCATCCGCCGCCTGAAGCGGACGCGGCCCGCGGCCCGCATCGTGGTCACCGGGTGCGCCGCGGAGACGGAAGCGCAAATGTTCGCCGCCATGCCCGAGGTCGATCGCGTGCTCGGCAACGGTCACAAGATGGCGGCGCAATCCTGGACTGGCGTGCGCCAATCGTTCGATTTCGGCGTCGGCGCCGATGAAAAAATCAAGATCGGCGGCCTCGGCATGATGCGCGAGACGGCGCTCCATCTCGACGACGGCTTCGCCGCCCGGCCGCGCGCTTTTGTGCAGGTGCAGAACGGCTGCGACCACCGCTGCACCTTTTGCATCATCCCGTACGGCCGCGGGCCCTCCCGCTCGGTGCCGGCGGGCGAGGTGGTGGCGCATGTGCGCCGTCTGGCGGCGCGCGATATCGGCGAGGTCGTGCTCACCGGCGTCGATCTCACCGCCTGGGGCCACGATCTTCCCGGCCAGCCGAGGCTCGGCGTCCTCGTGCGCGCGATCCTGCGCCACGTGCCAGAGCTGAAGCGGCTGCGCCTTTC
Organism: Xanthobacteraceae bacterium; assembly: GCA_035601815.1. Lineage (GTDB taxonomy): Bacteria > Pseudomonadota > Alphaproteobacteria > Rhizobiales > Xanthobacteraceae > DATNNN01. The sequence continues at coordinate 16,206 of DATNNN010000097.1, read as the reverse complement.
CTCGATCGACCCGGCCGAGATCGACGCCGATCTTTTCGCCGCGATCGGCGAAGAGGCGCGCCTGATGCCGCATCTGCATCTATCGCTGCAAGCGGGCGACGATCTGATCCTCAAGCGCATGAAGCGCCGCCACTCCCGCGCCGACGCGATCCGTTTCTGCGACGAGGTGCGGCGGCTCCGCCCCGACGTGGTGTTCGGCGCCGACTTGATCGCTGGCTTCCCCACCGAGAGCGACGCCGCCTTCCGCAACACGCTTTCCCTCGTCGACGACTGCGATCTTACTTTCCTGCACGTATTCCCGTTCTCGGCGCGTGAGCGCACGCCCGCCGCCCGCATGCCAAAGGTGCGCGGAGAGACCGTGAAAGAGCGCGCCGGGCGCTTGCGGGAAAAGGGAGAAATTGCGCTGCGCCGGCATCTCGCCTCCGAGATCGGCCGCCGCCGCCGCGTGCTGGTGGAGGGCGCCAACGGCCGCACCGAGCACTACGCCCGCGTCAGGCTCGCCCGCGCCGCCGCGCCCGGCGCGATCCTCGATCTCCGGATTGTGGGCCACGACGGCCACAGGCTCCTCGCCGCATGATGCCCCGCCCCCACGAGCGCTTTTCCTCGACGGTCACGCTCACCCCCGAGGCGGCGAGCCGCTACGCCCGCGCCGCCGGCGACCTCAACCCCGTGCATCACGATCCGGACTATGCCCGGCGCACGCGCTACGGCCGTCCGATTGCCAGCGGCGCGCAGACCACCGGGCATCTGATGGCGCTCACCGCCACGCATTTTTCGCGCACGACCGCCATGGTCGGTATCGATTTTTACTTCCGCTTCCGCCGGCCGATCTACGCCGACGAAACCATCCGCCTCGAATGGCTCGTGGTCTCCGTAAAAAGACATCCGCGCTTGAAAGGCGACATCGTCGACTTGCGTGGCCGCATCCAGAACGCGGCCGGGGAGACCGCCGTCGGCGCCAAGGGCCGCGTGCTGGTGAGCGAAAGCCTCTGACATGGAAGCCGGTCTCTGGCGCCGCTTCACCTCCGGCCTCGCCCGCACCACGTCGAAGCTCGGCGCCGGCATCGCCGGCCTGTCGCGGCGCAAGCTGGACACGGCGACGTTGCGCGAGCTCGAGGACCTGTTGATCGAGGCCGATCTCGGCCTCGAGGCGGCAAACCGCATCGTGCAGCAGGTTGGCCGCGTGCGGCTCGATCAGGACGTGAGCGAGGACGAGATCAAAAAGCTCCTCGCCGCTGAGATCGAGCGCGAGCTCACGGCGGTGGCGCGGCCCTTCGCGCTGCCAGCGGCCAAACCCGCAGTCGTCCTCGTCGTGGGCGTCAACGGCTCGGGCAAGACCACCACCATCGGCAAGCTCGCCGCGCGCTTCAAGGCGGAAGGCAAAGGCGTGCTGATCGCCGCCGGCGACACCTTCCGCGCCGCCGCCATCGAGCAGCTCGAGAAATGGGGCGAGCGCACCGGCACGCCGGTGGTCGCTCGCGCGCCGGGCTCCGATCCTGCCGGCGTCGCCTTCGAGGCGCTGGAGCGAGCGCGGGCCGAGAACGCCGACGTCCTCCTCGTCGACACCGCCGGCCGCCTGCAGAACAAACAGGCGCTCATGGCCGAGCTCGAGAAGATCGTGCGCGTGGTGAAGAAGCTCGACGCGTCCGCGCCGCACGCAGTGCTGCTCGTGCTCGACGCCACCGTCGGCCAGAACGCGCTGTCGCAGGTCGAGGCCTTTGCCAAGACCGCCGGCGTCACCGGCCTCGTCGTCGCCAAGCTCGACGGCACCGCCAAGGGGGGCATCCTGGTGGCGCTCGCCGGACGCTTCGGCCTACCGGTGCATTTCGTCGGCGTCGGCGAGGCGGTAGAAGACCTGATGCCGTTCTCCGCGCGCGATTTCGCCCGCGCGCTGGTCGGCCTCGGTGACGCTGCTTGATCGGCGCCGCCAGGAAGGGCATCACAGCCCATGAGCAAAGCGAGCCCCCCGGCCAAGAGCGGCAAGCGCCCGGCTCTCAAGCCCATGACCAAGCTCGGCCTCGATCTCGGGCCGCTCCTCTTGTTCTTCTTCGCCAACAGCTACGGCGGCATCTATTTCGCCACCGGCGCGCTCATGGTGGCGACGCTCGTGGCGCTTGCCGTCAGCTACGCGCTGACGCGCCGCATCTCGATCGTGCCGCTCGCCACCGCCGGCATCGTGATCGCCTTCGGCGCGCTGACCATCTGGCTGCAGGACGAGAGCTTCATCAAGATCAAGCCCACGATCATCTACGCGCTGTTCGCGTCGATCCTAATCGCCGGGCTCGCCACCGGCCGGCCGCTGTTCGAGTACGTGCTCGACGGCGCCTTCCACATGACCCACGAAGGCTGGAAAAAGCTTACCTGGCGCTGGGTGTTCTTTTTCCTGTGCATGGCGTTGGCCAATGAATTCGTCTGGCGCACGTTCTCCACCGACGTGTGGGTGGCGGTGAAGACCTTCGCCGTGCTTCCGGTGACGGTGCTGTTCGCCTTCGCACAGACGCCGCTGATGATGCGCTACAAGGGCGAGAGGGCCGAGCCGAGCGCCGGCTCCTAGCCTCCGAGCGCCCGTTCGATCGCCGCCTGCACCGCCGGCAACGTCTGCTCGGTGATCGGCCCCACGTGCTTGTAGGCGATCTTGCCGTCGCGGCCGACGATGAAGGTTTCCGGTACGCCATAGACGCCCCACTCGATCGCCGTGCGGCCAGAGTCGTCGACGCCGATCGCGGCGAACGGATTGCCGTAGCGAGCGAGGAATCGCCGCGCGTTCTCTGGCGTGTCCTTGTAGTTGATGCCGATGAGGCGGAGCCGCGGGTCGGCGGCGAGACGGGCGAGAAAGCGATGCTCGTCGCGGCAGGGACCGCACCACGATCCCCACACGTTGATCAGGGTAACGCGGCCAGCAAAATCCTTGGGATCGAGGCCGGGCAGCGCGGAGTTCTCCAAGGGCGGCAGCATGAGCGTGGGCGCGGGCTTGCCGATCAGCGCCGACGGCAGCGTCGACGGATCGCCGCCGCCAAGACGGAAATAAAGCAGCGCCACCAGCGCCGCGAACACGACGATGGGTATCGCCGCCACCAAGCCGCGCAAGCCGCGCTGACGGTTCATGACGGGCGGCCCGGCCGGCCCCCGCCCTTGGCTTCGAGCTCGGCGAGCGCGCGTACCTGCGCGCGATGATCGAGCGCCACCCACGCCGCCAGCGCGCCGATCACGATCGCCGCCGTCGCATAGGCCGCGACGATGAAGCCCGCGTGCGACCCGAGTTCCATCAACGCTCCGCCCGCGCGGCGGCGAGGATGTGGGCGGTACGCACGCGCCGGCGCAGGATCTCGTTGCGCATCGCCGCGAGATAGAGCGCCAGAAACAGCGCCGCGAACCCGAGCGCCATGACGAGGAGCGGCGTCAAGAGCGCCGGGTGAATGGTCGATCCGCCAAGGCGAAACACCGACGCCGGCTGATGCAGTGTGCTCCACCAGTCGACGGAGAACTTGATGATCGGGATGTTGACGAGTCCGACGAGCGTCAGCACCGCCGCCGCCCGCGCCGCCCGGTCGGGATCGTCGATGGCGCGCCATAGCGCCAGCACCCCGAGATAGAGCAGGAAAAGCACCAGCACCGACGTGAGCCGCGCGTCCCACACCCAGTAGGCGCCCCACATCGGCCGGCCCCACAGCGCGCCGGTGACCAGGCAGAGGAGGCAGAACGCGGCGCCGATGGGCGCCGCCGCCTTGGCCGAGACGTCGGCGAGCGGATGGCGCCACACCAGCGTGCCGAGCGCCGACGCCGCCATCAGCACCCAGGTGCCAAGCGCAATCCACGCGGCCGGCACGTGCACGTACATGATGCGCACGGTCTCGCCCTGCTGGTAGTCCGCCGGCGCCCGAAAGCCGAGCACGAGCCCGAGCCCGAGCAGCAGCGCGGCGAGGATGGCGAACGCCGGCACCAGCGCGCGGGCGAGCGCGAGGAAGCGGTGCGGATTGGCGAGGTCGCGGATCGGCATATGGCGGTTCTAGGCTCCGGGTTTTACCACAGCATTTAGGCCTCAATCGCGCGCGTGACGCAGCGCCGCGGCGGCGGCGGCCGGCCCCAGCACCAGGAAGAACAAAGTGAGCGAGAGTGCGAACTTGAACGGCGCCGCCGCCGCTTCGCCGGCGATGGCGGCGCTGGTAGCGCCGACGCCGAAGATCAATATAGGGATCGCCAATGGCAGCGTGAGCACCGCCACGAAAAGTCCGCTGCGCGGCAAGGCCACCGCGATCGCCGCACCGACGAGGCCGAGAAAGGTGAGCGCCGGCGTGCCGACAAGCAACGACAGCGTGACGGCGCCGAGCGCCCGCGGCTCGACGCCGAGCAACAGCCCGAGGAGCGGCGCGAGAACAACGAGCGGCAATCCGGTGGCGAGCCAGTGCGCCAGACCCTTCGCCGCCGCGACGAGCTCGAACGGCACCGGCGCGAGAAAGAGAAGATCGAGGCTGCCGTCCTCGTGATCGGCGGAGAACAGGCCGTCGAGGCCGAGCAGGCTCGCCAGGAACGCGCCGAGCCAGAGAACGGCCGGGCCGACGCGGGCGATGAGCGGGATGTCCGGCCCGACGGCGAAGGGAACCACGACCACCACGGCGAGAAAGAACATGAGCCCCACGCCGGCGCCGCCGCCGGCGCGCACCGCGAGCAGCAGATCGCGCTTCACGATGGCGGCGAGCGGCGCGATCACGCGGGTGCTCCGCCGAGGCGAACCTCGCGCGCGCCGGGAAAGTCGAGCGCCGCATGGGTCGCGGCGACGACGATGCCGTTCTTTGCCCGGTGCGCCGCGACGATCGCGGCGAGACGCGCCTGTCCGTCAGCGTCGAGGCTTGCCGTGGGCTCGTCGAGGAGCCAGAGCGGACGCTCGGCGACAAGCAACCGCGCCAGCGCCAGCCGGCGCTTCTGTCCGGCCGAGAGCACGCGCGCCGGCAATTCGCTGAGTGCCGCAAGGCCAAGGGCTTCGAGCGCGGTCTCGCCGGCAATACGTCCGCCAAGGAGCGCGCGCGAAAAGGCGAGGTTCTCCTTGACCGTCAGCGCGCCCTTCACCGCATCGAGATGGCCGATGAGATGCAGGGATTCACGCGCCAGCGGCGCGCCGTCGACGACGACCGCGCCCGCCTGCGGCGGAGTGAGGCCGGCGATCAGCCGGATGAGCGAAGTCTTGCCGGCGCCGTTCGGCCCGGTGACGACCACCGCGTCTCCTGCCTCGGCGGCGAACGAGAGGCCGTCGAACAGCACGCGCTCGCCGCGCCGGCAGGCCAGCCCCTCGATGTTCAGTCGCATGACCCCGCTACGCCTTCGTTGGAGGATTGGCGGCGCCCGTCTGCACAATTCAAAATTCGCTCCATCCGTCGGCCCGTCGCGCTGCAGAAACGGGCTTGAACACTGGCGCGGCATCGGTTCCCGTGACCGGGATGTGAAATCCGGTTATAAAGCGGGGAACAGACCACCGCTGCAAGGGGCCGGGCTCGATTCCGGCCCTGCTGTTTGGTGGTTTGCAAGCCGAAAGCCACAGCCTTGCCCTCTCTCAATAGCTACAAATCGCGGAAAACCCTGAAAGTCGGGGCGAAAACCTACGACTACTTCAGCCTCAAGGTGGCCGAGCAGCACGGCCTGGCCGGGGTTTCCACCTTGCCCGTATCGCTCAAGATCCTGCTCGAGAACCTGCTCCGCCATGAGGACGGGCGCACCGTCACCAAGCAGGACATCAAGGCGATCGCCGATTGGGCCAAGAAGCGCAGGAGCGACCGCGAGATCACCTTCCGCCCGGCGCGCGTGTTGATGCAGGACTTTACCGGCGTGCCGGCGGTGGTCGACCTCGCCGCCATGCGCGACGCCATGCGGACGCTGGGCGGCGACCCCGCCCGCATCAACCCCCTGGTACCGGTCGATCTCGTCATCGACCATTCGGTGATCGTCGATCACTTCGGCTCGCCGCGTTCCTTCAAGCAGAACGTCGAGCTTGAGTACAAGCGCAACGGCGAACGCTATCGCTTCCTCAAGTGGGGTCAGGATGCCTTCGCCAACTTCCGCGTCGTGCCGCCCGGCACTGGCATCTGCCATCAGGTGAACCTCGAGTATCTGGCGCAGACGGTTTGGACCGGCCCCGAGCACACCTTCATCGGCGGCAAGAAGAAGACCGTCGAGGTCGCCTATCCCGACACCTTGGTCGGCACCGATAGCCACACCACCATGGTCAACGGTCTCTCGGTGCTCGGCTGGGGCGTCGGCGGCATCGAGGCGGAAGCGGCCATGCTCGGCCAGCCGATCTCCATGCTCATCCCTGAGGTCGTCGGCTTCCGCCTCACCGGCAAGCTGCGCGAGGGCGTCACCGCCACCGATCTCGTGCTCACCGTCACCGAGATGCTGCGCCGCCATGGCGTGGTGGGCAAGTTCGTGGAGTTCTGCGGTCCCGGCATCGGCTCGCTGACGCTCGAGGACCGCGCCACCATCGGCAACATGGCGCCGGAGTACGGCGCCACCTGCGGCTTCTTCCCCATCGACGCGGAGACGCTGCGCTATCTCGCCGACACCGGCCGGGCGACCGCACGCGTCAAGCTGGTCGAAGCCTATGCCAAGGCGCAGGGCCTTTTCCTCACCAGGTCAACGCCGGATCCGGTGTTCACCGATTTGCTGGCGCTCGACCTCGCCGACGTGGAGCCGTCGCTGGCCGGCCCCAAGCGCCCGCAGGACCGCGTGCCGCTGTCGCGCGTGAAGGAAGGCTTTGCCGACGCGCTCGACAAGGAATTCCACAAGGCAGGCGAGATCGACAAGCGCTTCAAGGTGCCCGGCAGGAAGACCGACATCGGCCACGGCGACGTGGTGATCGCGGCGATCACTTCCTGCACCAACACCTCCAATCCGAGCGTGATGATCGGCGCCGGCCTGCTCGCCCGCAAGGCGGTGAAGAAGGGCCTCACCGTGAAGCCGTGGGTGAAGACCTCGCTCGCCCCCGGCTCGCAGGTGGTAGCCGAGTATTTGGCGAAGGCCGGCCTGCAGAAGGACCTCGACAAGCTCGGCTTCAACCTCGTCGGCTTCGGCTGCACCACCTGCATCGGCAACTCGGGCCCGCTGCCCGATGCGATCTCGAAGGCGGTCAACACGCAAGATGTGGTGGCCGCCGCCGTCCTCTCCGGCAACCGCAACTTCGAGGGTCGCGTCAACGCCGACGTGCGCGCCAACTACCTCGCCTCGCCGCCGCTCGTCGTCGCCTACGCGCTCGCCGGCTCCATGCAGGTCGACTTGATGCGTGAGCCGATCGGCCGCAACCGCCAGGGCCGCCGCGTGTTCCTGCGCGACATCTGGCCGAAGTCGAGCGAGATCACCTCGTTCGTGCGCCGCTCGATCTCCAAGCGCATGTTCCAGAGAAAATACGGCGACGTGTTCAAGGGCGACAAGTTCTGGCGCAACCTGCGCGTCGCCAAGGGCGCCACCTATCATTGGGACGCGAACTCGACCTACGTGCAGAACCCGCCCTACTTCGTCGGCATCAGCAAGACGCCGGCGGCGCTCAAGGATGTCCTGAACGCGCGTATTCTCGGGCTTTTCCTCGATTCGATCACGACCGACCACATCTCGCCGGCGGGCTCGATCAAGGCGGCCTCGCCGGCCGGCAAGTATCTGATCGAGCACGGCGTCAATCCCATCGATTTCAACCAGTACGGCACCCGCCGCGGCAATCACGAAGTGATGATGCGCGGCACCTTCGCCAACATCCGCATCAAGAACCAGATGGTGCCCGGCGTCGAAGGCGGCGTCACGGTGCACTATCCCTCCGGCGAGCGGCTTTCGATCTACGACGCCGCCATGCGCTACAAGCAGGATGGGGTGCCGCTCGTGGTGTTCGCCGGCCGCGAATACGGTACCGGCTCCTCACGCGATTGGGCGGCCAAGGGCACGACGCTGCTCGGCGTGCGTGCCGTCATCGCCCAGTCGTTCGAGCGCATCCACCGCTCCAACTTGATCGGCATGGGCGTCGTCCCCCTCACCTTCGAGGAGAGCGGCTCGTGGCAGTCGCTGGGCTTGAAGGGCGATGAGCGAGTCACGATCCGCGGGATCGCCGGCGAGCTCAAACCGCGGCAGACGCTACCCACGGCGATCACGTTTGCTGACGGTTCCGTGAAGCAGGTTTCGTTGCTGTGTCGCATCGATACGCTCGACGAACTCGACTACTTCAAGAACGGTGGGATTCTCGCCTACGTGTTGCGCCGTCTCGCCCGCTGAACGGGCCCCTGCCCACCGTCGATTACATCCCCTGTCACCGCGAATTGACTGGCCGGAGTGCTTGCTTCGGTCTATCGATCTACAGGCTTTGCTCGATCGGTTTCGCATGCGTGCATACATCGGCCTGGGGCTCGCTGTAACGCTTACCGCTCTCGCCGGTGGCCCGCCTGCCGCGGCCGAACATGCCAGCGCGGTGATCGAGCTGTTTACCAGCCAGGGCTGCTCGTCGTGCCCGCCGGCCGATCGTCTCGTGGGCGAGCTTCTCCGCGACGAGCAACTGATCGTGTTGTCACTCCCGGTCGACTATTGGGACTATCTCGGCTGGCGCGACACGCTCGCGCTCAACGCCCATACCCAGCGCCAGAAGGCCTATGCCGCGGTGCGCGGCGACCGCCAAGTCTATACGCCGCAGGTGGTGATCGACGGTATCGCGCAACGCGTCGGCAGTGAGCGTGGCTCGATCGAGAGCTCGCTCGGCGAGCTCAATGGAAAACTCGCGCTTGCCGTGAGGCTAGAGCGCAAGGACGGCAACCTCGAGATCGACATCAGCGGCGGCGCCGGATCGCCGGCCGCGATATGGCTGCTCGCCGTGACCCGCAGCAAGACGGTCGCGATCGCCCGCGGCGAGAACCGGGGCAAGACCATTACCTACCATAACGTGGTGCGCGCCTGGCGGCGGCTCGACGCCTGGACCGGTCGCGCGCTGCACCGCTCAGTACCGCTCGCCGAGATTTCCAGCGCCGAGGCCGATTACGCGGTGGTCCTCGTGCAGTCGGGCACCGCCGAAGCGCCCGGCCCGATCTACGGCGCGGCCAAGATCGCGCTACGCTGATTTCCGCCGCTGGTGAAAAAAATACGGGCCGGCTTTCGCCGGCCCGCAAAGCATAGGGGATTGAACCGTACGCGAACTGAACTGTTGGGTCGGCCCGCCTAAGTCCGGGGGGCTGGGGGGCTGGGAATTAACCGGCGCTTCTGCGGACCGACCCGAAGGCCGCAGGATCCTCATAGGCAACGGCGTTGCCGGGGCCAAAATTGGGCGACATTATGATTTCATTAACGATCGTGTGAGGACGGCAAGCCCCGGAGAAGCTTGCAAAATCGAGCGCTTGCCCCGGTCCAACGGCCGCGCGATCATTGGCCCCGAACATTGCTTCGAGCCGCAGGAGGCGCCATGGGCGATGTCGAACCGATAGCGTTCCCGGGGGGCCGAGGCGGTCGATCCCTCAAGCCCCCGCTAGTGACCTTCGATCGACGCGAGCTCGACCGCATCCTCGATCTCTATGGCCGCAAGGTCGCCGCCGGTGAATGGCGCGACTACGCCATTTCCTTTCTCAAGGATCGCGCCGTGTTCTCGATTTTCCGGCGCGCCGCCGAGATGCCGCTCTACCGCATCGAGAAGAACCTGGCGCTCGCCCGCCGGCAAGGGGCCTACGCGGTGGTGGCGGCAAGCGGCCACGTGCTGAAGCGGGGCCACGATCTCGCCCGCGTGCTGCGGGCGATCGATCCGCTCCGCGTCGCGAGCTAAGGCGCGAAACGCAAAAGGCCCCGGCGCGAGCCGGGGCCTTATTTTTTTCGTCCTGTACCGGCGGCGTCAGTCGCGGCGGCCGCCGAAGATCTGCAGCAGCATCATGAACAGGTTGATGAAGTCGAGGTATAGCGAGAGCGCTCCCATGACCGCCTTGCGGCCGGCGGTTTCATCGTCGTCGGCCTCGAGATACATCTCCTTGATGCGCTGGGTATCGTAGGCGGTGAGTCCGGCGAAGATGAACACACCGACCACCGAGATGATCCACTGCATCATCGACGAAGCGACGAAGACATTGACGACAGAGGCGATGATGATGCCGAACAGGCCCATGATCAGGAATGCGCCCATGGCCGACAGGTCGCGCTTGGTGGTGTAGCCATAGAGGCTGAGCGCCCCGAACGACGCGGCGGTGATGAAGAACACTTGGACGATGCTCTGTCCGGTGTAGATCAGGAAGATCACCGACAGCGACAGGCCAACCGTTGCGGCATAGATCCAGAACAGAAGCTGCGCCGTCGCGACACTGAGCTTTTGGATGCCGAAGCTCAGGACGAGAACGAAGGCAAGCGGCCCGAAGATCACCAGCCACTTGAGCGGGCTCTGATAGATCAGCTGGCCGAAGCTATTAATGCCTTGCCCGCCAATTCTGGCAACCAAATCGCCGGTGGTCGCCATTTTGAAGGTGGCGAGCGCCGCGGCGCCGGTGATGGCGAGGCCGAGGGCCATGTAGTTGTAGACCCGCAGCATGTAGGCCCGGAGACCCTCGTCGATGGCGACTTGCGTGCGAGCCCTGGCGCCCAAGCGGGTGGCGGGATTGGTGTTGTAGTCGGACATTGGGTCTCTCTCCCTAACGGATCTGCGCCGAACACGGGCGCCACCGTTCGGCGGCTAATATGGTGATCACGAAACCAGGCAGCAAGTGAATAAACTGCAACGTTCGGTGAGGCTAAAACCGCGTCTCTAAGCCTTTCGTATCATTAAAGATTTCGCAATACGGCGGCCGGCTTCTCGCCCAGCGCCCGCCAGGTACCGACGAGGCCGAAAACGACCGTCAGCACCACCGCCACGCCGGCGGCGAGACCCGCCGCCATGGGATCGAACACGAAGCCGAAGCGCATCACCTCCTCGACCACGTAGAACGCCGCGACGGCGCCTGCCCCGACCGCAAGGCAGGCGGTAATGAGCCCGAGCACCGCGTACTCAAGGCCGTAGGCGATGACGAGGCGCGGCCGCGTGGCGCCGAGGGTCTTCAGGATCACCGCGTCATAGACCCGGGCGTGATGCCCTGCGGCGAGCGCGCCGGCGAGCACCAGCACGCTCGCGATTAGCGTGAATGCCGCGGCACCGCGCACGCCCAGCGCAATCTGGCCGACGATGGCATTGATCGCCTGCAGCGCCTCCTTGACGCGCACGGTGGTGATGGCGGGAAACGCGGTCGCCACCTCCTTCAAGAGTGCAAGCTCGGTCTCGAGCCGTCCGCCGTCCGGATAGGACAGTGTGGCGAGCACCCCATAGGGCGCGCCGCGGAAGGCGTTCGGCGAGAACACCATGACGAAATTTATGCCGAGGTTCTCCCACTCGACCGTGCGCAGGTTGGCGATGGTGGCGTCGATGTTGCGGCCGAGGACGTTGACCACGATGCGGTCGCCGACCTTGAGCTTGAGCCCATCGGCGAGCCGCTTGTCGAAGGAGACGAGCGGTGGGCCGTCGTAGCCCTTCGGCCACCAGCTCCCCGCCACGATGGTGGAGCCCTCGGGTTTTTCCTCCGCGAAGGTCAGCCCGCGATCCGACTGCAGCACCCACGCCGCCTCCGGGTCGGGCCTGACGTCGTCGGCGGCGGTGCCTTTCAGCCGGATAATACGGCCGCGCAGCATGGGCACCTCCTCGAGCTGCGCTCCGGGAGCGCGCGCCTGCACGAAGGCGTTGAAGCGCGCGAGCTCGGCGGAAGGAACGTCGAGAAAGAAGAAGCTCGGCGCCCGCTCCGGCAGCGTCGCGGTAAGCTGGCGGCGCAAATTGCCCTCGATCGAGGTGAGCGCGACGAGGAGCGAAAGCCCGAGGCCTAGCGACAGCACCACCGTCGGCGTCAGCGCGCCCGGCCGGTGGATGTTGGCGATGGCGAGCCGCAGCGCCGTCGAGCGCGGCCGCGGCAGGCGGCGCGCCGCCGCCATGATGCCGACGGCGAGCAGCCGCAACGCGACGAAGGTGCCGACTGCGGCGCTCACGTAGACGAGCGCGATGCGCCGGTCCTCAGCGGCGCCGACGGCGAGCAGCGCCAGCGTCAGCACGGCGAGGCCCGCGAGCGCCATGTAGCGCCGGCGCGGCAAGCGGCTCCCGGCCTCGACCTCGTCGCGGAAGAGCAGCGACACCGGCATGTCGTGGGCGCGCCCGAGCGGCCACAGCGCGAAGGCGAGCGCGATCAGGAGGCCATAGGCGATGGCGCTGGCAATCACATCCATGTGGATGGCCGGCGCGAGCGGCAGGGGAATGAGGCCGCCGAAAGCGCCATGGATCACGAACGGCACGGCAATGCCGATCAAAAGCCCAATGGTGATCCCGATCAGGGCGATGAGGCCGATTTCGGCGAGATAGATCGCGAATACCGTGCCGCCGCCCGCGCCCACCGATTTGAGCACCGCGATCGTCTCCCGCTTGCGATCGAGGTAGTGCTTGACGGCGTTGGCGACGCCGACGCCGCCCACCAAGAGCGCGGTGAGCCCGACCAGCGTGAGGAACTCGGCGAAGCGGCGGAGATTGCGCTCGAACTGCGGCGCCGCGCTGGTGCGGCTGCGGATCTCCCAGCCGGCGTCGGGGAAGCGCTCACTCGCCTCGCGCGCCACCGCCGCGAGCAACGGATCGCGCGGGTCGGCGAGTTGCAGCCGGTAGGTCCAGCGCACGAGGCTGCCGGGCATCAGCAATGCGCTCGCGCGCAACCCTTCCTCGGAGATCATGAGCCGCGGGCCGAAGGTGAGCCCAAGCGCGAGCTTGTCGGGCTCCGTCGCGATGACGGCGCGGATCTCGTAGGTGGCCCTTCCCACCATGACGCGGCCGCCGATGGCAAGGCCGAGCCGCGCCAGCAGCTCCGGCTCGGCCACGGCGCCGAAGACCTCGCCGCGCTGTTCGAGCGCTGCCGCAAGCGCGCCGGGCGGATCGAGCTTGACCTCGCCAGCGAGCGGATAGCGGCCGTCCACCGCCTTCACTTCGACAAGCGCCGTCGCCGCCTCGCCGGTGCGCGCCATGGCGCGCAGCGTCGCCACCTTGGCGACGACGCCGCGGCCCTGCAGGAACTGCAACTCCGCTTCCCGCGCCTCGCGATGGATCAGCGAGAAGGAGATGTCGCCGCCGAGGATGGTGCCGCCCTCGCGTGCGAATCCGTCGGATAGCGCCCGAGCGAAGGAGTTGACGCCAGCGATGGCGGCGACGCCGAGCACGAGGCACGAGAGGAAGACGCCGAAGCCGCGCACCCCGCCACGCAGGTCGCGCAGCGCGAGCCGCAGCGCCACCCGCGCGCGGGCAACAAGCGAGACGTGTGCCGGCACCGCGACGTTCACGGCCGCGCCTCCTGCGCTTCCTCCACGTGGCCCGAGCGCATGCGCACCACGCGCCCGCAGCGGCGCACCAGCGCCGCGTCGTGGGTGACGATAACGAGCGTGGAGCCGCGCTCGGCGCGCTTGGCGAACAGGAGGTCCATCACCTCCTTGCCCGTCGTCTCGTCGAGGTTGCCGGTGGGCTCGTCGGCGATGACCAGGATCGGATCGGGCGCGAGCGCCCGTGCCAGCGCCACGCGCTGCTGCTCGCCGCCGGAAAGCTGCGCGGGATAGTGACCGAGCCGGTCGCCGAGGCCGACGCTCTCGAGCTCGCGCCGAGCCCGCGCCAACGCGTCCGGCGCGCCGGCGAGCTCGAGCGGCACGGCCACGTTCTCGATCGCCGTCATGGTCGGGATCAGGTGAAACGACTGGAACACGATGCCGATGGTACGGCCGCGGAAACGGGCAAGGCCGTCCTCGTTCAAGCCATCGAGATCCTCGCCCGCCACCAGCACGCGCCCGCGGTCCGGGCGTTCCAGCCCCGCCATCACCATCAAGAGCGTCGACTTGCCGGAACCCGACGGGCCCACCAGGCCCACCGCCTCGCCGCGGCCGATTTGAAGCGACACGCCTCTAAGGATATGTACGCGGGCGGCACCGCTGCCGAGCGATAGCTCCACGCCGTCGAGAACGACGGCGGGGGCCTGCGGCCGGGGCTTGTTGATGGGTGCGTCCATGTGGGTCCGTTCGATACGCGATACCGGGCACGCAAGCTCGCCCGCAGATGCGGCGCGGGCGCGGCGGCGAAAGGGCCTCGTAGCACGGCTAACGCTTTTGTGCGCACTCGCTGCGGCAACCTGCCCGGTCGCTGCCGAGCCCCTGCGCATCGTCGCCTTCGGCGATAGCCTGATGGCGGGCTACGGCCTGCCGGCCGATGCCGCCTTCCCGGTGCGGCTCGAGGCCGCGCTCAAGGCCAAGGGCTACGACGTGCGGGTGATCGGCGCCGCCGTCTCCGGCGACACCGCCTCGAGCGGGCTTGCCCGCCTCGATTGGGCGTTTCCCGCCGGCGCCGAAGCGGCGATCGTCGAGCTCGGCGCCAACGACGCTTTGCGCGGCATCGACCCCAAAGTGACGCGCGACGCGCTCGACGGCATCGTTCGCCGCCTCAAAGAGCGCCGCGTCGAGGTGCTTCTCGCCGGCATGCAGGCGCCGCGCAACCTCGGCGCCGAATACGCGGCAGGCTTCGACGCGATCTACGCCGAGCTCGCCAAGAAGCACGGCGTGCTGCTTTATCCCTTCTTCCTCGACGGCGTCGCCGCCGATCCCGCGCTCAACCTGCGCGACGGCATCCACCCCACCGCCAAGGGTATCGACCTGATCGTCGCGCGCATTCTGCCGTCGGTGGAACAACTGATCGCGCGGGTACGCGCGCGGACGGGATGAGATGCCGCGTTTGTTCACCGCGATCGAGCTGCCGGCCGCGGTCACCGCGGATCTATCCGTCCTGCGCGGCGGCTTGCCCGGCGCGCGCTGGATCGACCCGGAGAACTTTCATCTGACGCTGCGCTTCATTGGCGACGTGGACGGTCCGACGGCGAACGAGGTCATGCACGTGCTGCATCGCGTCGAGCGGCCGTCCTTCGACGTGCGGCTTTCCGGCCTCGATCAGTTCGGCGGGCGCAAGCCGCGCTCGGTGTTCGCGGTGGCGACCGGCGAGCCCTTGATCGACCTGCAGGCGGAGCATGAGCGGCTGTTGCAGCGCATCGGGCTCGATCCGGAATCGCGCAAGTACACCCCGCACGTGACGCTGGCGCGGTTAAGGGACTCCTCCACCCGCGAGGTGGCCGAGTATCTCGCGAGCCGGGGCGCCTATCGCAGCGCACCCTTCCGCGTCTCCCGTTTCGTTCTTTATTCCTCGCGAAACTCGGTGGGCGGCGGGCCCTATGTGGTGGAGGCCGCTTATTCGCTTGCCGCCTGAGGGCCGTTGCCACTTTTTCGGCGGCGTTCGCCGCTAGCTGTCGAACATCGCTTGGCAGGCGGCGCCGACCGCGGTTATGCCTCGCCGGAGCAGGAGTTCGTTGTGATTCGAGAGCTTGCCAGAGGAGAGATCATGCGCCGGTCCATCCTGATCGCGGGGTTGATGTTCGCCGCCACCGCCGCCATGGCGCAGACCAAGTCGAACGCACCGGCCCCCACCGCGGTCGCCCAGTACGGCGACTGGGGCGTCTACGCGAGCCAGGCGGCCCGCACCAAGGTGTGCTACGCGCTCGCCCAGCCCAAGGAACGCCAGCCTGCCGGTCTCAAGCGCGACCCGGGCTATCTCTTCATCGCCACCCGCCCCGGCGAGAACGTGAAGAACGAGGTGAGCGTCACCGTCGGCTTCCCCATCAAGGAAGGCAGCGAGGCCCAGCTCGAGGTCGGCGACGGCAAGTTCTCGCTCTACACCAAGGGCGACGGCGCCTGGGTGCGCAACGCCGCCGAAGAGGCGCGGCTCGTCGATACCCTGCGCAAGGGCCGCGAGCTCGTGGTGAAGGCAACCTCCGTGCGCGGCAATGTCACCACCGACCGCTATACGCTTGCGGGCCTTGCGCAAGCGCTCGACCGCGTCGGCCAGGAATGCCGCTGACACGCGTGCCGCTGACCGGATTCACCAATCCGGCCGGGAAAAGTGTTAGCGTCCTTCTCATGAGCGCGATTTCCGATCTTGCCACGCCCGCACCTGCTTCCGCCGCGGCGAAGCCGTCGCTCGCCGGCCGCGACCGCGACGGTCTGGTTCAGGCACTCGCGGAAGTCGGCGTGCCCGAGCGCGAGCTGCGCATGCGCGTATCGCAGCTCTGGCACTGGATCTATTTCCGCGGCGCGCGCGATTTCGACGCCATGACCAACGTGGCGAAGGAGCTGCGCGCCCGTCTC
>DATNNN010000096.1:0-4942 GCA_035601815.1 Xanthobacteraceae bacterium | reverse complement strand
TCAGCGCCGTCGAAAGCACCGCGGCCGCGAGGGGAAAGTCTACGTCGTGGATCAGGCCGCCGAAGCCGACGTAGGAGGCGAACAGCACGCCGACCTGCACGGAGCGGAAGGCCGCCTTGATGCCGCGGCCGTACCAATGCGCGCGGTCAACAGCGGGCGCATTCACGTCGGATCGCCTGGGGGAATCGGACACGGGGGTTAACTCATAGCAACCGCCACTGCCAATGGCTCACCAGACCAAGCATGCAACAACGTCATGGCCGGGCTTGTCCCGGCCATCCATGAAAAGGTCGCATAAAGACTTGGATGCCCGGGACTCGGCCTTCGGCCGGGCCGGGCCGGGCATGACGATCTTGGTCACACCTTGACGAGCGGCAGCTTCGGCACCGGGCTGCCGCCGGAGCCGGACGGGCCCTTCTTCGCCTTCTTGAAGGCGGAATGACGCGGCCGCTTCCTGGCCTTCGGCTTCTCGATCTTCTCCGGCCGCGGCGTGATCGGGCCTTCCGGATATTCGAAGCCGAGCGTCTTCTTGCCCTCCTCCTCCTTGACCACGACGCGCACGTGGCCGCCGTTCTTCAGGCGGCCGAACAGCACCTCGTCGGCCAAGGGCTGCTTCACCTTCTCCTGGATGACGCGCGACATCGGCCGCGCCCCCATCTGCTCGTCGTAGCCGTTGTCGACGAGCCACGCCGCCGCTTCCGCGGAGAGCTCGATGGTGACGCCGCGGTCGTCGAGCTGCGCCTCGAGCTGCATCACGAACTTCTCCACCACCTTGGCGATGATCGCCGGCGGCAGGTGGCTGAAAGTGATGGTGGCGTCGAGCCGGTTGCGGAACTCCGGCGTGAACATGCGGGTGATCGCTTCCGTGTCGTCGCCTTCGCGCTTGGTGCGCGTGAAGCCGTAGGCGGACTTGGCGAGCTCCGAGGCGCCGGCATTCGTCGTCATGATCAGGATGACGTTGCGGAAGTCGACCTGCTTGCCGTTGTGGTCGGTGAGCTTGCCGTGATCCATGACCTGCAACAGGATGTTGAACAGGTCCGGATGCGCCTTCTCGATCTCGTCGAGGAGGAGCACGCAGTGCGGCGTCTGGTCGACGCTATCGGTGAGCAGGCCGCCCTGATCGAAGCCGACGTAGCCGGGCGGCGCGCCGATCAGGCGCGACACCGTGTGGCGCTCCATGTACTCAGACATGTCGAAGCGATGCAGCGGCACGCCGAGCGCGGCGGCGAGCTGGCGCGCCACTTCGGTCTTGCCGACGCCGGTCGGGCCCGAGAACAAGTAGGAGCCGATCGGCTTCTCCGGCTCACGCAGGCCGGCGCGCGCCAGCTTGATCGCCGAAGTGAGCGCGCCGATCGCCTTGTCCTGGCCGTAGACCACCTGCTTGAGCGAGCTTTCGAGGTTCGACAGCACCTCGGCGTCGTCCTTCGACACCGTCTTCGGCGGAATGCGCGCCATGGTGGCGACCGTGGCCTCGATCTCCTTGATGCCGATCGTCTTCTTGCGCCGGCCCTCGGGCAACAGCATCTGCGCCGCGCCCGACTCATCGATCACGTCGATCGCCTTGTCCGGCAGCTTGCGGTCGTGGATGTAGCGCACCGACAGATCGACCGCCGCCTTGATCGCCTCGTTGGTGTAGCGCAGGCGGTGGAAGTCCTCGTAATAGGGCTTCAGCCCCTTGAGGATGTCGACCGCGTCGTCGGCGGTCGGCTCGTTGACGTCGATCTTCTGGAAGCGGCGCACCAGCGCGCGATCCTTCTCGAAGTACTGGCGGTACTCCTTGTAGGTGGTCGAGCCGATGCAGCGCAGGTTGCCCGTCGACAACGCCGGCTTCAGCAGGTTGGAGGCGTCCATGGCGCCGCCCGAGGTGGCGCCGGCGCCGATCACCGTGTGGATCTCGTCGATGAACACGATCGAGTGCGGATAGGCCTCGAGCTCCTTGATGACCTGCTTCAGCCGCTCCTCGAAGTCGCCGCGATAGCGCGTGCCGGCGAGCAGCGAGCCCATGTCGAGGGTGAAGATGGTGGACTTGCGCAGAACCTCCGGCACCTCGCCCTCGACGATGCGCCGCGCCAGCCCCTCGGCGATCGCGGTCTTGCCGACGCCGGGCTCGCCCACGTACAGCGGATTGTTCTTCTGCCGGCGGCACAGCACCTGGATGGTGCGCGCGAGCTCCGACTCGCGGCCGATCAAGGGGTCGATCTTGCCCTCGCGCGCCTTCTTATTGAGGTTGACGCAATAGGCTTCGAGCGCGTCGGTTTTCTTCTTGCCATCCTCGCCGGGCTTGGTGTCGGTCTCGTCCTCGACGCCGCGCACGGGCTTCGACTCCGACATGCCTGGCCGCTTGGCGATGCCGTGGCTGATGTAGTTGACCGCGTCGTAACGGGTCATGTCCTGCTCTTGCAGGAAATAGGCGGCGTGACTCTCGCGCTCGGCGAAGATCGCGACCAGGACGTTGGCGCCCGTCACCTCCTCGCGGCCCGACGACTGCACGTGGATCACCGCGCGCTGGATCACGCGCTGGAAGCCGGCGGTCGGCTTGGAGTCGTCGGCCGCCTCCATCACCAGGTTCTCGAGCTCGCCGTCGATGTAGTCGACGAGGTTGCGCTTGAGCTTCTCGATGTCGACGTTGCAGGCGCGCATCACCGCCGCCGCGTCCTGGTCCTCGGTGAGCGCGAGCAAGAGGTGCTCGAGCGTCGCGTACTCGTGGTGACGCTCGTTGGCGAGCGCCAGCGCGCGGTGCAGCGATTGCTCCAGGCTACGCGAGAACGTCGGCATCAGACGATCCTAACCCGATTCATTTCTTCTCCATGACGCATTGTAGCGGATGTTGGTGCTTGCGGGCGAAATCCATCACCTGCGTCACTTTTGTTTCCGCCACCTCGTAGGTGAAAATCCCGCATTCCCCGACCCCGTGCTGGTGCACATGCAACATGATGCGTGTGGCATCTTGGCGGCTCTTGCCGAAGAATCGCTCGAGCACATGCACCACGAACTCCATCGGCGTGTAGTCGTCGTTGAGCAAGAGCACCCGGTAGAGGTTCGGGTGCTTTACCTGCGGCTTCGTCCGGGTGAGGACCCCCGTGCCGGTCCCCCCGTTCTCGCGGCCCTTGCGATCGTCGGCCCCGGCCATCAACGGTCCAATTGTCGCTGCCGGCCTATGGTGAAGAGACAAGTCCATGATTCGCGAGGGTTTGGGCGCCCGCCCCGCCGCAGCGCAGCGAAGCAGAGGTAAATAATAGGAATTGCCGGGCCCTAGCGCCAGGGGCGCCGCGACGCCCCTTTAACCATGCCCGGCGAGGGCCCGCCCCGGGCCGCCGATAGGGCGGAAAATCACTGATCCCGGCAAGATTTGCTTAAAGGCCGTGTGCGCATGATGTGGCAACCCTCAGGAATGGTGCCCTCGCCCATGCGCAACTCAGGCATTCGCAACTGGTTTTCCGACCATCGCGGCAACGTCGCGATCACCTTCGCCCTCGCCATCATCCCGGTGTTCGGGGCGATGGGCATCGCCGTCGACTACAGCATGGCGAACTCCGCCCGCACCAACATGCAGGACTCGCTCGACGCCACCGGCATCGCGCTCCAGCGCCAAATGCCGCTGACGCAGACGCAGATCGATACCATCGGCAGCGCGTTCTTCCTGGGCAATCTCGGCAACAGCCCGCTCAGCAATATCACACTCACCATCGCCTCGGGGACGGGCACGCTCACGCTCGACGCCACCGGCACCTACAACACCGGCCTCGCCAGCGTGCTGAAGCTCATCGGCATGCCGACGTCGTTCCCGGTCGGCGCGCACGCGCAGGTGCAGTGGGGCATCGGCAAGGTCGAGGTCGCGCTCGCCCTCGACAACACGGGATCGATGGCGCAAAGCGGCAAGCTCACCCAGCTCAAGATCGCGGCGAAGAATCTGCTCACCACCCTAAAGAACGCGGCGACTACTGCAGGCGACGCCAAGGTTGCGATCATCCCGTTTGGCACCGAGGTCAACATCGGCACCACCTACGCGAGCCAGACGTGGCTCCGCTGGGATCTGTGGGACGCCGCGAACAAGACCTGCTCCGGCGGCGGGGGCGGCGGCGGGGGCGGCGGCGGCGGTGACGACGGCGACGGTGGCGGCGGCGGGTCGAGTTGCCCGCACAGCCAATGGACCGGCTGCGTCATCGACCGCGACCAGAGCAACGACGTCAACGACACGACGCCGACCAGCACCATCTCAACCAAGTTCCCGGCCGAGCAGTGCCAGAGCTCGCTAACCACCATGATGCCGCTGGGCTACGACTGGACCGCGCTCAACAGCAAGATCGATCAGATGATCGCCGACGGCAGCACCAACGTGACTATCGGGCTCGCCTGGGGTTTCCATGCGTTGTCGCCGACGTTGCCGCTCACCGAGGGCGTTGCCTACGGCACTGCCAACGTCACCAAGTATTTGATCATTCTCACCGACGGCACCAACACCCAGAACCGCTGGTCGAGCAACCAATCGACGATCGACGCGCGCACGGCACTTGTCTGCACCAACATCAAGAACGCGGGCATCCAGATCTATGCAATCCGCGTCATCGATGGCAACGCGACGCTGCTGCAGAACTGCGCCAGTACCCCTGCCATGTATTACGACGTGCAGGATGCGACCCAGCTCTCCGGCGTGTTCAACTCGATCGGCTCCGCCATCGCCAACCTGCACTTGTCGAAGTAAGCGCAGCCTCACCCCAAACAAAAAGCCCGGCCGCGAGGCCGGGCTTTTCCTTTCAGCAGGGCTCGCCGAACTTCAGCGCGCCGGCTGCTTGGCGATGGTGCCTTCGATCGGCTTGTAGGTCTCCTTGGCGAGGTCGGCATAAAGCTCGCCGATCTTGCTCGCCTTGGCGACGAAGCCTTCGTAGGCGGTCTTGAAGTAATCGGTCTGCACTTCGATCGCCTTGTCGAAGGTTTTCGCGCC
>DATNNN010000095.1:0-2870 GCA_035601815.1 Xanthobacteraceae bacterium | reverse complement strand
TGCATCTACTGCTTCGCAAGGCCCACCCACGCCTACCAGGGTCTGTCCCCCGGCCTCGACTTCGAGAGCAAGCTGTTCGTCAAGCCCGACGCTGCTGACTTGCTCGCCCGCGAGCTCGCGGCGCCCAGCTACTTGCCCAAGGTGATCGCCATGGGCACCAACACCGATCCCTACCAGCCCATCGAACGCAAATGGCGGGTGACGCGGAAGATCCTGGAGGTCCTGCGCGATGCCGGCCATCCGGTGGCGATCGTCACCAAGTCGGGTTTGGTGGCGCGCGATATCGATATCCTCGCGGACATGGCCCGACGCAACCTCGCCAAGGTTGCGCTGTCGGTGACTACGCTCGATCCCAAGCTTGCCCGGGTGATGGAGCCGCGCGCGGCGACGCCTTTGCTCCGCCTCGCCACCATCCGCAAGCTCGCAGAGGCCGGCATTCCTGCGGCGGTGATGGTGGCGCCCATCGTGCCTGCGATCAACGATTCGGAAGTGGAGCGCATTCTCGATGCCGCCGCTGCGGCGGGCGCGCAGTCCGCGGGCTACGTCATGCTGCGCATGCCGCTCGAGATCAAGGATCTCTTCCGCCAATGGCTGAAGGAGAACTTCCCCGACAAGCACGACCACGTGATCTCGCTGGTCAGGAGCCTGCACGGCGGCAAGGACTACGACTCTAGCTGGGGCCACCGGCAGACGGGCGCGGGTCCCTACGCTTGGTCGATAGGACGGCGCTTCGAGCTAGCCTGCAAGCGCATCGGCCTCAACAAGAAGCGGGTGCCGCTTACCACGGCGCATTTCCAAGCGCCGCGGATGAAGAAGGACCAGCTCGACCTGTTTGCGGCTTGAGACCTGGCAGCGTTTTCAATGGCCGGGCTGGTCCCGGCCATTGGCGTTTCTGGCGACCTGCGGATGCCGGGCGAAGGCCGAATTTCATAATATTTAGTTAAGCTTAGCTTTACCCGGTCTTTACCGCGACAGGGCACAGTCCCGGCCGTCGGTTCCTGTTGCGTAAGCGTAACGAGTATTGCGTCATGCAAGTCGCGCGTATCGGGGCGTCCCGTGGGACGCCCCGTTTCCGCCCCCAAGCCGGGCAACCCCCCATCGACCGGGTTCTCGTCGGCGAGTGTGCCGACATCCTGAACAAGCTCCCGGCCAACTCCGTCGATCTCGTCTTCGCCGACCCGCCCTATAACCTGCAGCTGCAGAACGAGCTGAAGCGCCCTGACGACTCCAAGGTGGACGCCGTCGACGACGCCTGGGACAAGTTCGCGAGCTTCGAGACCTACGACCGCTTCACCCGCGAGTGGCTCGCCGCCTGCCGGCGCGTGATGAAGCCTGACGCCACGCTGTGGGTCATCGGCTCCTACCACAACATCTTCCGCGTCGGCACGATCCTGCAGGATCTCAACTTCTGGATTCTCAACGACGTGGTGTGGCGCAAGTCCAACCCCATGCCCAACTTCCGCGGCCGCCGCTTCACCAACGCGCACGAGACGCTCATCTGGGCGGCGCGCGAGCAGGCCGGCCGCTATACCTTCAATTACGAGGCGCTGAAGGCCGGCAACGAAGACGTGCAGATGCGCTCGGACTGGACGTTGGCGCTGTGCACCGGCGAGGAGCGCCTGAAGGACGGTACCGGCAAGAAGCTGCATCCGACCCAGAAACCGGAAGCGCTCTTGTCGCGCGTCATCGTCGCAAGCTCCAAGCCCGGCGACGTGGTGCTCGATCCCTTCTTCGGCACCGGCACCACCGGCGCCGCCGCAAAACGCCTCGGCCGGCATTTCATCGGCATCGAGCGCGACGAGACCTATGCCGCGCGGGCGCGGGCGCGCATCGCCGCGGTGAAGCCCTTACCGGAAGAGGCGGTCGCAGCGTTCCAGACCGTGCGCGAGGCGCCGCGGATTCCATTCGCGACCTTGATCGAGCGCGGCCTGTTGCGCGCCGGCGCCACCCTCACCGATGCACGCGGCCGGGTGAAGGCCCTGGTGCGCGCCGACGGCACGCTCGCGCTCGACGGCGCGGTCGGCTCGATCCACCGCATGGGCGCCAAGGCCGCCGGCCTCGAAGCCTGCAACGGCTGGACGTTCTGGCACGTGGAAGGAAAGCCGATCGACGCGCTGCGCTCGGTCATCCGCGCCGAGATGGCGACGGCGAGCTAGCGTTCTCTCCTCACGTCGATGCCGGCATGCGCGATCACCTTGCGCATGAGCGACGGCAGCGCTTCGCTTTTCAGATTTCGCGCCGGAACGAAGCGCATGCCGCGCAGCGCGCGCGTCTTACGTGGGACATCGGTCGCGTAGACCACAAGCTCCAACGGAAAATGCGTGAACACGTGGCGCACGATGCCCGGCAGGCGGCGCCATTTCGCGGTGATGTCGGGCGCGGCCCGTAACGCGGTCTTCAGGTCGAAATCGGCGCTCCACTCAGAGCCCGGCACTTCGCGCATGCCGCCAAGAAGGCCGCGCGTGGGCCGGGTGCGCAACAGCACCGCGCCGTCGGCGCGCTGCACGACGAACGCCGTTCCGCGGCGGAGCTTGCCTTCGGCTTTGGGCGCCCGGCGCGGGAAGGTCTCCTGGTCGCCGTGGGTGAACGCGGCGCAATCGCCGCTGAATGGGCAGAGAAGGCACGAGGGCCGCCGGGGTGTGCAGATGATGGCGCCCAAATCCATCATCGCCTGCGCGAAGTCGCCCGCTCGGCGCGCCGGCGTAAGCCCTTCGGCGGCCCGGCGCAGCTCGGGCTTTGCCGCCGGCAAGGGCGCTTCCACCGCGAACAGCCGCGCTACCACCCGCTCGATGTTGCCGTCGAGCGGCGTCGCCTTGCGGCCGAAGGCGATGGCGGCGACGGCGGCGGCGGTATAGGCGCCGATCCCCGGC
>DATNNN010000094.1:0-3292 GCA_035601815.1 Xanthobacteraceae bacterium | reverse complement strand
GGCCGGTTGAGGCCGATGAAGGCCATCGACGTGCCGGGAATGAAGCTGCGCGGATTGGCGAGGAACTTGTTCAAGTCGTCGAACGTCCACTCGCCGGGCTTGGCCTTCATCGCGTTGGAATAGGCGAAGCCCGCGTGCGAGGCGCGGGGCCGGCCGACGATGCCCCACAGGTCCGGGCCCACCTTGTTGGGGCCGCCCTTCTCGAAGGTATGGCAGACTAGGCACTTCTTCGCCGAGTTCGCGCCCTTCTGCGGATCGGCCTTGGCAAGCAGCGTCTCGATCGGCTCGTCCGGCTGGGCCGCGGCTTGCGCGCCGCCCGCCGGCGCCTCGACCACCGCGATCTCATAGCCGGGCTTGGCCGGCATCTTCGGCGCGAAGATGCCGCCGGCCGCGATGCTGAGCCCGAGCGTGAACAGGAGCGTGCCGAGGAGGGCGCCGAGGATCTTATTGATTTCGAAGCTGTCCATCGTGCGTCCATAAAGACGGGGAGCCGCTTGCGCGCTCCCCTGTCCGGGCGGCCGAGACGTAACGCTTTGCGCCACGCGGTGCAACCCGTATAAGGCCGGCGTTCCCTGCTACTTTCTGCCGCTCCTTGTCGCGTACCCGAGGCACTTCATGGCCGCCGTTTCCCCATCCGAGGTGCTCGTGATCGTGCCCGCGCGCATGGCGGCGACGCGCCTGCCGGGCAAGCCGCTCGCCGACATCAACGGCGTTCCCATGGTGGTGCACGTGCTGAACCGCGCGCGCGCCGCCGGCATCGGCCGCGTCGTGGTCGCCACCGACACGGAGCGAGTGGCGTCGATCGTGACCGCCGCCGGCGGCGAAGCGGTGCTGACCAGGCCCGACCATCTCTCGGGCTCCGACCGGGTATTCGAGGCGCTCACGATTCTCGATCCCGGCGAGAAGGTGAAGGTCGTGTTCAACCTGCAGGGCGATCTTCCCGACATCGCGCCCGCGGCGATTCGCGCGGCCCTCGGCCCGCTCGCCGATCCGGCGGTGGATATTTCCACCGCCGCCGCCGAGATCACCGATCCGGCGCAGCGCACTGACCCCAACGTGGTCAAGGTCGTGGGCACCGAGGTCGCGCCCGGCCGCCTGCGCGCGCTCTATTTCACCCGGGCTACGGCACCCACCGGCGACGGCCCGCTCTACCACCACATCGGCCTCTATGCGTTCCGCCGCGCGGCACTTGCCCGCTTCGTCAAGCTGCCGGCGTCGAAGCTCGAATTGCGCGAGCGCCTCGAGCAGTTGCGCGCGCTCGAGGCCGGCATGCGCATCGACGTGGCGCTCACCGATGCTATACCGGTGAGCGTCGACACCCCCGGCGATCTGGAAAAGGCCCGCGCCGTGCTACGGCGAGCAAACCCATGAGCAAGAAACGCATCGTCTTCCAGGGCGAGCCCGGAGCGAACTCGCACATCGCCTCGCACGAGGCCTATCCGGACTACGAGGCCGTGCCGTGCGCGACCTTCGAGGACGCCTTCGCCGCGGTGAGCGGCGGCGAGGCGGAGCTTGCCATGATTCCGATCGAGAATTCGGTCGCCGGGCGCGTCGCCGACATCCATCATCTGATGCCGACGTCGGGGCTGAACATCGTCGCCGAGTACTTCCTGCCGGTGCGCCACCAGCTCCTCGGCGTGAAGGGCGCCAAGGTCAGCGACCTCAAGACCGTGCAGAGCCACATCATGGCGCTCGGCCAGTGCCGCAAGCTGATCAAGAAGCTCGGCCTCAAGCCCGTGGTCGGCGCCGACACCGCGGGCGCCGCCCGCCTCATCGCGGAAGCGGGCGACAAGGCCCATGCCGCCATTGCCTCCAAGCTCGCCGCCGACATCTACGGCCTCGACGTGCTCGCCGCCGACATCGAGGACGAGAAGCACAACACCACGCGCTTCCTCGTGCTGTCGCGCGAGCCCGACTGGGCCGCCGCCGGCAATGGCCTGATCGTCACCACCTTCGTGTTCCAGGTGCGGAATATCCCGGCCGCGCTCTATAAGGCGCTTGGCGGCTTCGCGACGAACGGCGTCAACATGACCAAGCTCGAGTCGTACCAGCTGAACGGCGATTTCTTCGCCACCCAGTTCTACGCCGACGTGGAAGGCCACCCCGACGACCGGCCGCTCAAGCTCGCGCTGGAAGAACTCGCCTTCTATTCCAAGGAAATGAAGATCCTCGGCGTCTATCCGGCGGCGAAGTACCGGATCGAGCACTCGAAGAGCTAGCCGACCACGCCCGCGCCGCGCTCGACGAACGCGCGCACCAGATGGTTGGCGATCGCGAGCGGAGGCGGCACGAACAGCTTTTGCGGATGACTGTGGTCGAGCATCGTGCGCGCCTCATCGCGGCTCACCCAGCGCGCGTCCTCGAGTTCCTTGCGGTCGATCGTGAGCTCGGTCGTTTCGGCTTGCGCGAAGCAGCCGATCATCAGCGACATGGGATAGGGCCAGGGCTGCGATGCGAAGTAGGCGACGCGCCCCGTGCGCACGCCCGCTTCCTCCAGCGTCTCGCGCCGCACGGCTTCCTCCAGGCTCTCGCCGGGCTCGACGAAGCCCGCGAGGCACGACCACATCTCCGTGGGGAAGCGCTTGGCGCGCCCGAGCAGGCAGCGGTCGCCGGCGACCGCGAGCATGATCACGCACGGGTCCGTACGCGGGAAATGCTGCGTGGAGCATTTGGTGCAGTCGCGCCGCCAGCCGCCCTCGCTCGCCGTGGTGGGCGAGCCGCAGTTGGCGCAAAACCGATGCCGCGCGTGCCAGGTGAGGAGCGCCTTGGCAATCGCAAGCGGCCCGAGCTCGTCCGGCGGCAGCGCGCCTTCGAGCGCAATGCCGCGCAGATCCCGCACCTGCAGGTCGCCGCGCGCCTTCAGCGCCTCGCCCGCGTCGGCCGCGATCTCCTGGGCGATGCGCGCGGCCCCGCCGTCGAAGCCGATGAGCACCTGCTCGCCGGCCGCTCCCATGCCGGCCGCTTCCGCCACCGGGAAGAGCGGGGACAGCGCGCCGTTCCTTTTGTGCAGCACCACGCGATCGCCGCAGATGACGTAGGCGCGGGTGTCCGGGCGCGTCAGCGCCGATTCGAGCTCGGCGCGGCGCTCCGCCGCGCGGTCGAGGCGCGTGCCGATATAGGCGAAGGAAGGTGTGGAACTTGTAGGCATGGCGATGTGGGCGACGCTCGCACGCGCGTTTCCGCGGCGCAATCCGCGCCTTTGTCCCGCTTGCCTTCGCCCGGCGGAGGGCCAATATAACGGCGGGAGGTTGGCGGTGGACGAGCTACTCGCCAACCGGGTCAGATCCGGAAG
>DATNNN010000093.1:0-4534 GCA_035601815.1 Xanthobacteraceae bacterium | reverse complement strand
GGCCCGACGACGTGACGCGCGAGTACCGCATGGAGGTGGACGGCCGCTACGGCGAGCCGCCGCTCGTGACCATCTTCGGCGGCAAGCTCACCACCTACCGCCGCGTCGCCGAGCAGGCGATCGACCGGCTCAAGCACTGGTTCGTGCTCAACCGCGCCTGGACCGGCGACGCGCCGTTGCCGGGCGGCGATCTTGGCCCGGGCGGCGTCGACGAGCTCACGCGGCACTTGCGGGTCGAATATCCCTTTCTCGTCGAGCCACACGCGGCGCGGCTCGCCCGCACCTACGGCACGCGCGCGCGCAAAATCCTGTCGACGGCGGAAACGCTCGACGCGCTCGGCCCGCGGCTCGTCGCCGACCTGCATCAGGCGGAGCTCGATTATTTGAGAAGGGAAGAGTGGGCGGAGACGGCGGACGACGTGCTGTGGCGGCGCACCAAGCTCGGTCTCACCGCGAGTGCGGCGGAGGTGGAGGCGGTGCAGGCGGCGCTCAGTGCCGGCGCCGATCGCGAGACCGCTTAGTCGCGGCGGCCGTAGGCGGCAATGAACACGTCCACGGCGCGCGCAATCACATGCTCGAGCCGCGCGCTCGTCGGCCGCGGCTCGCCGCCGAGCATCATCGGCAGCATGACGGCGCCTTGGCACACCATGAGGAACTGCCAAGCCGCGAGCTCGACGTCGTCGATGGCAAGCTCGCCGTCGGCGATCTTGGTGCGCAGCCATTCGGTGAGCTGCTTGACGCCGCGGCGCGGGCCGGAGTTGAGGAAGACCTGGCCGAGCTCGGGAAATTGCTCTGTCGCGCCGATCACCGTGCGCAGCCACGCGATATGGCCGGGCCGCATCAGCGCTTCGAGATAGCCGCGGCCGAGCTTGGTGAGCGCCGCGCGCACGTCGTGCTCGGCCGGATCGAGCACGTTCATCCAGTCGCCGATTACCCGGCACTCGTCCTCCACCAGGGTCGCGAACAGCCGCTCCTTATTCTCGAAATAGACGTAGAGCGTGCCCTTGGAGACGCCTGCGGCGCGCGCGATATCGCCCATGCTGGCGGCGTCGAAGCCCCGCGCGAGGAACACCTCGCGGGCACCCTTCAGGATCTGGGCACGCTTCTCCTGGCCGGAGACGGCGAAGGGATCGGCGGCGGCAACGGCGGGCTCTGCCATGATTTTCTTGTGGATTCTCAAATCGAACTGAACGGTTCGGTCAGGGCTTGATTACGCAAAATTTACAGGCTATGTCAAGCTTGAAATGACCGAACCGTTCGGTTCGATCATACGCCGTTCGCTATGTGACGGCGGATACAGCGCGTCGCGCCGGCGAGAGGTTAGATTGATGGCGATGGAAGCGAGTTCCCGCGCCCCAGAGGTCGAGCCCGAGGAAGAGCTTCGCGGCCCGGCCGCGATTCCGCATGCGCGCATTACGCCCGTCGCTCCGGCGGCACCCACCGCGCTGCCGCCGGGACCGGCGCGGGTCGCGGGTGCCGGCGATGAGAGCGCCGGCGCGCCCACCGGCCCGAACGGCACCGATCGCAAGAAGCTCATTCTCATTGCCGTCGCGCTCGCGCTGTTCGCCGGCGGCGCGTGGTACGGCGTCGACTGGTTCGTCACCGGCCGCTTCCTCGTCTCCACCGACAACGCCTACGTCGGCGCCGACATGAACATCGTGGCGCCGAAGGTCGCGGGCTACGTCGCCGACGTGCCGGTCAAGGCGAACCAACTCGTGCGCCTGGGCGACGTGCTCGTTCGCCTTGACGACGGCGACTACCGGCTCGCGCTCGACCAGGCCGAGGCGCGTCTCGGCACGCAAGACGCCACCATCGATCGCCTCGACAAGCAGATTATCGCCGCCGCCACCGCCATCGACCAGGCGCGCGCCGGCGTTGAGGGCGCCCAGGCCGACGCCACGCGCACCGCCGCCGATTTCGATCGCATCCAGTCGCTTGTCACCACCAAGTCGGCGAGCCAGGCTTCGCTCGACGCCGCGCGCAACGCGCGCGACCGTGCCGTGGCGGCGCTCGCCCAGGCGCGCGCCGCGCTTGCCGCCGCCGCCGCCAATCTCGACGTGCTGAAGGCGCAGAAGCTCGAGGCCGAGCGGACGCGCAAGGAGCTGGAAGCGGTAGCGGCCAAGGCCAAGCGCGATCTCGACGCCACGATCATCCGCGCCCCGTTCGACGGCATTCTCGGCAACAAGTCGGTGGAGACCGGCGACTACGTGGGCCCGGGCAAGCGCCTGTTCGCCCTTGTGCCGGTCAGCGACATCTATGTCGACGCCAATTTCAAGGAAACCCAGCTCACCAACATCCGTCCCGGCCAGCCGGCGAAGGTCGTGCTCGACGCCGATCCGAACCATCCGCTCGAGGGCGTGGTGGATTCCTTCGCGCCCGCGTCGGGCGCGCTGTTCAGCCTGCTGCCGCCGGAGAACGCCACCGGCAATTTCACCAAGATCGTCCAGCGCATCCCGGTACGCATCCGCGTCAAGAGCGGCGCCGAGCGGCTGCTCATCCCCGGCCTCTCGGTCGTCGTCACGGTGGACACCCGCGGCGCCAAATGACCGACCTTCGTCAGCCGCCGGGCGCGCCGCCACCCGAGCCCGAGGTGACGCCGCGCAAGCTGATTGCGTTCTTCGCGCTTGTTCTCGGCATGTTCATGGCGATTCTGGACATCCAGATCGTCTCCTCCTCGCTCGGCGAAATCCAGGCAGGACTTTCCGCCGCCCCGCAGGAGATCGCCTGGGTGCAGACGAGCTATCTCGTGGCCGAAGTGATCATGATCCCGCTCTCGGGCTTCCTCAGCCGGGCGCTCTCGACCCGCGTCCTGTTCACGATCTCGGCCGCCGGCTTCACCATCGCCAGCGTCCTGTGCGCGACCGCCACCACCATCAACGAGATGATCGTCTATCGCGCCTTTCAAGGGTTCATCGGTGGCGGCATGATCCCGACGACATTCGCCGCCGCCTATTCGATCTTTCCCAAGCGCCACATGGGGCCGGTGATGGCGCTGGTGGCGCTCACCGTGACGATCGCACCCACCATTGGTCCTACCGTGGGCGGCTACCTGACGGACCTCTTTTCCTGGCACTGGCTGTTTCTCGTGAACGTGGTGCCCGGCATCTTCGCCACGGTGATCGCCTGGACCTTCGTCGACTTCGACAAGCCGTACTTCGATCTGTTGCGACGGTTCGACGTGATGGGGCTCATTTCGCTCGCCGTCTTCCTCGGCAGCCTCGAGTATGTGCTGGAGCAGGGGCCGGTGGACGACTGGTTCCAGTCCGCAACCATCGCCACGCTCGCGGTGGCGAGCGTCGTGGGCGGGGTGCTGTTCTTCTGGCGCGCGTTCCGCGCAGAGGAGCCGGTGGTCGATCTGCGCGCCTACGACGACCGCAACTTCGCCGTCGGCTCGCTGCTCGCCTTCGTCATGGGCATCGGCCTTTACGGCCTCACCTATCTCTATCCGCTATTCCTCGCTCGCGTGCGCGGCTATAGCGCGCTGCAGGTGGGCGAAACCATGTTCGTCACCGGCGTCTGCATGTTCATTGCCGCGCCCATCGTCGGCACACTGGTGCGGCGGGTCGATCCGCGCTGGCTGATCGGCGGGGGCTTCGCGGGTTTCGTGCTCTCAACCGTCGAGCTCCTTCCGATCACGAGCCAGTGGGGCTTTTGGGAGCTCTTGTTGCCGCAAATGTTGCGCGGCTTTTCGCTCATGTTCTGCATGGCGCCGATCAACGTGGTGGCGCTCGGCACGCTGCCGCCCGACCGCCTGAAGAACGCGAGCGGCTTGTTCAACACCGTGCGCAACCTCGGCGGCGCCTTCGGCCTCGCCGGCATCAACACGCTCTTGAACGTGCGCACCGACGTGCACCAGCTGCATTTACGCGAGCACGTGACCTGGGGGCGGAACGTGGTGGAGGAAACGGTGGGCGGACTCACCCAGAAGTTCTCCACGCTCGTCACCGTCGACCCCGAGCTCGCGGCGCTGAAGAAGCTCGCCGGCATGGTGCGCCGGGAAGCCCTCGTGCTCGCCTTCGCCGACGTCTTCCTGGTGATCGCCGTGATTTTCGCCCTCTCGGCGGCGCTGGTATTCTTCATTCGCCGGCCCCCGCCGCTCGACGGCAGCGCCGCGATCGAGGCGCACTGACGCCGGTTGAGCGGCCGCGCGATCCTCGCTAAGGAAGCGGCGCGAGGACGAATGCCGAAAGCAAAGGTGAAGCCTGCCGCTGCGCGCGCGAGGTTCGCGCCGTGGGCGGACCGCGCCGCCGTGCCGCTCATCCGTTTCGAAGGCGTGACCAAGCGCTTCGGCGCCGTGACCGCCGTCGACGATCTTTCCCTCGATATCTACGAGTGCGAGTTCTTCGCGCTGCTCGGCCCCTCCGGCTGCGGCAAGACCACGCTCCTGCGCCTGCTCGCCGGCTTCGAGGCGCCGGACGCGGGCCGCGTTCTGCTCGGCGGTGAGGACCTCGCCGGTGTGCCGCCGCACCAGCGGCCGGTGAACATGATGTTCCAGTCCTACGCGCTCTTTCCCCATCTCAGCGCCGCCGACAAT
>DATNNN010000092.1:0-2360 GCA_035601815.1 Xanthobacteraceae bacterium | reverse complement strand
CTCCTCGGGCAGACGCAGGAGGCCGGTGACGGTGGCGCGGCCCGCCACCTGCCCTTGCCGCCGCGTAGCCTGATCCTTGCGGTCGAGCGGCACGAAGCCGCGATTGACGATCACGATGGAGCCGCCGGCGAGCGCGAGCGGCGTCAGCACCAGATAGCCCGGCCCGCCGGGGCGGTGCTCTTCCGGCTCCACGGTGTAGAGCAGCGCCTCGCGATCGTGGCGGAAGGTGCCGGTGGCGGTAACGCGGCGATATTCGTCGCCGGCGCCGATATTCTTCCACTCGGATTCGCGCGGGAGCGGTGTCGCCGGCGCGGTCGTGCGCGCCGCGACCTGCGCGATCAGCGCGTTCTTCCATTGGAGCCGCTCGAGCTGCCACACGCCGAGGCCGATCAGCACCGCGAGTGCTGCGAGCGCAAACGCGCCGGGGACGGCGAGGCTCTTCCAGGCGCGGGCGCTCACGGGTGGTCGAGGCGGCCTTGTTCCGCCCGATGGTGATACTGGAGCGCGATGAGCAGCCCCTTGAGCGGCCGCAGCAGCCCAAGCGAGACCACGAGGATCGTCGGAATCCACAAAATGGCGTGCAGCCAGTACGGCGGCCGCCATACGAACTCCACCACCACCGCCGCGGTGGCGACGATGAAGCCGGTGAACAGGATGACGAACACCGCCGGCCCGTCGCCGGCGTCGGCGAAGGAATAATCGAGGCCGCAGCGCTCGCAGCCGGTGCTAAGCGTGAGGAAGCCCGCGAACAGTTTGCCTTTACCGCAGCGCGGACAGCGGCACATCAGCCCCGCCAGATACGGCGAAGCGGCCGGCTTTTGTTGGTTCATACGGCCAATCTACGCCGGCTGGGCGAGCGCGTGCACCGAAAAATAGTCGCGGGCATCGGTCCAGTGGCCTACCGGATTCCAGCCGGCCTCGCGGGCGAGCGCGCGGAAGCCGTCGATCGAGTACTTGTGGCTGCTCTCGGTGTGGATGGTCTCGCCGGGAGCGAAGGAAATGGTGGCGCCGCCCACGCGCACCCGCTGGCGGCGATTGCTGACAAGGTGCATCTCGATGCGCTCTTTGTCCTCGATGTACACGGCGCGGTGCGCGAAGCCGGCGAGGTCGAAGTCGGCGCCGAGCTCGCGGTTGATGCGGGTGAGCAGATTGAGGTTGAAGGCGGCGGTGACGCCGGCGGCGTCGTTGTAGGCCGCGTGCAGCACGCCCGCGTCCTTCACCCGGTCGACGCCCACGATCATCGCGGCACCCGGCCCGAGGATGCGGCCGGCGTGGCGCAGGAAGGCCGCGGCCTCGTCGCGCTCGAAGTTGCCGATGGTAGAGCCGGAGAAGTAGCCGGCGCGCGGGCGCTTGCGGATGGGTCGCGGCAGGTCGAAGTCCTGGGTGAAATCGGCGGCGACCGGCAGGATGGCGAGCGCGGGGAACTCTTCCTTCAGGCGTTTGGCCTCCTGCGCCAGGAACGTCGCTGAAATATCGACCGGCACATAGGCGGCGAGCTTGGTGGCGGCGCGCAAGAGCGTGCGCGTCTTGGTGCTCGAGCCCGAACCAAACTCGACGAACGCGGCCCAGGTGGGAATGTGCTGCACGATCTCGCCGGCGCGCTCCTGCAGGATCGCGAGCTCGGTGCGCGTCGGATAATACTCCTGGAGCTCCGTGATCTCTTCGAACAGTGCCGAGCCCGCGGCGTCGTAGAAATACTTCGCCTTGAGCGTCTTGCGCTCGGCGGTGAGCCCCTCGACCACGTCGGTCAGGAAGGCCGGCGGCGCGAGACGCCGGAGCTCGCGTGCGGTTGCGCTTTTCATCTCACGCCCCGAACGCGGCGAGCCGCAGGCCGGTGAATTGCCAGCGCGACGCCGGATAGAAGAAGTTGCGGTAGCTGACGCGCGCGTGGCCCTCGGGCGTCGCCAGCGACGAGCCGCGCAGCACCAGCTGGTTGACCATGAACTTGCCGTTGTACTCGCCGAGCGCGCCTTCGACGGCGCGATAGCCCGGGTACGGCGCGTAGGCGCTGCGCGTCCATTGCCAATGAACGCCGAAAGCGTCCGATAGTTCACCGGCGCGTGCCGCCACCTCCCATTCGGCCTCCGACGGCAGGTGCTTTCCCGCGAAGCGCGCGAAGGCATCGGCCTCGTAGTAGCTTACATGGCCGACGGGTGCGGCCGGATCGACGGGCTTGAGCCCGCCGAGAGTCATCGAGTGCCAGGCGCCGTCCACTTGCCGCCAGTAGCCCGGCGCTTCCCAGCCCTCGTTCTGGGCGGTGGCGAAGCCATCGGAGAGCCAAAGCTCGGGCTTGGCGTAGCCGCCGGCCGCCATGAACTCCATCCACTCGGCGTTGGTGACGAGGCCGCGGGCGATCTTCA
>DATNNN010000091.1:0-2962 GCA_035601815.1 Xanthobacteraceae bacterium | reverse complement strand
CGTGCAGCGGGGAAAAAGCGACACGCGGGGATACGCCAAGCGGCAGCAGACGTTCTTTCGGCATCAGTTGCCGGGCTGGAAGTGGATCGAACCGGAACGGGCGCTCGATTACCTGCTCGAGCGAAAGATCACTCCGCCGGCTTGAGCTCCGGCTGCGGCGCCGCCGGCCGCGGCGGGCGCGCTGGCAGCGGCCACAGCCATTTCGCCGCGAGGTGGAGGAACACGACGCCGACCGTCGCGAGCAGCACCCACCACGCCGGGCGCACGTCCATGGTGGGATCGAAGTTCGCGGCGAGGATGCGCAGCGGCGATACCCCGGTGAGGACGCCGTACCACGCGGCCTCGCCGAGCATGGTGAAGAGCGTGGAAGCGAAGGCGAGCGCGAGCAGGGCAGGCACCGTCACCTCGCGCATGCGCTTCTGCACGAAGCGGTAGGAGAGGAGCCAGAACAAGAGCCCCGCCATCCAGGTGGGCTCGTAGATGTCCAATTTCTTCTGCATCATGAAGTGGACGACGGCGAGCGTGGCGATGAAGTAAACCAGGCGATGCAGCGTGCCCCAGCGCTGCTTCAGGCGGCGCACCGCGGCATCGGTGGAGGTGACGCCGAGCGCGATCAGGCCGATGAGCGCGGTGAAGCCGATTGTGAGATAGAAGCGGAGCGCGATCTCGGTAGCGACCTTCTGCACGTCGAACATCTGGTCGGTGACGTAGAGCGAGAAATGGCAGAGCGCGTAGAAGAACGCGGCGACGCCGAGGGTGCGCCGCGCTTGGATCAGCCGCGGGGCGGCGAACAGCCGGCGCGTCGGGGTGATGGCGAGCGAGATCAACACGAAGCGCACCGCCCAGTCGCCGCAGAAATGGAGCGCCACCGTCACCGGCCGGGCGCCGAGATCGCCGAAGGCGACGCGGGTGAGTAGCCACAAGGCCGGGGCGATCGCGCCGGCGAAGGCGGCGATCTTGAGCGGCGACCAGTTGCCGTTGTTCTCGCGCAGGAAGGGCATTGCCGCTCCGGTTTGGAGCGGGAACCTAGATTTTTCGTTGCTGCCGGGCCACCGGAACGCGTGCAACTGTGCGTGACTCGGCAAGGACTGCCGCGCGCCCGAAAAGCTCAATCCCCGCTTGACGCTAGCGGCCCCAGTGGGTATAAACGCGCAATTTTGGAACGGAAGGCAAGGTTCATGCGCAATAAAATTACGCTCGTGGTAGGGAGATGCGCCAGCCGCTGACGGCGAGCAGCCGTTTGTCCGGTGGCGCAAAGGGGCTTCGGCCCCTTTTTCGATTTTGTAGGGACTGATCGAGCATGAAGGCCCCAGGTGGAGTGACGACGATGAACAAGGAAATGACCGGCGCCGAGATGGTGGTGCAGGCGCTCGCCGATCAGGGCGTCGAGCACCTCTTCGGCTATCCCGGCGGCGCCGTGCTGCCGATCTACGACGCGCTGTTCCATCAGGAGAAGGTGCAGCACATCCTGGTGCGCCATGAGCAGGGCGCGGTGCACGCGGCGGAGGGCTACGCGCGCTCCACCGGCAAGGTGGGCGCCGTGATCGTCACCTCCGGCCCCGGCGCCACCAACTCCGTCACCGGCCTCACCGACGCGCTCATGGATTCGATCCCGGTCGTGGTCATCACCGGCCAGGTGCCGACGCACCTGATCGGCAACGACGCCTTCCAGGAATGCGACACCGTCGGCATCACGCGCCCCTGCACCAAGCACAATTATCTGGTGAAGGACGTGAACGATCTTGCGCGCGTGCTGCACGAGGCGTTCTACATCGCCGGCTCCGGCCGGCCGGGCCCCGTCGTCGTCGACATCCCGAAGGACATCCAGTTCGCCAAGGGCACCTACGTCGGGCCGAAGCAGGTCCAGCACAAGAGCTACCGGCCGAAGCTCAAGGGCGACATCGACAAGATCAAGGCCGCGGTTGATTTGATGGCGAAGGCCAAGCGCCCGCTGTTTTACACCGGCGGCGGCGTCATCAACTCGGGCTCCGAGGCCTCGGTGCTGTTGCGCGAGCTCGTCAAGCTCACCGGCTTCCCGATCACCTCGACGCTCATGGGCCTCGGCGCCTTCCCGGCGTCGAACCCGCAGTGGCTCGGCATGCTCGGCATGCACGGCACCTGGGAGGCGAACTGGTCGATGCACGACTGCGACGTGATGATTTGCATCGGCGCCCGCTTCGACGACCGCATCACTGGGCGGCTCGACGCCTTCTCGCCGGGGTCGAAGAAGATCCACGTGGACATCGACCCCTCGTCGATCAACAAGAACGTCAAGGCCGACGTGCCGATCATCGGCGACTGCGCCCATGTGCTCGAGGACATGGTGCGCATCTGGCGCGCCACCTCGGCGCAGCCCGACAAGAAGGCGCTCGCCGAGTGGTGGAAGCAGATCGATCAATGGCGGGCGAGGAAGTCGCTCGCCTACAAGAACTCGCGCGACATCATCAAGCCGCAGTACGCGATCGAGCGGCTCTACGCGCTGACCAAGGACCGGGACACTTACATCACCACCGAGGTCGGCCAGCACCAGATGTGGGCGGCGCAGTTCTACCGCTTCGAGGAGCCGCGGCGGTGGATGACGAGTGGAGGGCTCGGCACCATGGGCTACGGCCTGCCGGCGGCGGTCGGCGTGCAGATGGCGCACCCAAACTCGCTCGTCATCGACATCGCCGGCGAGGCCTCGGTGCTGATGACCATGCAGGAGATGTCGACGGCGGCCCAATACGAGCTGCCGATCAAGATCTTCATCATCAACAACGAGTACATGGGCATGGTGCGCCAGTGGCAGGAGCTCCTGCACGGTGGGCGCTATTCGCACTCCTATACCGAAGCGCTGCCCGACTTCGTCAAGCTCGCCGAGGCCTATCGCGGCGTCGGCATCCGCTGCAATAAGCCGGGCGACCTCGACGCCGCGATCAAGGAGATGATCGCGGTGAAGAAGCCGGTGATCTTCGACTGCGTG